>JAFGWT010000533.1 GCA_016937015.1 Deltaproteobacteria bacterium | reverse complement strand
GAGAAAAGAGACTGAAAAAATGGCGACGTTCATGGAAACTAAAACTTATAGAAGAGTATAATCCAAATTGGAACGATTTGTGGAAACCAATCGCCGCCTAAGGCTCCCTACGCACTGGATACCCGCCTTTGAGACTGTCGATAAACGCGTTTAACGACAGTCTCGAAGTAGGGAATCCAGTCCGTTCTGCTGGTTTCCCGCCTGCGTGGGGAAGACGGATTTTGCTTTTCATGTTGCGAAAACAGCTTTTTGCGACAGCCTCTTTCGCGGTAATGACGTTGTCCTGGCTTTTGATTGTGGAACGTATTGGTGCATCTTCAATGCGTTTCAGTTTAGTTCCAGTTTAGTTCCAGATGACTCGGGCGAGTATTATCAATATGAGGGGAATGATAAACACCCAAATAAACAGCGGCACTGCTGACGATGATTTTGCTGTCGCATTTTGCGATTCGATGCCACTGCTCGATTTATCCTTTTTTGCTTCTGTTTTCATTGCGTTTTTCCAGTATCTGTCGCCTGCCTTATGTGCAAAGGCAATTGCATGGTTTAATTTTGTGCTCCCCTTATCACAGACTGGCGACTCCTCAGGGTGCAGCGGTCTGTGTCAACCGCCCCGACGTTCGGTCTGGTCAATGATGGGGAGGGGTTTACCCTAAAAACGGATCATTGCGTTTTGATTAAACCGGGGGCGCTCTGGAATGAAAGATTCTGGATTGACTGGAGCAGCCTGGCAGTGTTTGGGAGTGCAGGGAAAAAAAGCTGCCGGAGAGTAAATATTGAATCGGTGCCTTATTGGGCGCTTCAATTGCGAATTCGACCGGAATTGGGCTGGCCGATGTCGATTCTCTGGTGAGGGAATTGGCCGTCCGGGGTGCAAACAGTGTGGCTTTTAATGGCGAGGCCATACAGTTGATTGACAAAATATCAAAAGTACTGCTGTTGACCGTCTGCTGCTGCGGTTGGAGGCGTAACTGCAAAAAGGTCAGGATACTGGGCAGGACGAAGCGTACGGTGATGATTTGCCAACATAAATTTGCGTACCCGCCTTTGGCCGCGACCATGTTACTGCCCAACTTTGCGTGCGATGACTTTAACGTCTATCGTTCCTGCCGTGAGAACATACTCTATACCTCAAAGTCGAACAAACAAGGTATTTGATTATGCTCAATATGCGGCAATTGTAATCATGGCTAAGGATAACCGCTCGTGAATCAACGGAAAATCAGTTTATTGGTATTGATTTTTTCGATTTTCAATAGCCCTGTTTTTTGGGGGCTGATCTCTCGTAAAATCCACCTGCGATGGATTGAATCCTACAATAAGTCGGTCTTTGCATTGCGTCCCCCCCCACTGTCAGAGATGTCGGGGTGGGGGGCAATATCACGAGGCGGCGGGCCGATTGCGACTGTTGGCGTTCATCATCGACGAGAAGAATGCGCTCCTGTCCCCTCGGAATCGCAGAAGTAATCGCCGCCTCAGTCCTGCGGCTGAATGCAGGAATGCGGCGAACCAGATCATTTGCCCGCTCAGCTGCTGTGAGGA
The DNA here is from genome assembly GCA_016937015.1 of Deltaproteobacteria bacterium. Classification (GTDB taxonomy): domain Bacteria; phylum Myxococcota_A; class Polyangia; order JAAYKL01; family JAAYKL01; genus JAFGXQ01. Next base: position 21,490 of record JAFGWT010000533.1, on the reverse strand, counting down.
CCTGCTCAATGCTGAAATGAGCGGGATGATCTCTGTCCAATCCTTCGAGAGCCAGGTCCGCATACCCAATCACAGCTGCGAATACCAATTTCATTGTCTTCAAGGATACGGTTGTAACGAAGCGCTTTTAGATTGGTCAGGCCGGTCCGCGCAAGTGACTGGGCAAGCTCGGACAAGAATGTCAGCATGGCAGTGTGCTGATCGGGTGAGAACACGGGCACCTCGTGCAGCGCGTCAATATAGTCGTTTTCATTGAAACCGTAACGCGCAGCCTGTTTGCGAAATCGCTCAATCTGCGACTCATCAAGGGGACGATGGAGGAACTGGCCGGTAAATACGTTGGCCACATGCCGTCCCTCTATGAACACGGACAACAGGAATCCACCAGCCCGTGGGGCATTGTTTAAAGGGCAGTTTCAAAAGTCATGGGCAGGGGAGTTGTGTATCCGGGATAGAGATTTAATGGAAAAAGGATTCGCAGATGCCCGGTTCTGAGAGGCAGCAGTCGTTGGGGCCACAGATTAGTGGGTTCAAACAGGGCACACCGGCAGCACAGTTTGAATCGTTCCAGCAATGATTGTCATCGGGCTCACGCAGGCAAATGCCCTCAGTCTCGACGGTTGTGCCATGACAGTAATACCCGTCACCGCACTGGGGCGTTTCATCGGACGCGCTGCATTCTCCCGCCGAAGCCGGCACACAGCGCCCCGGAATATCAATCATGTCCCCGCTCCAGTCACACGGCAAAACAAGTGCGTTTTCGCAAAATTCCCCATTGATGCAGTCCGCATCGCTCCAGCAGTTCCCTGCCGCCACGGGGATAGCAACTTTTTCAAAACATTTTCCAGTGCGTTCGCCCGCTCCATCCCTAATGGCGGGGACACACTGCAGATGGAGTTCGGAATTACAGGGGCATCCTGGTGAGCAGCAGTACCCAGGGTCGTTTGCACATTGCGCGTTTTCTGAATCTGCCACGGTGGCAGTGTCCGCATCGCTGTCAACCCATGTTGTCGCTGTATCCCAAAATGCTTCTGACGAGGAGTCCGGGATGGCGCCACTTTCACTTTCAGAATCGTCAAATGCGACGACGCTGGAGTCATCGAAAGAAAGAGAATCTTCGTCGCTGTTCGCAACTTCCGCAGTTGTATCCGTGGCCATATCTGACGAGGTATCCGATATGGGGGTATCATCGCTGTCGGACTTGTCGGAATCATCGCCTTTAATGGCGCTGGCGTCATCGGACGAAGACTGTTCAGTGTCGCGCTGTGTGTCAGTGAGCGCCGTATCCGGAACTGCGCTGTTTTTATCAGCAGCGCATCCCCAGATGGCAACCACAGACATCCAGAATAAAATCAGTTGCAGCGATTTGACCTGGTTCATGGTATCTCCTTATCTCCCATATCCATACCCCATTGCTGAAAATTTAAAAACATGATTAAACAGCGCCCCAATCAGCGCCTCAAACAAGCATCCCACCCCGGAGAACGATGCAAATGTGAACCATCAACGAAATCAGCATGGCAATACGCAGGGCGTTGGCAGGTAGCGCTGATGCAGATTTATCATTTCAGTTGCGTGTTTGATTTATCAAATTGGGCGTGACACCACCGGCCTGCCAGGTGCATTCTTTAAAAAAATGAAACGGAATGGAAATGCACGGTGACACTGAAAGACAGATGAACTGGCGTGAACCGCTTGCGGTGTACCGGGAGCCGAAGCGCGACAGAATTCTGATGTATGTGATCTCTACAGCGGTAATTCTAATAATACTTTCGGGATTCACCACTGCGTTTGTGATCGGCTCGATTGAAAGTATCCCAGACATGATTGGAGCGATGGTGGGGGGCGTGTTTCTGTGTGGCGCAGTGTCGCTGCTTGCCATCCGGGCAAAGACATACAAAGTGGAGCGATTCGCAGATGGAATTCGAGTCACAGGTATTTGGGGGGCAAGAACCATGTTGTTTGCGGATTACGCGGCGTATCGTTTTGAGCCCACAGTTGCCGTATCATTTTTGCCCAAAAGCAGGGAACGCCGTGTATTTAAAATACGATTCCCTGTTGAAAATCAGGGCGAACTGTACGAAGTGGCCAGCGCATTATTTGTCAACGCGGACAGCAACGCGTTCTTTCAGGAAGCGGCGGAAGTGGAAACCAACCCCAGGTGGGGAGCGTCCGCAGCGGTGCGCCGAAGTCATCTGGAAAGGGCAAAGCGGACAACGCGATGGGTGAACATTGTTGGCGGCGTCGTTACGGTGTGGGGATTTTTTTGTCCCTTCCCGCTGGCGGCGACAGTGGTGCCTGCGGTTTATCCATTTATTGCATTTGTCATTCTGGTTCAGCATAAAGGGTTGATACGCATCCTGGTTGGGTCGAACAGTGTATATCCCGACCTTTTACTGTCATTCTGTGGGCCGCTGCTGGCACTTTGCTTTCGCATCAATATGGGTTTATTGAATTTTTTAACGGATACGCTCCTTGTTTACTGGATATTTGGAATTGGCGGGATTCTGGCGCTTGTCCAACTGTACTGGATTCGAGGGTTGGGGATTAAATATCCGGGAATAATTGCGTTGGTGCTGTCTGGCTTTATCTGGGGCTATGGCGTAATACCTCAACTGAACATCCTGTTGGATGGCGCCAGACCCAAAATATACACCTCAACCCTCCTGGACAAACGTCTTGAGCGATATGGCAGCACCCGTTGCCACTTCACCATCGCGCCCTTTGGGCCCCAAAAGAATGCGAAGGTGGTTCAGGTCGTGGCGAGGGCATGTGAAAAAGTCGAAGTGGGTGATAAGGTGTTGGTGGAATATCATCAGGGGTTCCTTCAAACGCCCTGGATCCATTTGCGACCCCATCCAAGGTAATGGGATCCCTTCCGCATTGTATTGATGGAGGCATGGACAGTCCTCATACTTTGGAAATAGAAGGCGCGGATATGTCAGGGGGCCGGCTGTGTGTACTTTGTATTGCCATCGTATGGCATACCTGACTGGGTGAGCGTCTGTCAGCGCATCGCAGCATTATCGACATTCCAGTTACTTTGAAAGTTCAGGCGGCCTGTTTAACGGGAATGTTTATGACGGCGTTTGGGGGCGTCTCAGTGGGGAACGTTGCCGGACATTTCAAGCAGCGCCAGGATGCCCAAAGAGGTGGAGTAGTACACCCGATTGAACTGCGGCGACTCCAGAATATCCATGGTGGACCGGAACGAGTTGTCCAGAACGGTGATGTGTCCGGTGGCTTTGGCGGCAATTCCCAGCGGGCCGATAAATGACGCCTGATTTTCCGCTGCGTTACTGTGCGGATTTCCGGTCAACAGATAACCCGCCTCCATTTTCCCGATGGTTGCACCGTTCTCAAACCTGTCAGCAAAGAAGGATACCAGGTCGTCAAGGATACCCAACGCCTGAGAGCCGCTGCCCCAGCACGCATCCACGCCGAGCCGGAGACCCATTCGCGCGGCTTCGTAGGCATACACGGTATCGCTGCACATGCCCTCACCGCAAACCTGGGCGCCAACGGAACTGGCTGAAGTGGCGGTGCCGTCAAATGTGCACCAGTCCGCAACCAGACCGTTGCCGGCCTGACAGGAGGAAACGGTATTGTAGCCGTTGGTGATGACCCCTGACCAGTTACTGGAATTGATGTCGGCAAACTTTCGGTAGAAATACGGTGCGAAGTACGACGAATTGAACGCCACATCGTAGTTGCTGCCCAGTTTGATTCTGGGAACAGACGCTTCGACGTCGTTGCTCCAGATGGCGGAAACCAGAGAAGATGCGTCATTTCCGGTTCCCCAGCCGCGGCCATCCGCGAGGATGAGCGCATATGCAATATCTTCGTCGCCGTCAGTGGCCGATGTGCTTTGGTCTCTGTTCCATGACCAGCCAACGACACCACCGCCCGTGAGGTGACTTTTGGTCTCATTCCAAATGGCATTAAACGTATCTCTGTCGTTCATGGCGACTGACAGCATCATACCGTAGCCCTGAGACTCGGATGTGGAGCCATCGGATTCCTGTTCCGGCATCACCACGCGGCCCCCATTGAGAAACTCTGCCTTCCAGTGCTTGTACATTTTTTCGACCAGACCACTGAATTTGGCGGCTTCGGGGGGCATATCACAGGAACCGCCGGGCTGATTCATGGGTTCAAAATCGGTTGTCAGATCATCCTCACAAAGAGACGCATCGGAAATCAGCCGGACGTCATCCAGCCACAGATCGAAAGGATCGGCAAGATTCGCCATTGTCGGCTCGTCTGCGGAAATGGTTGTTTGCTGCACGTTGAGGCTTTTGTTGAACTGGAACTGCAGTTTCAGGAAGTTCTTGCGCAGGTTTCGACGCTCGGATGCCGTGACGTTGCTGGGAAGCCATTGCGGGAACAGGTCTTTATCAAAGCAGAATGTAAATGTCTGCCATTCCTCGGTCATGGGCATGGCCAGACCGGGGTTGTCTTCTTCATTCCAGAAGAACCGGCCCATGTGGTTGTTGCAGCCATCTGCGCCTTCTTCAGAAGGATTGCACGTGCCGCCATTGTTGGGGGCATTGTCAATGCTTTCGGTAGACGGCATGACCACGTTCATGCGCACCGGGTTGGCATGATTGGAACCGATTTTGGCGGCAAACTGAATACCCACATAATCTCCCAAATCAACGGCTTCAGTCACATTGTTTGGGGGATTGTACTCGCCTTTGAGGAAGAATTCAGCGCCACAGCCCCAACTGCTGAAGCCGGAGCCTGAGATGTGCAGCGCTTTGCTGCCGCAGGTACCCGAACCGCCATCCTCCACCTCCATATTGATGTTACCGGAGCCGTCGTCGAAGGTTCCCCATTCGTTGCCGGTGGTACCGGTGTTGACCACGTCCATGACTTTGGCGGAGCCATCGTCGAAGTTGGAGATAAGGCCCTCGGGCGCACAGGGGTCGTCGGCATCCGTGTCGGAGTCTGTATCTGAATCCGTGTCACTGTCCGTATCTGAGTCCGTGTCCGAATCGGTATCAGTGTCCGAGTCTGAGTCCGTGTCTGAATCGGTATCAGTGTCCGAGTCGCTGTCTGTGTCCGAATCACTGTCTGTGTCGGTGTCGCTGTCTGAGTCGGTGTCAGTATCTGAATCTGAATCTGAGTCCGTGTCGCTGTCCGTGTCTGAGTCACTGTCCGAATCGGTATCAGTGTCCGAGTCGCTGTCACTGTCCGAATCACTGTCACTGTCCGAATCGGAATCCGTGTCACTGTCCGAGTCAGAATCGCTGTCTGAATCACCATCGCTGCCGCCGTCGCCGCTGCTGGACGACCCACCGCCGCAGGCAATAAGGCCAAACATGAGTAAAAGTAAAATTAAGTATTTCATTTCATGAACCTCCATACTGTGCATCTGGGCAATCACACCCGGTTACAGATTGGTTAGTGTAATGTATCAATTTAGAAGGGCCTGAATTCGTTCCTTCAATCACCAGCAATCACGGAATATTAACATTTCCTTTTGCAAAATTACAGATGTCAATAAAGGGTGATGTCCCTTTGTTCTGGGGAAAATCGAGAATTGTGGCACTTGTTTATATTATTTAAAAAATAATTCAGTGTGGGTGTTATTATGGCGAATGAGCTGATGTCATAAAAAAAATTTAGAATTTATTCCATCACAAAACAATAAGAGAAGGGAACTGTATGTTGGCGACCGGACTCTATGCCAGAGGAGATTGTATGACTCGAATTTTGCCTGTTTTGCTGATTTTACTGATAACCGGCTGTGGTCAGACCAATAGTAATGGAAATTTTACCGATGATGTCACCGATGATGGTTCGGATGATGAAACCGGGTCGGATTCAGACAGCGACACAGATAGCGACTCGGACACTGATAGCGATGCCGATAGCGATGCTGACACTGACGGTGATACCGATTCGGATTCGGATTCGGACTCGGATTCGGATTCGGATTCAGATTCAGATTCAGATACTGACAGTGACACTGACGGTGATACCGATTCGGATTCGGATACTGATAGTGACACCGACGGTGATACCGATTCGGACACTGATAGTGACACCGACGGTGATACCGATTCGGACACGGATAGTGATTCGGATTCAGACACTGACAGTGATACCGATTCGGATACGGATAGCGATGCGGATAGCGATAGCGATACGGATACCGACGCGGACAGCGATATCGCTGCACCGTTTGTTATTGAAGAAGGTGAAACTGGATTTTGTGTCCTTGATGGCTACATCGAATCGACCCACACCGGCTACTCGGGTAGCGGCTATGCCAATACGCGCAATGAGACTGGTGCGTCCATTATGTGGCACGTACGACTTGACGCGGATGCGATGGTAACATTAACCTGGACCTATGCATTTACGGGCGAAGCAACCCGAAATGCAACACTTCTGGTGGATGGCGCCCCCCACAGTGAGTTGGTGGCGTTTTCCGAGGTTAGCGACTGGACCGCGTGGGCCGAGAGCAGCGTGACACTGGCCATTGAGAGCGGCTCTCACGACATTCTGCTGACATCGCTCACTGCAAGTGGCCTGCCCAATATTGACAGCTTGACGGTGTCCGGCGCTGCCGGTCGTGCGGGTGAATGTCCAGTTCCGTTTGAACCGACTACCCCTTTGACCGTGTATATCGCAGGAGATTCCACCGTGTGTAATTACGCCGATACCGGCAGCACCACTGATCAGGCGGGATGGGGACAGATGCTGCCGGAGTATCTGAAAGCCGAGGCAACAGTGGATAATCGCGCCATTGGTGGCCGTACTGCTCGCTGGTTTTATATGGAAGGCGGCGTGGACAGCATCCTTGGTGCTGCTCAGCCTGGAGACTATTTCCTCATCCAGTTTGGCACGAACGACAGCCATACGACAGCCACCTTCGAGGTGGATGGGGTGACCTATCAGCGCTATGCGGATCCGTCCACGGATTTTAAACGCCATCTGTTGGACTATTACATCGTCCCCGCGCGAAACGCCGGCGTGATTCCCGTTCTGGTCACTCCGCCGCCCCGAAATTCCGCGTACTGTACCGGCGGGAATTCTCTGGGCAACTGGGCTCAGGCCATGCGGGAACTGGGGGAGGCCGAAAACGTGGCCGTCTCCGATTTAAACACTATGACAGTTGCGCATTTAATCGCCATCTGTCCTGCTCCCACTCCCGAAAATTTCTTTTTTCTTAGAGCCGATGGCACGGTGGACGGCACGCATTTTCAGGAAAACGGGGCTCTAATCATGGCTGGTTTTGTGATGGATGGGATTGCGACAGCGGGAGTTGGTCTGGCGGCATATCGGAATTGACACAACTCATGTTATCTCCAGTTGAACAAAGGATAAAAATAATGAACGAAGTGCATATTTCTGAATTCAGACGGCTGTTGATTGGGTGGTTGACTGTTGCTGTTCTGGGGGCGTGTGCGTGTACTCAGACGATTGATTCATCCATTTCCTCAGACAGTGATTCCGATGCGGATTCGGACAGCGATGCGGACAGTGATGGGGATTCGGATAGCGATACCGATGGCGACAGTGATTCCGACAGCGACTCTGACAGTGACTCTGACGGCGATTCGGATACGGATGCAGACAGCGATTCCGACACCGATTCTGACAGTGATTCAGATAGTGATACGGACAGCGATTCCGACGGCGATAGCGACTCTGACAGCGATAGCGACAGTGATACAGACAGTGACACGGATACAGACAGTGATTCCGATTCAGATTCGGATAGTGATTCGGACAGTGATACCGATACGGATTCCGATACCGATACAACGTCTGATTCTGATTCACAGCCGGCGGCTGATTCGCTGCTGCTCGAAGAAAATGACTCGGGGTTTTGTGGTGTGGACGGGTATATTGAATCGACTCATGCCGGCTTCAGCGGGGATGGCTATGTGAACACGGAGAATGCTGCAGGGACAGCGGTAGAGTGGTCTGTTGCAGTAATAAGCGATGGCCCGGTTCAATTGACCTGGGTGTACGCGTTCCAGGGCGAGGCTGCGCGGACGGGGGTACTTGAGGTGGATGGCGCGACTGTTGATGAGGTTTCATTTTCCAATACCACTGAGTGGACCAACTGGCAGCAGGCGCAATCGGACATTGAGCTGTCCGCTGGCACCCATACGCTGCGGCTGGTGAGTGTGGGCGTGGAGGGATTGCCCAATATTGACAGCCTGAAAATAGACGGGACCGGGATCGCGGCAGGGGCGTGTGAAGTGGTGGTGGATACCGATACGGGCGGCGACGACAGTATCACAGTATGGATTGCCGGTGACTCCACAGTGGCCAACGGCAGCACCTGTCCCATTGGATGGGGCCAGGAAATTGGCGCACTTTTTAACGACGAAGTGAAGGTTGTCAACAGCGCCGTAGGGGGACGCAGTATTCGCACCTGGATGTACGATGTGACCACGGTGATGGGGGGCGATGGAGAATGCGTGCTCAACATGGATGGCAATGGCAATCCGGTGATTCAGGACCGCTGGACCAACATGCAGAACCAAATGAAACCGGGGGACTATCTGTTGATTCAGTTTGGCATCAACGATGGCGATTCGTCCTGTAATCGGCATGTGGGGACGGCACAGTATAAGAAAGAACTCGGTTACATGGCGCAGACGGCCAAAGCGCTGGGCGCCAATCCCGTTTTTTTAACGCCCCTCAGTATGATTCGCTGCAGCGGCGCTAATGCCGTCGGCAGTCGGGGATTTCTTACCGAAACGTTTGATGCGGGGGCAGCAAACGATGTGCCGGTCATCGATTTGCATCAGTTGAGTGTGGACCTGTACAATCGGTTGGGTTTCTGCCCGCTGCCCGCGGGAAATACCGACATATCGGCATCAACCCCTGGCGAAGTGGGCGCATTCTTTTGTGATGATCATACCCACCTGGACACCCCTGGTGCACAGGCTATCTCAAAGGTGATTGCCGATGCGTTGCGGTCACAGAATATCCCGCTTTCTGCCTGGCTGGCGGAATAAATGACTGAAAACCAGGTTCGGTGAGCTGTTACCACCAATGTCTGTCGAAACGCTGTGCCTTCCGGGAATTCAGAAGTTTGAGTAAGTGAGCTGTGCCATAAACTCTCGTCCGGGTCCTGGATGCCACGGTTCATAGCCGGTGGAATAGGGCTCAATCAACTCGGCATTGGTGTTGAGAATATTGTGGATGCTGAGGGACAAATCCAGTCCGGTTACCATTAGATTCTCCTGAAGCAGCGCAAAATTAACGAAGGTTTGAGACTTGAACTCGCGGTATGTAAACTCTTCGGTATTCCAGTCCATGCCATCCACCAGTATCAGCGCTTTTCCCTCTGTGGCCCAGTTGCCGCGAATGCCAATACCTGCCGTACCCGAGGTGCCATAGCAAATGTCAAAGCCTGGAACCATTCTGAAAATGTAGATTAAGTCGCGGGCGCCCGACTGCTTAATTTCCTGAGTGCTAATCATGGTGACAATGCCTGGTGATTCTGAATTCCGGATATTGGTTCTTCATCAGTTGATCGTCCCTGTGACGATTGAATTGTCCAGAAGCGAACTAATCCGGGCAGATTGGCCGTGTTATTTTTTTTGGGCAGTCGTCGTTTATGAGTTTAATGATGTTGCAGCTAATACAGTCAAAACTGACACCACAGGGAATTTTGGATATCGACACGAAGAATCGGCGGCCAATTTTTTTGGGAACCGCGGTTGTCTGTTGGATTTTGATTTTTGTGTCTCCGCAGACGGTGGGGGCGATCCCCCCCATGGAGAAGGACGGCGGCTGTGGTCAAAACGGTCTTGTGGGCGTTTACCATGTGGGCATGCTGTCGGAACGACGGTGGTCAGGCGCCATTGTCGGCAGCACAGCCTATGGCATTGTTGAATCCGTGGGGCCGGTGAAGGGCGCGCATCACGGTGCATATGGCAATCTGGCCGCATCGTTTTATTACTCATCGCTTTTTGCCGCCGCGCTGAATGCAACTGGGATGATTCAGTATCATCCGGATGACGCCCAGGGTGAGGATAGGTCGTTTTTTGGTATGCCGTCGCTGACCATTCGTTCCGGGTACAGGGTTCATCCCCGGTTTTGGGCTGGGGCCGAGCTCAGGGTAATGGTGCCTGGCGCCAGGGCGCCATCGGTCGTTTGGGGTGGCACTTCTTTGGACGCAGTCGCCCTTGGTACCTTCCGTCTGCCTCGTGAGTTTCGACTGGGCGTCAGTGCCGGGTTTCGATTTGACAACAGTCATAAGGCCGCTCCGGATGCAGCACTGCTTCGCCCAGGAGACCGTGTCGCAATGCCGTGGAGCGAATTTCATTTCGTCCCCCTTGGCGTATCGGCGGTCAAGGTGTTTGGTTCGGTGACGGGAGTGGCCGAAATCTCGGGAGAGGTATTGGTTGGCAGGATGCCGGTGTCCGTTTCACCCATGCGGGCGGTGATTGGCTTGCGCTACGCGATAACGGAAATGTTTCAGATTGGGGGCATGAATGTCGTGTCGCTGAGTCAGCGACCGAACGAATCTCAGTTGCAGCAACTATTTCCAGTTGAACCCAGATACACATTTTGGTTGAGCGGCGAATTTGTGTGGGGATTGGGAACAAAGACGCCGCTGGCAACCGGGGACGGCGCGGAAACAGACAAATCGACCGAGCGTGAGCCAGTTCCGGAACCGCCAACTGAAACAGAAGTGACGCCCCAGAAGCCTGAAGACGCTGAACCGCCAAAGCCTGTGACAGGGGTGCTGGCATCCACCATCCGGGATGAGAATGGCGTGCCTGCTGCGGGGGTCGAGGTGGTCATCACCAATGGGGACTATCAGCGGACGGTTATCACAGGCAGGGACGGGACATTCGTCGTGGACGACGTACCGGCAGGAGAAGTGGAAATTGCTGTGACGGTAGCGTTTTATGAACCTATCCGGTGGACGGCGGTAGTCGATGTGAGCGGTGAGGTGTCACAGGAGACGGTGCCGCCCATGGTGGCCAGTGAGATGGGCAGTCAGATTCGTGGGCTGGTTAGAAATCTTGAGGGGGATGGCGTTGTGGCAACGGTATCGGTGACACCAGGAAATGTTGAGGTGGCAACCAGCGAGAATGGCGAATTTCAACTGAACCTGCAGCCAGGAAATTACAGTGTGGAAATACTGGCACCGGGTTACCAACCCCAGAAAAGGCGAATTCGTCTCGGCGAAAACAGCGTGGAAGTGCTCAATATCGATTTGCGACCGATGAAAACGGGAGCGTCTGGAAAAGCCGCGGCAAAAAAGCGAACGAAATGAAAAACACATGAGAATTGGCAGAAAAGCAGATGCGGTCAATTGAATTGGGCAAAGTCCTTTGTGACGTGTGGCTGGTTATATTTCTTATCGGCATGGGTGGATGCACAGGCTGTGCGGGGTGCAGTGACGATGCGGTTGCCGTGCTGAATCGCTTCCAGGGGGACGTGAGTCGGGACCACACCACAGCGAAGCATCAGTGGGAAAAGGCCAACTCGGGGGACCGGTTTTATTTGGGGGAAGGGGTGCGCACCGGTCCGAAAAGCGACGCCTTGCTGCGTGTTGGTGCCAAATCAATGCTTCACATGAAGGAGAACACCGCTATTCGATTTGAACTTCCACATCATGGAAAGAAAAAGCTGAGTGTTCGGATTTCGCAGGGAATCATTATTTTTGACGCAGCATCGGATGACACGCAACTGAATACCGGGTTTGGGGTGGCCATTGTGGAAAAGGGCGGTTCCGTGCGGGTGTCTCGGGACAATGCGGGCGTTGTTATTGATGTGGTTATTGGGATGGCCCAATTTGTCACAGAGGCTGGGGACATAATTTCGGTAACACCATCGACAGGTTCCTTTCGCGTAACAGTGGAGGGCGCTCGCTTTTTAAGCGAAGCGGAATTTGACAACGGTCGACCATCCTCCCCAAAAGTTCCAGCGTCAACTGATACTGAAACCGACGACGAAACGAAACAATCAGATGAAGACACAGCTGATTTTACTTCCGATGACAACCCCGAAAAAGCCGGAGAGGGTGAACTCCCCCTGAATGTAACCCCTGTGCATCCAAATGAGACGCGTGTGACCTCGCTCATGCCGGATATGCGTATCGTCGCGGGCGGGCGGGTGTGGGTGCACGCGGTGACAGCGCCCGTTCATATGGAACTGCAGATACCTGCACCGTGCAGCGATGGCGCGGTGCTGAGAATACAGGGGACTCCAAATCGGTTTGTGTCGACGAATGGGCGATTGGTGGGCGCGTTTCGGATGGGCGCCAGCCAATATGACATCCGTTGTGGGGGAGATCCAGGCGGGGAAGCGGGCGACGTGGCTGTCAAAGGTGTTGTCGTGGTGGTAAAAGACCTTGAACGCTTTCAATTGTCTCAAAGTGCGCCCGCAACAACGGTGCTGACCGATGGCAGAAAATACAATGTGGCCTATCAGAGTAAACTGCCTTTGATACGCGTGGAGTGGCCCGAAGCCCCTGTTGGGAACGGTTACACGCTGCATGTGCAGAGTGGAAGCGATGTGACGCAAATTGATTTGAAGACGCCCAAACACCGGTTTGCGTCTGGCGATTTAGCTGAGGGAATGCACACATTTCATTTTGTTTTCAACGACACTGGGTTTCGGTCCCGCCACACCCAGCTGGCTATACGATTTGACAATGCATCCGACAAAGCTGTTTTTAATGAACCCCGGGAAGGGGAATTCTTGCCTGGAGAGGTGGTGCATGTCAGTGGGGTGTTAATGCCGGATTGGGAGGTTCAGGCAGTGGGCGGCGACATTGCGGTGGATAGCGCTGGGCGATTCCAGGGCGAAGTAAAACATAATCCTTTGTACCGGGGAATTGCCTTGAAATTCAGTCATCCAAAGCGGGGTCAACATTATTATATTAGACACAGCGCAACGGGAACAGCACAGGCGACACCCAATGCCGGTGAATCCAAATGAATGACGATAAACAGGGACGCAGCGCGTTTAAGGACAGTCTGGTTGGCCGACTGATACTTGGTCGTTATCACGTGGTGCGGCGGTTGGCCTCGGGGGGGATGGGAGTGGTGTATCTGGCACGGTACGGCGGCGCGCATGGATTTGCACGCCCCGTGGTGCTTAAGACAATTATGCCCCAGTATGCTGCTGATGAGAAATTCCTTGGGCTTTTCATTCGTGAAGCCAAAATTCAGTCTGCGCTGCGAGATCCGGGAATTGTGGAGGTAATCGATTTTGGACAGGAAGAGGATTTTTATGTCATGGTGCTCGAATATGTCCACGGCTTTGAGCTGCTGGACTGGAGTAGATATAGGTCCCATCAGGGGAAAGTATTTTCAATAGACATCATTCTTCAGATAATGATTGGCATATTGGAGCCGCTGCATCGGGCTCATACATATACAGCGCCCGACGGAAAAAACCAGGCGATCATTCATCGGGATATTTCACCATCGAACGTCATGCTGACCAATACGGGACATGTCAAGATTGTCGACTTTGGAATCGCGCATATGGCCAATATGACCACGGGGTACAAAACCCAGGCAGGTGTGTTCAAAGGCAAGCTGTCGTATTCCGCGCCGGAACGGTTTGGCGATGGACCGCTGGCGCCCCGGTGTGACATTTATTCAGCCGGGGTGATGCTCCATGAACTGCTGGTGGGACGGAACGAGCTGTATACCGGTGACCACGCCAGCACCATTGCGCGGGTTTTAAACCACAGGCTCAGCTCCATTTTACATCGACGGCCGGATGCGCCCCCTGGACTGGATGATATTATTCAGCGGGCCGTGGCCAAAGATCCTGCAGACCGATTCGATTCGGCGCTGACTTTCGCTAATGAAATTCGCGAGCTGCTGTGTCAAAGTGAAGCAGAGGTGAAAGCCAAACTGACGCAACTGACATCCGAGGATTTTACCGATGATATGGCGGCATTTCTTGGCTCTGAGCCCCTGAGTGTCCGAGATCGCGCCTGGCGTCAACCCAGCGAAGCGCCCCGGTCCATTTATCCGTCTTTGCAGGACAGTACCCACATTGATTTTCGGCCCGCGATTCCAGGAGAGCCTACCGAGAGAGTGAGCGCTTTTGCCGTCAGCCCGCAGGCGATAGCTGAAAGCGCCCGGCGGATGAACCATCGCGGTGACAATTCGCGATCGATGGAAATTCGCATGGGGCATGCGAACGGACATTCCAATGTTGACGAAGAGAATGCGGTCTCACCCAGCGTGGTGCTGCATATTCGGCCATCCGTTATTGTGTGGCTGGTTACAGTTTTGTTGCTGATTATCGGTGGGTTTATCGCGTACTGGGACCTGATTGTAAATTCAGACAGTGACGAAAGGGGGCTGGTTGTAGTTCAGGAGCAGGTCGATGCGGCGCCCCGTGATGTGCATGACATGAAAGGGGGCCATGCAGCGATGCCTGTCGATGCAACCACGGACAACACAATGACGGTTGAGCCGAATGAGGACAAAACAGCAGAGTTGCTTTCGTCTGAAAATCTGTCCGAAGCGGAGCAGGCGCTGTTGCTCACAAACGTCTTTCAAAAAAAACAGGGTGACGTGGAACGATGTATTGCGGCCAATAGGCCGCTTCTGGATGGAACCAATCAGATACTGATACGGTTTTCCGTTGCAACCGACGGCAGAGTTTCGAAAACGTCGCTTATTCCGGCAAGATTCATTGGAACACCGATTGAGAAGTGCATTGTCGGCATCGCCAGTGCATTGCGCTTTCCGCCCATGAAAAAGCCGATTTCCTTTGCTATTCCGGTTTTGATTTCAGAGGACAGTCAGCAGCCAGGGAGTTGATTGAGTTGTTCTGGTTTGACAGACTGTTAAATATGACGCACCTGATTTTTCAATCATGCCTATTCTGTATATTGTGGCTGCCTGCCGGATGCGGCTATTTGGAAATCGAACCACTGCGCAAGGATTCTGAATCGGAGACTCGCAAAGACATTCAAAATGAGGGGACAGATAGTGATACATCTTCAGTTGTATGGGATACAGGGGACAGTGGGACAATCGCCGTGGACAGCAATAGCGACGATTCGACAGATACCGGGGAGAACATCCTTGATTCATGGATAGTTGATACGTCGTCTGATGACGCATCTGATACAGGCACCGCAACAACAGATAGCGATACCGCAGACACGGGAACAGCAGCATCGGACAGCGAAACCGCTGCATTAGACAGTGACACAGCAGATACGGCAGCAGTGGATACCACGGACACGGTAATAGCGGATACCACGGACACGGAAACCGCAGTATCTGACACCGAAACTGGCACCGACAACGAAACTGGTAGCGACACCGCAACTGATAGCGACACCGAAATGGGTAGCGACACCGCAACTGGCGCTGACACCGAAACTGGCACCGACATCGCAACTGGCACCGACACCGCAACTGATAGCGACACCGAAATGGGAACCGAAACTGGCACCGACACCGAAACTGGCGGCACCCAGATGGTGGACTGTGCGGATATTACGCCTCCGGTCAATGGTCATCAGGTGGAATCGAGTGTGGAGATTACGTGGGACGGGAGTTCATGGAGTGCGCCAGCATCCTGCGCCTGGGAATGTGACAGTGGCTATCACACAGAAGACGCCACCGCATGCGTCAGTGACACGCAGACGGTGGACTGTGCGGACATCACGCCTCCGGTCAATGGTCACCAGGTGGAATCGAGTGTGGAGATCACGTGGGACGGGAGTTCATGGAGTGCGCCAGCATCCTGCGCCTGGGAATGCGACAGCGGCTATCACACTGAAGACAATGTCACCTGCGTGGCTGACACCCACGACATTACAGTAACCACTGTATCCGATGTGGCAGATGGCGATACTGCGACTATCGATGCGCTGAAATTGAATTCAGGTGCAGATGGCGAGGTATCGCTGCGGGAAGCGCTCCTTGCCTGTAATGCCACAGTAAATGATGTGACGCCCGACTTGATACTGTTTGATATTGCCGATGCCGCACCATATACAATCTCTGTTACCGGCTCAGCATTGCCTGATATTACCGACCCGGTGGTTATCGATGGACGCTCAGAACCCGATTTTGTTAGCGAACCGATTATTGCGCTGGATGGCAGTGCGCTGTTTGGAACCGAGAGCGGACTCTCCTTTGTCGCCGGTAGTGACGGCAGCACGGTTCGCGCACTGGTGGTTATCAATTTTCCGGACAGTGGCGTACTCATGACCAACAGCGACAACCACACAGTTCAGGGCATGTACTCGGGCGTTGGGCTCGATGGGGCCACCCGGCAAGGCAATAGCGGTTCCGGCCTCACCCTGCTTGACAGCGGCAGCAATCAAATCGGCGGTTCCATAAACGCAACGCCCGTTGAACGAAATGTCTTTTCGGGAAATGCCATGCACGGCGTGATTCTGGATGGCAGTGGCAGCAATTATAATATTTTTAGCGGCAATATGGTGGGACTGGACGCGACGGGCAACGAAACTGCACATAACATACGAAACGGAATCGTATTGATAAACGGCGCCCATCATAACACCGTTGGCAGCTCAATTGTCGAGTACAGAAACGTGATATCGGGCAACCAACAGGCGGGCGTGCGGATTGTGGGCAGTGGGACAGACGACAATGTGATTCAGGGCAACTTTATCGGAACGGATATCGCCAATTCCGGGGTAGACACGCTTGGCAATGGATGGGCGGGCGTCCGCATTTATCAGTATGCGCAATACAACCTCATTGGCGGTGATGATCCCTCACTGGGAAATTGGATCAGGTACAACTCATATGACGGTGTATCGATTTCAGGGGGGGCACCCACCAACAATCCTGTGATTGGAAACTCTATCGCTGACAATGGTTTGCTTGGAATCGATCTCGGCATCGACAATACCGTCACGCCCAACGACGCAGGGGATCTGGACAATGGCGACAACGACCTGCTCAATTTTCCCGAGTTAACGGGAACGTCATACGCGTTCGGGGAAATCACGGTGAACTACGATCTTGATGTGCCAGCCGGGGAATATCGAATTGAATTTTTTGAAAACCTGGCAGCAGACGATTCCGCGTATGGAGAGGGATTTATGTGGGCTCACGCAGAAACTGTTAGCCATGGCGGCACGGGAAAAGAAAGCTTCAGTGCAACATTTGCGGCCACTGAAACCAACTACATCACAGCTACCGCCACCGAAATTCTCGGTGTGGGACAGTACGGCAGCACTTCTGAATTCTCGCTCGCCGCTCCCACCACCTGGACATCAGCTGCCTGTGTGCGCTATGTGGACATAAATGCCGGAGCAGTCACTGAAACCGGTTTGAGCTGGGCAGAGGCATTCAGCGATATTCAATCCGGCGTCGATGCTGCGTCCACAGAATCACCCGCCTGTGAGGTTTGGGTTGCTGCAGGAAACTATGTCCTGTTTGGGGGCGTGAACGATTCGATTACACTGCAACCGGATGTGTCACTGTACGGCGGTTTTGGCGGTCTGGATGTGGGCGAAACCACGAAAGACGAGCGAGACTCTTCGTGGGCAGTCAATCCCACTATTATTTCCGGGAACAATACGGCTTATCATGTGATTACAGGCGCTGCAAATACGCGACTGGATGGATTTGTCATTACCAGTGGCAATGCAAATGGTGGCGGCATAGATGAATTTGGCGGTGGACTCTTCGTGACATCCGCACCGATGACTGTTGCAAATTGCCGGTTTGTCGGCAATTATGCGGGCAATGCGGGCGGCGGGATTTATGCGAACGGCATAACGCTGAAAATCAGCGATTCTGATTTTACCGACAATTTCGCAGGGGATGGTGTTTCTTTGGGGTCCGGTGGCGCCATTTCAGTCATTTCTTCAGCCGTTCAAGTTGCGGATACCACGTTTAACAGTAACGGTGATATGGGAAATACATTTTACGGCAGCGCGGTGTATTTTAGCTCGACCAGCAGTTTCATCACAGGTACTGAATTTAACAATAACGAGAGTATATCGTATGGAACCATTTATGCCGACGCGGGCACACACACGTGGCTGAATATGAAGTTTGCTGGTAATGCCGCCAATTTTGGCGGAGCCACAATTGCGGCAACTGGCGCGACAATCACAACCACAAATATGGTATCGACTGGAACCGGGACAACCGAGGCAGCAATTGATTTAGTTGGAACCACGTTTACCATGGTCAACAGCTCTGTGTACGATACCGGGCAATGCTACCTTGATAACGGCACTGTGCCGGCCACTATTGTAAACAGTATTTTGTGGACCACAGGCAGTACCACCCTGAGGCATGACGGTGTCGCCCCAAATATATCGTACAGCATCGTCAAAGGGGGCGCCGCTGGAACCAGTGTCTCGTCGTCCGATCCGCGATTCGTATCTGCGCCCGATGATCTGACATTGCTTTCTGATTCGCCAGCCATTGATGCGGGCAATGGTGATGAAGCCCCGTCAAGTGATTATGCTGGAACCCTTCGATATGATGCGACCACCGCGGACAGTGGAACGGGAACCCCAACGTATACCGACATTGGCGCGTATGAATACTGGCCGTGACATACCATCGCTGCATCCCCCGAATTGATCAATTTATAATACTGTTTGCAGCGGCAGCTCAGCCGCCGGAATTTTCCCCCTGATCTATGAACAGGATTCCACTGTGAACATACTGACGTATTTTCAATATTGAACGAAAACTGCGAAGGAGGGCTCAATGAGGTATTTATACCTGATTTTATTGGCGTTTTGTCTGTATCCATGCGGTTGCAGCAGTGCGTCGGAATCCGACAGTCATGGCGATAGCGACGGGGATGCGGATATGGATACTGACACAGATTCTGACACTGACAGCGATTCGGACACGGACACGGACAGTGACACTGACAGCGATTCGGACACGGACAGTGACACCGACACTGACAGCGATTCGGACACGGATAGCGACACCGATTCGGACAGCGATTCTGACACTGACAGCGATTCGGATACGGACTCAGACACGGACACGGACAGCGACACCGATTCGGACAGCGATTCTGACACTGACAGCGATTCGGATACGGATTCAGACACGGATTCTGACAGCGATGGTGATGGCTGCGTTCATGGCGCCTTTCCCACCGCAGATCCCACCGCGCCTGGACCGTTTGAAACCGTTACCGAACTGGAAGTGGGGCCTCAGGCCGGCGTTGGTGCGGAGGGCGAGGAAGCCCCCCGTTTTACCATGTTCCGTCCCGCGGATATGACCGAAAGTGGCCTGTGTCATCCGGTGATCACCTGGGGGAACGGCACTGGTTCCAGCCCGACGATGTACGGGGCGCTGCTCAGAAATCTGGCGTCCCATGGCTTTGTGGTCATTGGTTCGGACAGTCCCAATGTGGCCCAGGGCGATCCCGCGCCAATGAACGTGGGTGTCACCTGGGTGCTTGAGCAGAATGACGACCCGGGAAGTGAACTGTATCATCGGATTGATACGGCAAACATTGGGGCAACCGGTCATTCTCAAGGGGCCATGGCCACCAGTCGTGCGTCTACTGACGAACGCATCGTGACCAACGTACCCATTGAGGGAGCGATGGCGCAGCGGACGCTCCACGGCCCAGCCATGTTCTTTTGTGGCGGACAGGATGATATAGTGGGCTGCAACGGTGCACAGAGCGCGCTTGATGCGGTCACCGATTTGCCCGCCATGTACGCTGAACACATCGAGTCTGACCACGGCAGCTGGATGACGTTTAGGGGCACCAACCCCAGTTCAGTGGAATCTGCCATTATTGCCTGGATGCGTGTGCACCTGATGGGGGACACCGAGCTTCGCTCCTGGTTCTACGGTCCCTCGTGTAAACTGTGTGAAGACAGTGACTGGAACATCATTCAAAAGAATATGGATGAATGACTCCGCAAGCCATTCCGCCGACGCGCGTCTCTACAGATATTTTTTAAACCACTTGAGTTGTGCCGCAGCGGCGGTGTTGAAATGGTCGCCGCTGTACACTTCGTAGTGGGTGGCCCCTTCAATTTCCAACAGCGATTTGGGGTCATTGGCCAGTTCAAACAGGCGATGGGATTCCGAGGGCGGATTCACCAAATCGTTGCCTGCCACTGTGATGAGGATGGGGGCATTTACTTCTTCAAGATAGTCCTCCGGGCAGTGTTCCATGGTTTCCTTCATGGTTAAAAACGGCATTTTGATTTTTAGCGCATCGAACTTTTCAACAAATTGATTGTAAAACGCTTTGGACTGGTCGTCGGCCAGCAGCCGGTTGACCCCCAGCATCATCTGTTTGTTGGAGGTTACCGCCTTGGTCCAGATGCGATCGATGGAATCGCGTAATTTGGCTTTTTCCTCGTCTGACTTGTCCCCCATAATCACCCGTTCGCCGCTTCCGAAAGTGAGCTGTACGGTCAGCGCCTTCACTCGTTTGTCTTTCGATGCGGCCATGATTGCGTTGGCGCCGCCATAGGATGTTCCCCAGAGTGCGATGCGATTGCTGTCAATGGTATCAAGTGAGGCCACATAGGTGATGGCGTTTCGAATGTCCGTGATTTGCTCATGGGGCACCAGACGTCCAGGGATGCCTTCGCTTTCGCCAAATCCCCGGTAATCAAACGTCAGTGCCGCGATGCCATTTTGAGCGAAATACTCTGCATATGCCGGCAGCAGCATTTCCTTCACCCCGGCGAATCCATGGGCGAGCACCACAACGGGATGGGGACCAGCACCCGCCGGAATGTATAGATGCGCTTTAACAAGTGCGCCTTCCGAATAAAACTGAACGTCAGATTTCATATGTGTCCTTTCCGTGTTTGAGTTGGTTATCGCCCGCATCCTATTCGGAATTCCGGCTTTTATGAAGCGTATTTAAGCAACCCGCTATTCGAGATGACCGTATTTCGAAATAGAGCCATGGTAACGAATCGCAGCCAGAAGCACAAAACAGAATCAACTGATGAAACGAAACATCTTGCCTCAAACAGATTGTGATGAATTGAAACAGAAATGATTTTAACCGGCTTCCCTGGGAACGCGGAGCTCCTGCTCCGCAAAGTATCGGACTGCCGCCAGGCGGAGCTGGAACTCCGCTATCCCGGATCGGTCGAACCCGACACCGTTGATGCGCAGCAAACCGTCACTTCTTTTTCGCGCTGTCCGCCTCATCATCAAACAAAGTGCGAACAGGACGGAAGCCTGTGTTGTAGATCCGTTGAGTCGAGTACTCAAAAAGTGACCTTGACGGTCTGACATAGCAGCCCGTTTTGTCAAAAGTGCCACCTCGCAATTCATGATGTGTACCAGAAGAGGGTCCAATGGGATCTGTTAATGTGATAGGGGAATCATCTGAATTGTCGTTCAACGATTGTCCGTGGAAATAGTAATCGGTCCATTCGTAAACATTACCTAACATGTCGTACAATCCCCATGGGTTCAGTAATTTCTGTTTCACTGGATGGACTTCGTCGCCGGAGTTGTTGCAGTACCACGCTATATCCTCCAGCGCTGGTTCCTCTTCGCAGTAACTG
>JAFGWT010000532.1 GCA_016937015.1 Deltaproteobacteria bacterium | reverse complement strand
TCGGATACCGATAGCGATACGGACTCGGATACCGATAGCGACACCGATTCTGACAGCGATGGCGACGGCTGCGCCAATGCGAATCCCAACTGGTCTGCGCAACAGCAAATCTGCAACAACAGCACCGGTAGCCAGGGCGGATTTACCTATGAGTACTGGAAGGACAACGGCAGCGGGTGCATGGATTTGGGACCCAATGGCGCGTTTTTTATCGACTGGTCCAACATCAACAATCTGCTCGCCCGCAAAGGTATTCGGCCTGGTTCAACCAATCTGGTGGTCTCCTATGCGGCGGATTACAAGCCCAATGGCAACTCCTACCTGTCGATTTATGGATGGACCCGTAATCCGCTGGTGGAATATTACATTGTGGACAGCTGGGGAAGCTGGCGCCCACCAGGAGGCAGCGGCCAACAGAGCATTACCGTACAAAGTGATGGCGGCAGTTACGATGTGTACAAACTATCCAGAACCGGGCCATCAATTGATGGTGACACTACGTTCACTCAGTACTTCAGCGTGCGCCAGCAGAAAAAACCCACAGACGCCCAGGGGCATACCCGGGGCACCATCACTATCGCCAATCACGTGGCTGCATGGGCCCAGGTGGGCATGAACATGGGCAATCTGTACGAAGTTTCCTTTGTTGTTGAGGGATATCAAAGTACCGGAAACGCCAATGTGTACTGCCTCGAAATGAAGTAACAGCGACCTGTCTCAATTGTTGCCTTTTCAAGGCAGCTATATTTCCAAAAATTAAATGTCGCCAAATCCCACTTGACGACCATTTGTAATCACATTGGCGCGCAGGAGGCCACATGCACCGACAGCCTTTGCAAATGATATTGGTGGCCATATTGGGTATCTCCGGATGCCTGCCGTACCTGACTCACAACAGATCAGAAGCGCTGGGTAAAAACCTCAACGTGGATGACACTCTTGTTATTGCGGAACGGGAGCCGATGCCACCGGACGGGCTAACACAGTGCACAGGGTCGCCAACACCCACATCAACAAGTCGCCGATTTACATGAGATGCCCATGGCGGGGGACGTGCATACACCAAACGTCATCTGGCAGCGACAGGGAACGAGGCCTATTTGCAATCCCTTGCAGATGACGCATATCTGAGAGGCGAATCCCAAAATTCCGACCCATTCCGGGGCCCACCCGGGGTGAAACACTTTACGCCCAAAGAATGAGTCAGGCAGCCCTCTTTTGTGTCTCATGCGGGAAAACTCAACACAAACGAGCCCGCCGCTCCGCTGACGGTCGATGGTGAACTGTTGCCGCCCGCGTTGCTTGCCGACAATCGTATCGCTGCGGATTGTTTTACAGCATGTTTTACTGGTGGGAAGTCGGGCTGGATGCAGCCGGCGATGATGGCGTATTTGAAACGCTGGTCATATCGCCCAATACTGCGCCCCGAAAACCCGCCAAATGGCTGGACGGCGCAATAAAAAACAGTTTAATACCAGTCCAATGAACACAAATTTACACAGAAATATAAAACACTGGGCGGTTCAACTGACCATCGCCACCCCTGTGCTTATCTTTTTCATCCCAAAGGTTGCGCTGGCCCACGGTGGATTGGCAGAGGCGCTGCTGTTGGCGGGGTTTGTGGTGCATATACTGGCCACATTGGCACTGACGGGGATTGGAACCTTAATATTTGCCACACATAAAAAGATCAAAGTCTTTCTGCTTTCATTTATCACCACATTTTTTTTGGAAATACCGATTATGTTTGTTCCCCTTGGCGTTCCGTTTATCGGTGACAGCGGATTTATTCTTGCCTATTTTATCTCAATTAACGCGCTGTCATTTTTTGTTGTATGGCGCTGGAGCAAACTGTTTGAAAAACGTTCCAGCTCAAAATGAAAACGCCGCCGCCGCGACCAGTGATTCGCCGTGATGAGACGAGAACTTGAATCCTTCAAATTGCACTGAGCTTTCACGCATGCGCAACCTTTCAAGTTTGCGGCTTCTAACCACGTGAGCGATTGCACCGGCACCCCAGATATTCGCGCCCAGACCCGCCACGACACTTGCGCCCAGGAAAACCAGTATTTCTTCCAAACCTGTCAAATCCATACACCAAAAGTCTTCAGTTCCATCGCACTTGTCTGGACCCGACGTGGCGACAGCGTATGCGATGTCGGAAATCAACATCCCAAGGGCACCACTCGCGAAGATACCGATGCCCACGTTTCTCGAAATAATTGAATCATAAACCAGCTTGTATTGCCGCTTCAAATCCGAATTCTGGACGATTCGGGCCTCCCATTTGAGCTGAGCCGTCGTCGTATGCCAAACAGGGGTGGGCTGATTTCCTGCCTCGGCATCATCAAGTTTGTCATTTCGACTGTTTTCGTTTGACTCATTTACAGAGTCATCAGCCCTGCTGACCGATATTCCTGCAATGCCAGTAAAACCAAACTTAAGAAGTGCAATGGCAACTACAATCAGGCGATCTGATCCACATATATAAAATTCCTTTCAGCTGAATCATCAGCTGCTGTCGTTCACCTATCTGCCAAAGCAACTGGCGTACAAATTCGATAACTCATCGAATTTCTAACGGAATCATCGCGAGCACCCACATGTTGTTGTTGATTTAACACAGGCGTTCCCTGCGGACTGCGTGCCGCACCGGCAACTGCAGAGGATGCATGTGGTGTATCGCTGAACCGGTGAGGCAAGGCTGACCTTGGCGAATTATCCGCGCCATCTGCTTGTGACTGCAGAAGTAAAAAATATAGAGCTGTCATTTATCTGCTCAGCTTCCTTGCCCGGATTGGCGGCCATGCATAAAGCCCGGCATTTGTATGAAGGGTTTCCAGGTTGCATGAACAATAAGAAAGTGTTGTCAGCAGAAGCACGGCCCTCCCTCAAAAAACAGCTTTTATTTTCTGCAGCGATGCTTTTTAATGGAAATTTGAACAAATATAAAAAAGGAGTCATACATGCACCGTCTCTCCGTACCTTTCTCGCTTTGCGAAATTGTTGCCTGCGCGGTTTTTCTTACAGGCATCTCAGTGCTGTTTTCCGGATGCAAAAAGGACAACGCGTCTCATTCAGATGATTCCGACACTGTATCCACTTCCGCTGGGCCTGTCTCAACCGATGATTCCGCTGCGTTCGCATCCACCGATGATTCCGCTGCGTTCGCATCCACCGATGATTCCGATACTGTATCCGATTCCGCTGCGTTCACATCCACCGATGATTCCGACACTGTATCCGATTCCGCTGCGTTCGCAGCCACCGATGATTCCAATACTGTATCCGACTCCGCTGCGTTCGCAGCCACCGATGATTCCGACACTGTATCCGATTCCGCTGCATCCGCGTCCACAGATGATTCCGCAGAGGATACTGCTGTCAGTGTGGATTCAGAAACTCTGGAGGTACCGGATACTGAGTCAGATACCCTCCCCGACGGTCCGCATTTTCCGCAAATGATTGAAGATGACACGCCGGAGACGCTTCTCGTTCTTCCAGGATATACAGCAGTCGTCGTGGGAACCGCTGACGGGAGCAATGAATTTATTGTGGCCGCCACACATATGGGTATTCAGGACCTGCCGGACAGTCTGGGGAATCCTTACCCTCTGGATTGGAGAGGCATGTATGTGGCGAGATATACCGCGGAAAAACACCTTGTATGGGCGGCGTCCGCTGAGGGTGACATCGACACGCGGGCAATAACAGTGCTGTCTGACAATTCCGTCATCGCTGTTGGCGATTTCATGTATGACGTGCTGTTTAAGGATAACACAGCGCCTGTAAGTTTTGAGCGCGCACCAGATGGTTGGCGCGAATCGTTTATTGCAAAATGGGACAGCACCGGAACATTGCAGTGGGCACGGCGACTGTCCAGCCAGGAGCATATCCACATTACGGATGTGGACAGTTTTGAGAATGATGATTTTGTGATTTGTGGATACTACAACGGTGATGTGATTTTTGGAGAGGGAGAATCAGGCGAAAACGTCGCCCGGTCCGTTGATGTGGACGGTGACCCTTCCGGTGGCGTATTTACCGCCCGATACGACGGGGATGGCCATTTAATCTGGCTTCGGCCCGGTTACGACGCATATCCGAATATGGTGCGAAGACCGGAGGCCACCGGAGTCGTCGCCCTTTCGGATGATTCCAGTGTGACTGCCGGGCGATATGACACCCGCATCCATTTCTGGGATGGCGAGATTTCAGAAGAACTTTATATCTACGCCGCGACGGATCCGTTTCTGGTGAAATATGACTCGGCGGGGATGATTCAGGAAATCGCTTATGCACACACCGACATCGCCGGGACCACGATTGCCGGACCGATTGCCTCAGCCGACGATGACAGTCTGATCGTAGGCGGAGATTTCAATGACCGGGTCTATTTTGGCGCGTTTGAACCCACCGAAACGATTCTGCAGCCCCAAATAACCTTCGACCCCGACCTGTACATTGCCCGATACGACGCCGACCTTGCATTTGAGTGGGTCAGCCCCATCCAGGGGATAACCGGCGACATTACGTCAATCTTTGACCGACAGGTTCACGATGTGGCGACGCTCTCAACCGGTGACGCACTCGGTCTGGGCAACGTGCCTGCACCCTACATCATCAACCCGGAAGACTCCAATGCAAAGGAAATCGGCAGTGCGCCATCCACCAGCGATACCTTGTTTGTGGCGCGATACGCTGAAGATGGGGGATTGACAGGGCTTATGTCGGCCTATTCGGATGTAATGGTGGAAGGGGGTCAAATCGACCGAATGAACGACAACGGGTTCATCATTGCCGGTATTTTTGAAAGTTCGGCAACGTTTTATCCCGATACCTTTGCGGAGTTCACACTTACAAACCAGGGTCAGCAGGAAGTATTCGTATATATGGCGCCTTTCAGCGCTTTCGACAATACCGTTCCATTAAGAGTTGATGTCCCCCCGGAAGAACCGCCACCTGTGGCATACGTGAAATTCTGCAATACGCTGACACTGAATGAGAAATCGGTGAACCTGTCGATCTCGGTGGGTTTCGGAAATGCCCAGGTGATATTGAACGCGGATTCAATGACATGCAACACCCCCGTTGGGACACCCTGTATTGAGGTGGAAAGTGGCACCGATGTGTCTGTCGACCTGTACGACGATGAAGGACTGCACCTGGAAGGATACATATTGGATATCGAACCGGGCGTCGATTACATCTATGCAACGGCAGTTGAAAACGGAAGGCCGGGACTGGCATCGTATACAGGAGATTGTGAGGCGATAGATGCATACTCATTCTGATTTCAATGCCCACAGACGTCAATCCACCGCGACCGCGCACCATGGCGCAGGGGTCATGTATCTTGGCTATTATGGTTCTTTGCTCTGGCTTGTCATATTTCTGATTGCCGGATGCAGCAGGAAGCCCTCTGAAAAAGACCGATCGCAGGCTGACTCATCTGAACGCGATTCGGCGCAGCTCGATTCTTCCATACAGGATTCTGCACAAATCGATTCGGTGCAACTGGATTCTTCCATTCAGGATTCTGCACAAATCGATTCGGATCAGGCAGACTCTTCAACGACGGCTTCGGAACAGATCGATTCGGAACAGATCGATTCAGAACAGATCGATTCAGAACAAATCGATCCTGAGAATCCCTGTCATGCATGTGCCCCTTGCGAAATATGTGAACTCAACGAAGACGGCGTTGCCATTTGCGTTGCCGAATCACACGTGACCCAGGCCTGCATCGAAAACAATATTCACTGGATTGACGCTTGTGGCACAGATGAAGGACTTGCTGTAACCTGTGCGGAGAATGCCGTCTGCAAGCGGTTGAACAGCGAATACATTTGCGGATGCGCCAATTTCTGGCAAGGCGATAACTGCGACGAATGCCCGGACCATTTTGATGGGGAGAGCAACTGTTCCAGCTGCCTTCCTGGATGGGATCCCGTAACGCTGTGCCAAAGCTGCTTTGGGAACTTTGATCCATCCACTGAATGCACCACCTGCCGCAACCGGTGGACAGGCAGTGACTGCGATGTCTGTCCATCCGGGTTTGATGAAACATCGGATTGCTCGGCGTGCCGCAATCAATGGGGTGGCGTCACCTGCAACATCTGCCCGTCCAGATTCTCTGTACAAAGCGATTGCAGCGAATGTGCCGGACACTGGCAGGGAGCCAATTGTGATGAGTGTCCGTTGCCATTTAACGAATTCAATGGGTGCAGCGGGTGT
Organism: Deltaproteobacteria bacterium; assembly: GCA_016937015.1. Taxonomy (GTDB): domain Bacteria; phylum Myxococcota_A; class Polyangia; order JAAYKL01; family JAAYKL01; genus JAFGXQ01. The sequence goes on along the minus strand of JAFGWT010000532.1, from coordinate 1,647 downwards.
CTCGGCAACTGGACCGGTGAAAATTGCGATGTATGCCCGGACAATTTTGCACAGGATGACACCTGTACTGTCTGTGCCAACCACTGGACCGGCAGCAGCTGCAATGTTTGTCCCGAAAACTTTACGACAGAAAGTGGATGCGCTCAGTGCTTCGGAAACTGGGAAGGTGTGAACTGTGACGAATGCCCCGCTCAATTCGATGCAGACAATAATTGCGTTGGCTGCGCAGGCAACTGGCAGGGGGACAATTGCGACGAATGTCCAGAACAGTTTAATGCCGACAACGATTGCAGCGGATGCACCGAAAACTGGTATGGAAACACCTGCAACCAGTGTCCGGAAAATTTTTCGATGGAAAGCAACTGCACAGAGTGCGCCAATCACTGGACCGGACCCAAATGCGATGTGTGTCCATCCAGTTATGGCGGCTACCACTGCGATACAGCCGTGATCCAATGCATTCGTTACGTAAACGCCAATTCGGTCTTTAATAACGCAAACGGTTTGAAATGGGAAACAGCCTTCAGTGACATCCAGGCTGGTGTTGATGCCGCCGCTGCCGCCATGGCCGCAGACGGTGGTACCACATGTGAAGTATGGGTCTCGGCGGCGCTTGACACTGCGTATATCTATCAAAACGATGCGAATGACACCATTACCCTTTCGTCCGGAATCAAACTGCGGGGCGGATTTGACGGCACGGAGGCCTCACTGGACGAGCGCTCCGGCAGTACGCCCATATACTGCCATCAGCCCGGCAATACAGACATGCGCGTAAACACCTGCATTTCCATTAGCGATTCAGTCGATGTTGAAATAGACAAAATAGCCATTTTTAATGGCAAGCTCGGAGTGAGCGTCACCAATTCGTCTATTTCTGTCACTGATTCTCATATCCTGTATTTCGAAAACGACGGTCCCGGAGGCGGGTTGTTCGCGAACAATGCAACAATTGCTATGTCCGGTGTACAGATGGTGTGGACAGAAGCAGAATCCGGCGGTGCAGTTTATGCCCGGGACAGTCAGATTGTTGCGTCAGACTTCGAGGTAACCAGTCCCCTCGCCTCACAAAAGGGCGGTGCTGTATTTGCCCAAAACACCACTCTGGAAATATCAGATGCTTCAATATACAATATGCAGCTGATGCGGCGTGACAGCACGCCCAGTGACGGCCTGTTCGGCAGTTTTCTTTTTGCTGACAACTGTCAGATTTCGATTGCGGATTGTACTGTTTTCCACGCCACAGGGATTACCGGCTCGGGAGGGGGCGGATATGCCTACTTCAGTAACAGCGAATTCGAGATACGAAATACGGAGTTTGCTGACGTGGGCATCAGCACAGATCCCAATGACCCTCTGGCTTTGTTCCTGGGGCAGACAATTGCCAGCATCAATTCCACCGGTTTACTCGAAAACGTCAATATGTGGATATCGAGCTCAGGGCAAGCCTGCCAGAAAGGCGAAATTCATGTCGCCAACTCCAGTCTGACCATGCGCAACTGCCTGCTTCGTTCGACATATATGGATGAAACCTGCGCGGATACAGCAATGATATATGTGAACAACATGCGTGATCGCTTAAGCGGGCCATTCTGAGCGTATCCGTCAATATTCATCGTAGTCTCGGGTCATATTTGTGAGTTCCGG
>JAFGWT010000531.1 GCA_016937015.1 Deltaproteobacteria bacterium | reverse complement strand
GAAAGGTCATCCCAGTCGCGGATGTTTTTGGGGTTTCCCCTGCGCACCAGAAACACAATTGTCGATGTGTACGGTGCATTATTATTGGGCAACCGACCGCGCCAGCTTTTATTCAAGAGTCCCTTCCCGGCGATGGCATCGATGTCGTATTCCAGTGCCAGGGTTACCACATCAGCCTCCAGACCTTCCATCACCGCCCGCGCCTGTTTGCCCGCACCGCCGTGGGACATGCGCACCTGCACCGACTTGCCCGTTTTTTTCTTCCAGTGAGCGGTAAACAGTTCGTTAAACGCCTGATAAAACTCCCGGGTGGGATCATACGACACATTTAAAATGGTCTGGGGCTGACTGTCGGCGACTTGCGCGTTACTTTGTTGAGTGCATGCGCCGAGGAGAAGCGCGACAACTGTCAGCGCCGGTATCAGTACAAATGCCAGTGGCACGACAAAGTAAGCAATGGTAAATCGACGAAAAAAAATATCCATGGCAATCTCCAGGTGTTCGGCCGCGCGCGACGTTGCGCCGGGATACCCTCGCCTAAAAGCATAAAAGATGCCACGATACGACGTTTTGATAACATGTTGTTTTTATGAGTTATTTTAATGTGGGCGTCTGAGGCGAACCGTTTTCATTTATATTCAACGGATATTTCTGCTTTATTTAATGGTTTTTCAGCACAATATAACAGAATGCGTGCAGGTTGGATCGGTGATCCGTGAATCTCACCTTGACTATCCTTATGAATATCCTCAAAAGACGATAATCTCCCAAATAGCGTGTCATCAGTCGTGAAATGAGTGTAGGTGGTCTAATGGGCCGAATTTCCTTTTTGATAGAAAGATGTAACCGCTGCAAAATGCACCTGGAACTGTGCGTCTGTGCACATATTCCAATCGTTGATGTTGCCACCAAAGTGGTGCTGGTCATGCACAAACGCGAGGTTGTAAAAGTGTCCGCCACTGGCCCGCTGGCCCTTGAATGTCTTCCCAACAGCGAACTGCATGTGCATGGACATCGAAACCACCCGGTGCATCTGGGACATCTGCTGACCCCGCAACGACGGGTACTGTGTCTCTTTCCCAGACCTGGCGCCCAAATTCTGGATGACGCATTTGTAAGCGCAGACCCGCGCCCCGTGACCCTGATTGTTCCCGATGGCAATTGGGGGCAGGCGTCCAGAATGAGCCGGCGAATACCGGGGATGAAAGATGCCATCAACGTGATTTTACCCAAAGGACAACCGACCGGTTGGGGGTTGCGCCATGAATCTCACGAAGACGGGCTCGCCACGTTTGAAGCGATTTCCCGGGCGCTTGGCATAATCGAATCGCCGGACGCACAAAAATCAATGGACGCCCTGTTTGCGCTGATGGTCCAGAGAACCCACAGGCTCCGCGGTAACAAACAGGGATAACACGTCACCCGGCAATGCACCTCGAACAGCTGTCACAATTAATTGAGTCGTTTTTAAATTCAATTGACGTCAACATGCCCAAATCATCTTCGCTTTTATGTCAATCGATTTGAAAAGAATAACAGAATCAGGTGGTCAGCAAAGCGCGTTTCCGTTACTTGACAATATGGCCAAGTTGCCATATTGCTATTTCCGGAGGAGGACGTCGTGACCGAACAGTCCATTTTTAAACAGCAGGCCAAGGTGCTCAAGGCGCTGGCCAATGAATCCAGATTAATGATCGTGGATCGTCTGAGCCGCGGAGAGTGCTGCGTGGGTGAGCTGACCGAACTGGTAGGGTCCGACCAGTCAACCGTATCCAAGCATCTGGCGGTGTTGCGCGCTCACGGGATTGTCGAAGATCGTCGGGAAGGCAATGTGGTGTACTACACGCTGCTGACGCCGTGCGTGCTGAACTTTTTCTCCTGTGCGACCCAGGTGCTGCACGACCGGCAATAATTTTTTTGCGCCAATATTGGCATTATGGCCATGTTGCCATGTTGCCATGTTGCCATGTCGATAAATGAGATTGCGAAGCTGAAAATGAAAGAACGCACTAAACTGTTTGTGATGATGGCGGTATTTACTGCAGCGTGGTTTTTGCCCGTGGAGAACAGCACTTTTTTAAATGCGATAGGCGAGAGCCTGGCACTCCTCAAATGGTATGCCCAGGAGCATGTGCTGCTGTGTCTGGTGCCGGCGTTTTTTATTGCAGGGGCCATTAGTGTATTTGTGAGTCAGGGGGCCGTGATGAAATATCTGGGCCCCGGGGCAAGGAAAATGATTGCGTATCCGGTCGCCGCAGTGTCGGGAACCATCCTGGCGGTGTGCTCGTGTACCGTGTTGCCCCTTTTTGCGGGCATCCATAAACGAGGCGCGGGACTGGGACCGGCCACGGCGTTTCTTTATTCGGGCCCGGCCATTAATGTGATGGCCATTATTTTAACCGCCAGAGTGCTCGGTATGGAACTGGGGCTCGCCCGGGCGATGGGCGCCATGCTTTTTTCGGTGGTTATTGGTGTGGCCATGCATTTTATATTTCGTCGGGAGGAAGCGGCCCGCGCGGCTGGCCCGGTTGTCATGCCCGCCATTGCGGAGGGTCGCGCCCTGTGGCAGGATGGTGTTTATTTTACGGCCATGCTTGGCATTCTCATTTTTGCCAACTGGGGGTCGCCTGGCACTGGCGACACTGGATTTTTGGCGACTGTGCACAGTCTGAAATGGTGGATTAGCGGTGGATTTCTGGCACTGCTTGGTTTCAGTGTGTGGCGATGGTTTGAAAAGGACGAACTTTTGGACTGGAAACAATCCAGCTGGACCTTTGCCAAACAGATTCTGCCGCTGTTGCTGGCGGGGGTGCTGGTGGCCGGATTTTTACTGGGCGGCCCAGGTGGTGGCGCGGGGGTGATTCCGCAAACCTGGATTGCATCAATGGTGGGCGGCAACTCTTTGGGCGCGAATCTGTTTGCCTCCGTTGCCGGCGCGCTGATGTACTTTGCAACCCTGACCGAAATTCCCATCCTTGAGGGACTGCTCAACGCGGGCATGGGCAAAGGGCCGGCGCTGGCGCTGCTGCTGGCGGGTCCGGCGCTGTCGCTGCCCAATATGCTGGTTATCCGCAGTGTGATGGGCACAAAAAAAACGGTGGTGTTTGTAACGCTGGTGGTGGTGCTGTCGACCATTGCCGGTTTGATTTTTGGTTGGCTTGATTTGTAACTGAAATTTGAGCGGACAGAATATCAGCGATTTACCCAGGAGGTTTGTTATGAAAGTAAAAATTCTGGGGACAGGTTGTCCCAAATGCAACAGACTCTATCAGGAAGCGGAAAAGGCCATTGCGGCATCCGGTCATGATGCGGAACTCATCAAAGTGCAGGAAATCGACAACATTCTCAGTTATGGTGTGATGATGACACCCGCACTGGTGGTGAATGAAGAGGTTAAAAGCATGGGCAAGGTGCCTAAAACCGAAGAAATCGTCGCGTGGATTCACGCGGCAATGGAGGGGTGATATGAGATGTGGCATTGACTGGCATCGCTTCGCCGTATTGTCAGTTGTCTGTATCATGTTTGCTGTTGCGGGATGCGGTCGCGCAGACAGCGGGAATCAGGAACAGAAGGTGCAAACAGCCCCTGACCAAAAGGTCGTGGACGCCGCGCGGGTGGACCAGGTGGTGGTTTACTATTTTCACAACACCCGAAGGTGCCCAACCTGTCTGGGGATTCAAAAAGCGATTGAAGAAACAATTGAAACAAAATTTAAAAACGACATTGATGCCAACATGCTGGTATTTGAAGAGCTGAACATGGAAGAGGCGGCGAATAAAAAATATGTTGCGCAGTTCCAGCTGACATTCGGCACCATGATTGTGGCAGCGCAAGCCAAAGGCGAGACGCGCAAATGGGAAAACGCGGGCAAGGTGTGGGAGTTTGCGCAGTCCCCAGGTGAACTCAAAGCTTATGTTGAAAAAATGATTCGACAGCAGCTGGATCTGATTGGGAGAAACGTTTAGTGGATACCGACTTTGCAGCCTTTGCTACCGCTGTTGGCAGTGCCCTGTGGCTGGGTATTCTCACGTCCATCAGTCCCTGCCCACTGGCCACCAATGTGGCGGCCCTGTCATATATTGGCAAACGGGTGGATAGGCCGGTAAAAGTGTTGCCGGCTGGTCTGCTGTACACCGTTGGCCGAATCATCAGTTATTTTGCGGTGGCGTTTATTTCGGTGCGCAGTATCGCGTCCACCCCCGAGGTGTCCATGTTTCTGCAACGTAACATGAATCAGTTTGTTGGCCCGGTGCTTATCATTGTGGGGATTTTTCTTCTGGATGTGGTTCCCTGGCCATGGGTTGGCACAAACAGTCTGGCGGCGTCATTAAAAGACAAAGTGGACCGGCTCGGACTGCCTGGTGCATTGTTGCTGGGACTGATTTTTGCGCTGAGTTTTTGCCCGGTTTCTGCGGCACTTTTTTTCGGCAGTCTTTTGCCACTGGCCGTTAAATACCAATCAGCGGTGCTGATACCTATGACCTACGGGCTGGGGACCGCGTTGCCGGTCGTATTGTTTTCAGTGTTGATTGCGTTCGCCGCCCATCGGGTATCCCGGGCATTTAATGTGCTGACTGCAGTGGCAAAGTGGATGCAGCGCATCACCGCTGTGGTGTTTATTGTCGCAGGCGGATACTACTGTGCCGCTTATCTGCTGGGTATCGTGTAACTGTGTTTCTCCGGTATCCTCTTTTTGAGAGTTCATTCCCCCTTGCCAATGGCGCGATGTTGCGCATATCATACGCCAATCACAGTGTATCGGGACGATTAAAGAGGAGGGACTGTTGAATGATTTGCATGCTCCTGCCGCTGCCATTCAGCCTGTCGATTAGGCGGTCATTAAAATATGCCGGAATCATTTTTACCATCGTGCTTTTGGGCGTGGTGATTTTCCTTACCATCAATGTGATGCAGCGGGGACTGGGTGGTCCGGATGGTCGCAGCATGGATGACATCCTCGGGATATCGGCCGCAAAGGCAACCAAAGCCGATATGGAGAAGCTGTCCAAGTATGACCTGATGCAGCTGTTTTACGCGGCACATGCACCGGACCCCAAAAAAATGGGCGGTGAGTTTAAAGGGAAAAACTTACCTGTGGGCATATCGTTTCCCATAATCAAATACGTTGAAGTGAATATCTGGGGGCCCCCTGGTGACTGGAGCGGAAAGCGGTTTACCGTCTGTGATGATAATCGGTGTCCTGGCATCAACCTGTTTGATGTGGTGACGGGTAATGGAAAAACAAAAGCGGTTGCAGCGCGGAAAATGGTGTCATCGATTCAGCATTCCGTCTTTGACGAAAGGCAATCGATGGTTCTGGATTACGAAAAGGACAATACAGATGTGACCCGCCGCATTGTTGATGAAATTCGGCAGATTAACGCTAATCTGTATATCGGACTGGCGTACGTGAAGTTTCCCCCGGGTACCTGGCACTGTTTTCCGTTTGTGCTGTGGCGGGACTGACCCCACATCGTTTGATTCCATAAATCTTTTTTAAGTCCGGGCCGTCTACTTCTACCTGTTGTATTAAAAACGAAAGGAATTCCCATGCGATACAATAACTGTGCAGGCGTTGCGCTTATCGGCGTGATGTTGATTTTGGGCTGTACCCGTCAGGGTGCGATGAAAACCGGGACCACCCCGGCGCCGTCGGATCATTCTCAGGATGATGTTTTATCCAGTCGCAGCGAATCGGGCGCGCCGGCGTTTTCCGATGTGCCGGAGGCAATGGATGCCCCGGTGGACGCGGATATTAAATCGGTGTCATCCAAAGTGCGCAGCGTCACGGTTTACTCAGACAGGGCACGTGTAACGCGAACCGCAAGAGTGGATGTTGAAACCGAACCCACTGTGTTTGCGTTTCGTGAACTGCCAGGATGGGTGGACGATGGATCGGTACGGGTGTCGGTCACGGCAGGACGAATTGTGGATGTGCGGGTGGAGCGAAATTTTCTGGCAAAAGCCACCGACAAATCGTGGCAACAGGCCGAAGAGAAGCATCGTGCGCTATCGAGAAAGCTGGCCGGATTAAATGACGAACTGGCAGTGCTCGATGCGCAGAAAGTGCAAATCGAATCCATTAAGGCGTTTTCCAACGAAAAAATTACGCAGGATACCACAATTGGCAACGTCAATGTGGCCACCTACAGCGATGTGCTCACCTTTATCAGCGATTCCCTGCGGGCCACTGCAACGGCCAGACGCGATGTTCAAAATCAGATTGACGATCTGTCGCCGGAGCTGGAAGCGAGTGCACGGCAACTGGAGGATATGAAGGATTTGCAACAGCTGGAGCAGACGACTGTGATTGTGACACTGCAGGGAAGCCAACCCGCATCTGGTGTGATCGAGGTCACATATATGCTGCCTGGTGCCACGTGGGAGCCCATGCATGAACTGCGGGTCAGCACCACCGACGCTCGGGCAGTGGAAGTGATATCCTTTGCCATGGTGACCCAGACCAGCGGTGAAGACTGGGGCAAGGCGGAGATTTCGTTTTCGACCCAGTCTTCAGTGGAAGCGTTGCAAATTCCCGAACTGGAGGCGCTGACCCTCGGCGACACGCAAACCACAACACAGATTGTGACCAGCAGGATGTCGTCGTTCAGTCGGGCACAAAAGGCGTTTGAAGGCCAGAACGCACTGTGGAACAAAGTGAATCGCTCGAAAGTTAAAAAGAAATCCGGCTACACTGCGCAGCAGTCATACGAAAGCAATCTCGAGTACCTGCAGGTAGTGCAAAGCAAAACGGTGGAGATGTTTGAGACCCTGCAAAAGCGGGGCACAACTGCGCATTTTAAAGCCATTGCGCCGCCGGTAATTACCGGAGACGGGCATCCTGTGCGCACTCGAATTGGTCATCACACCCTGCAGTCCACGCAAAAAATCGTTGCTGTACCCGAGCAGACACTGAATGCGGCCAGAACCCTCGAAATGACCAATTCGACCAGCCAGGCGTTTTTGCCTGGGAAGGTGGCCCTTTACCAGGACGGCTCATTTTTGGGGATGACCGACATTTCGTTTATCGCGCCGGGCGAAACCTTTGCCCTGTTCTTAAGCGTGGCCGATCACATTAAACTGTCGCGCAAACTGGATCGAAAGCAAAGCTCCCTGGTGCAGCGTAAACGCACCCAGATGAAAATCGCATACGTGGTGACTGCTGAAAACCTTTCCGGCAAGGATACCGCATTCACCCTGGCCGATCGTATTCCCATCGCTGAAAATCGCGATATAAAAGTGAGTGGCGTTAAAATCTCACCGGCGATTAAACCAGACAGCAAGGGACTTATTTTCTGGCAGCTGAATCTGAAACCCGGCGAGAAACAGTCGTTCCGGATTGAATACACCGTGGAGTATCCGCCCACGCTGATTCTGGAGACCAGACAGAAACGCATGATGCAAAACAGCTTGCCGCAATCGATGGATGAAAAAGCGATCGCCCCCGCCCCCAAAAGCCGCATGATTGAAGATCAGCTCCTTGATTTGGAAGAGATGTTTTAATAACAGTGCATAGGTAAGATCTTTAGCCTGAAATATAGCAATTACCCGAATTTTTCCGTTTAAAAAGCAGCCGTCATGCCCGAGAAAGAGGCTGT
>JAFGWT010000530.1 GCA_016937015.1 Deltaproteobacteria bacterium | reverse complement strand
TTCCCGGTTGGTTCCCGGTTGGTTCCCGGTTGGTTCCCGGTTGGTTCCCGGTTGGTTCCCGGTTGGTTCCCGGTTGGGTCAGTGCTGTAAATAATCAGCGGGTGCTGTTATTCTTCGTCAAAGAGCACGTCCGCGCCTTCGAAACGGCTGGAGGCCCGAACCAGCAGCACGGTTTTCAGTGATTCAACCAGCGTGTTCACATGGGCTACCCAGGCGCCGCCTTCCATGTCCCCCGGTGCGCGAAGACCCAAAATGGTCAGGTCGCTGTCTTCAGAGGTTTGGGCGATAAGCTTTGAAATCGGCAAATCGGTCTCGCTCTGAAGCAGAATGTTCGCCTCGGCCTGGACTCTGGAATCGCTGATAATCCGTGCCAGACTGGCGGCCGCGGTTTGCTGCTGCACCGCATTGTTGACAGCCACATGAATTCTAATCTTCGCCCGGCGCCATTCATCATCGGTGGAGATGAGCCAGGCGCACAGCAGCATCAGTTCACTGTTGTGTTCCAGCCCGCCCCACCAGATGTCGATGCGCTGCCGCTTGCCAAACTGATGTTTCTCATCGTACTTCAGCAGCAGCAGATTGTGGTCCAGGGCAATCAGATTTTGAATCATATGGGCGTAGCGCACCGGATCATCGCAGTCCCTGCCCCAGCCCATGATGACCGTATTGGGCTTCATTCCCGAGAGACCGTGGGCCTGTGCGGTGCTGATGATGCCCTCGTAAATATCTTCGGTCACCGCCACCTGCGCAAACATCTGTGGATAAATGCGATGAATCACCTGCCGAGTGGCCGGCGTGATGCGAGTCGCCCGTCTGGCTTCGAGTACAATATCCCCCTCAATCAGATAAAAATAGGTGGCGATGCCCCGGTTGTGGATAAACCATTTCGACAGGTGCACCAGATGCTGCCTCTCGGTTGGCTCGCCGGCAAACACAACGGCATTGGGACGCCAGTTTTTGGAATCATCTTCCCGAAGCTGCAACTGGGTTAGGCCCTTTTGCACCACTGCGGCCCAGAATCCGCCCCAGGTGTCCGTTGGCGAATACTTAAAATTGCGTCGTTGCAAAATGGCAAAAATGATGAGCATGGCAGTGGTGGCGCCCACCATGGCGACCGTGTCCAGTTTAAACATAATGCCCAGACAGATCGCCGCGCCCAGAAAGCTGAGCCACGCGGGCGTTTTAAATCCGGCCTGAAGCTGGCAATGCCGCTCCATGTTTGAATGCCGCTGGCAAGGGAGATAAAGCCGTAGCTGGTTAAAAAGAACATGGTGATAATGCGAGCAATTACGTCGAGCTCTCCGGCGACGATTCCCGCTTCGGCCACAATAAACGTGACAATGGTGCCAATGCGCGGTTCGTTGAGCCCCCCGTAGCCTTTGCCCAAAAAGCGCGGCACCACCCCATCGAGTGCCAGTGCCTGAAGATACCGCGGTGCGCCAAGGATGCTGCCCAGCGCTGAAGAAATTGTGGCGGCAAACACACCGGCAACAATCAGTTGCGGCACCCGGGCCACTTTCATCCAAATCATCTGATCATCGCGCAGCGCCGCGCCATCCACCGTGAACGCCAGAAAAACCGGAATCGCCAGATAAACCAGCAACCCCACAGTAATGCCCCAAAGGGTGCCCCGGGGAATGGACACCCTGGGGTTCTTCAGATCGCCGGACATGGCCACGCCGGCGGTAAAGCCGGTCACCGCCGGGAAGAATACCGCAAACACGGTTTCGAAGGTTGCGGATGTGTCTGTAAACCACAGTTGCACATCGGCAGGGTTTTTAAATTCGCCGCCGCCCAGAAAGAGCGACACAAGGGAAAGCACAATCGCGATTAATACAAAGTACTGCATTTTCAGCGCGAGGGATGTGCTGATGAACGTGACCACCGTAATGGCCACGAGGGTGACGGTACCGGTAATCTGGCGATTGAGGAGTGAGTTTTCAAAATGAAACGCTTCAAGGAACGACTCGGCGAACCCCAGAATGTAAAGACTGGTGGAGAGCGCCAGGGCGAAAAACAGCGCCAGTCCGATGGCGCCGCCAATGGGCAGTCCCAGACTGCGGGAGATCATGTAATAATCGCCCCCGGCCCTGACGGTGCGGTTGGTGGCAATGGAACTGACACTGAGTCCCGTGGTGTACGAAATCACGTGGGCCAGCAACACCACCAGAATGGCGCCCACCAGACCGCCGTGTCCCACCACCCAGCCAAAGCGAAGATACATAATGACGCCTAGGATGGTCAAAATGGACGGGGTGAACACGCCCTTGAAAGTGCCGAATCTGTTGGCGCCGTTTGGTTCACTCGGCGGTGCGGAACTGGTATTCATTTGTGGTTACTCCGAAATCCAGCTGGTTTCACTGGCCTGAGGTTTTTTTCTGTCTGTTGCATAATAAGCATCTCCCGCCGCATACCAAGCCGTGCACGTCTGTTTTATTATCCAAGCCTGCTGCGGAACATGAAATAGACCGCGCCCAAAAGACACAGGCCTGCAAAGAGATAGTCCAGTTTTAGCGGCTCTTTCAGGTACCACACCGAAAAGGGCACAAACACACTGAGCGTGATGACCTCCTGGATGATTTTCAGTTCGCCCACAGTCAACACGGTGTGGCCGATTCGGTTGGCGGGCACCTGGAGCAGGTATTCAAACAGGGCAATCCCCCAGCTCACCAGCGCCGCAACAATCCAGACTCTGTTGTTCAGCGCCTTCAAATGACCATACCATGCAAACGTCATAAACACATTGCTGCAAATCAATAAACTTACTGTGGTAACAACGGGGGGCATTATGTTCATCCTTCTTTTTTTTACGCTTATTTGGCTTTTCTGCCCATCATCCGCCATCCAGTCCTGGGCGTTGCGGTCGGGCGCAGGTTGTACCCCGGGTCGGCGCTTTCCACCACCACAAAGCAGGTTGGGTCGGTCTGCCTCGCCTTATCCACAAGGTGCCTGACTTTTTTGCGCGGCACTTTCACAAAAAGCAGCGTCACCGGGCCTTCCTGTCCCTCGCCTTTCAGTTCGGTCAGCGCAAACCCATCGGTCCTTAAGGACAGCGCAATATCCGCGCCTTTGCGGGTGAACAGCATGACCGATTTGTCGCCCATTGCCAGCCATTTTTCGATGGTCAATCCCACTGCACTGCCGGTGGCGAATCCCAGGGCATAAAATATGGACAGCCACGGCGTCGCCTTCACACTGGTGATGACTTCAGAAACCACCCCTATCCAGATGAGCACTTCAAAAAAACCCAGCCAAAAGGAAATGAATCGATTGCCGCGGACAATAAACAGGGTTCGCAGTGTTCCCAGTCCAACGTCGATGATACGGGCAAAAAAAATGATGGCGCCATTGATGAGCAAAGCCTCGGTCAGCATTTTGATCCTCCGGACGGAATAATTGTACTGATTGCTGTCTCTATGCCGTGTTTTTGTTCACACGGCCAGATAAAAGCGATGAAAGAGTCGGGCGGATTGTATTTGGGGAAAACAGGGGATGTTGGGGCGCGGACGCAGGCGGCGAGGGTCACCTTTTGGGCAAGGCCTAAATCATCCCGCGCAGTTTATCCATGCAAAGGCCGTTCAGTTCAACCGCCCGCGCGCTGGTGTCCGCTTCGGTGTAACATCGGAATTCCGGCGCGTTGCCCGAGGGACGCAGGTGAATCACCTCCTCGCTGTCAAATGTGATGCGGATGCCGTCCGTTCTGTCAATGGTGCGGACCTTGCCACACAGGGGGCCAAATACCGCTTCCATGGCGGCGCAATCCGTCTCATTTTTGCCCGTGGTAAATTTTTCGAGAATGGCGCGGCTGTTTTCCACCGGAAACTCCTTCAGTCGGTCGCTCGACGTGAACCGCTGGGGCAGTGTCCGGCACAGCTCGCTGATGCGGCATCCCTCCTTGCGCGCCAGCAGCATGATGGCCAGATGCAGAATGACGGCATCCCGGGTGGGCAGCGCCATGAGGGTTTTGCCAAACCGTCGAATCGTGCTGTTGGTCAGAAATCCGCCATTGGCTTCGTAGCCAACAGCCATCTGGGCGCCGGCATGCACGGCATCGTTCATCGACTCAATCACAAACGGCGAACCAATCCGCGTTCTGTGAACCTTGATAAAATAGCCGCTTTTCTCCACGGCCGAGTTGCAGCTGACCGGCGTACTGACCGAATCCGCCTCCAGATAT
>JAFGWT010000529.1 GCA_016937015.1 Deltaproteobacteria bacterium | reverse complement strand
GAACGCATGGGCCTTGGCCGCCTGGTTCAGTGCAATGGACGCGCGGGGCGACGCACCGTACTCGATGAAGCGTCCCAGGTCACCAAGACCGTATTTCTCCGGTTCGCGACTCGCAAAAACGATGTCGATGATGTAGTCCTTTATTTTACTGTCGATGTAAATCTCGGATACGACCTTGCGCGCGTCGAGAATGCGCTCAGGGGAAATCACCGGCTTCACTTCCGGCACCGTGCCAAGGGCCATGCGGTCCATGATTTCCCGCTCCTCCTCCCGGGTGGGATAGCCCACTTTTATTTTCAGCATGAATCTGTCCACCTGGGCTTCAGGCAACGCATACGTGCCTTCCTGTTCAATGGGGTTCTGGGTGGCCATTACAATAAACGGTGACGGCAGCAGGTAGGTTTCCTCACCGATGGTCACCTGCTTTTCCTGCATCGCTTCAAGCAATGCGGACTGTACCTTGGCGGGGGCGCGGTTAATTTCGTCCGCCAGCACAAAGTTGGCAAACACTGGACCCTTTTTGGCGGAAAACTCACCGGTGCGCTGATTGTAAATCACCGTTCCCACAAGGTCGGCGGGCAACAGGTCCGGCGTAAACTGAACCCGCTGAAATTTGGCGGAAATCGCTTTGCAAAGTGAATTTACAGTCAGTGTTTTGGCCAGACCGGGGACACCTTCCAGCAGCACATGGCCACCGGTCAGAATTCCAATCAGCACGCGTTCAACCATCTCCTCCTGGCCCACAATCGCCTTTTGCACCTCATGGAGAATCTCATCCACAAACGCGCTTTCCGCTTTAACCATATCGTTCAATGCTCTTACGTCCTGACTCATTTTCCAATCGCCTTTCGAATTATATATCGGTTTACCCTGGTTGTTTTCGTCTGCGCCAGCAACGCGTCCCCCTGCCACCTGTCCGATTGGGCAGGTCCAATTGAGCAGGTCCAATTGGGCAGGTCCAATTGGACAGAGATACCCTGCTGGTGCTGCGCCGGTGCCATGCTGTGCTCTTGTACAGAGACACAGCACGTTGTTCAACCATGATTCGAAGGATTTATTCCGAAAAAATGCGCATTAACCAAATGAATCCGTCCGGTCACGCATTTCAGTCCACTGGATAATGATGGAAAATCGCAAATCAAGCGATGGGGAAGTTCCGTCTCGCGCCTCTGGCAGGCGCTCTCCCCCCATGCGGCAGCACCTCACTGGGAGGCATATCCGTTTATATTCGCATACCGCACAACCCGATCGACATATCTGCGTGTCTCTGGCGGAACCCGATATGGGCCGGTCGTCGGCACGTGGCCGGGGCCCCAGTTGTAGGCCGCAGCGACCCTTCGAATATCTCCTTTGTACCTGCGATACAGCTGTGCGATGTACTTCGCCCCGCCGTCCGCGTTGTCCCGGGGATGAAACGGATCCTCAACACCAAGTGCCGCCGCCGTGTCGGGCATCAGTTGCATCAGGCCCATGGCGCCGGTATGGCTCACCCGCCAGGGCACAAAATCAGACTCGGCTTTGGCAATTGCGAACACCAGTCGGCCGGGCGCATTGTGGCGGCGGGCGGCGACGCTCAACGCCTGTTTGGGGGGCATGCTGTCAGGCTGTCCGACCCGACTGACCAGATGAGATGCGAAATGGCCAATGGCCCGAAGTTTATTATCCATATGAAATGGTGACAGCAAAAACGCACCGCTGGCGCCCATCGCCGTGATAATGACATTGATCACCAGAATAAAACAAATCAGCACAATCACTGTCCGCCGAACCAGCCAGTTGTCTGATATGCGTTTAAAAAAAAGCAGAATTCGCGACTTTTTCCTGCGTTTGAACCGCCGTTTCATGCTTTGGGTCTATCACATCCGACAGCCTGAAATCAGCTTTTTGACCCTGTCGCTATCCAAGGACAAACGTGGAGAAAAAATCCACCACAAAAACTGCCACAGCCGAAGAGACCACTGTCCGGTTCACAGCGATGCCCACCCCGGGGGCGCCGCCAGTGGTGGATAGCCCGAAATAACAGCTGTTCACCGCGATAATGGCCCCAAAGAGGACGGACTTAGTGACACTTAGAAAAATGTCGCCGGCAGTCAGCATTGAAAAAAGCGAGCTCCAGAAAGTATGACTGTCCACGTCCATCATGATTTCCCCCATTATGGACGCACTCACCAGCGCCACGGCATTTCCAATCAGGGTGAGCGACGCCAGCGAGATAATCATGGCCAAAAAGCGGGGCACAACCAAAAACGAAATCGGATCGATGGCCAGGCAACGCAACCCGTCCACCTGCTCCGTCACTGTCATGGTGCCCAGTTCCGCTGTTGTAAACGCGCCGACGCGGCCCGAAAACATCAACGCCAACAGCACTGGTCCCAATTCGCGGATAATCACAAAACCCGCGCCCCAGCCCAGTTGGGATCGCATCCCGTAGCGTTCCACAAACACAAACGACTGAATGACCAGAATCACGCCCACCACAAATGCCGTGGCAATCATGATGGACAGCGACTTGTACCCCATGCTGAACAGGCATTTTCGAAATTCAAGTGCATCGAATCTGGGGGGAATCAGGCGCTTAAAAATCTGGCCCAGCAATATCGCGGCGCCGCCAATCTGTTCTGAAATGAGCAAAATCAGATGCCCCACCTGAATCAGTGACAGCTTCAATCCCATGTCCACCCCGCAAAAGGCAGTCTGGCGTCATCGAGAAACCGTTGCACCTCCGCTCGCTCGCTTTGCCGAATCACCGTTGTGGAATCCTCTTCGATTATTTTCCCATTCCAGACCAGCGCGATTCTGGACGAAATTGAAAACAGACCAACCACGTCCGATGATACCACCACCACCGTGCTTTTTGTCTGGTAACGAATGCCTGCAATCATATCCAGAATGGTGCGGGACGTCTGGGGATCCAGACCGGCCGTTGGTTCGTCGCATATCAGGATGGCGGGCCTTGTGATGCACGCCCGGGCCAAAGCGACGCGCCGCCTTTGTCCGCCGGAAAGCCTGTTGGGTAACCGATTTTCGAATCCGGCCAGTCCCACCGTTGCCAACGACTCCATGGCCCGGCCCTCTATTTCAGACGGCGCCATCGCAGTCAGGCGGGTCAGCGGATATGCCACATTGTCCAGCACGCTTAAGTGCTCGAACAGGGCGTCGTTCTGAAACTGAACCCCAATGTTTCGCTGCATGGTTTGTAACTCGTGGCGACTGCATGTGCGAAAATTGCAACGGTTCACAAATACTTCCCCCGAATCCGGCTGCACCAGTCCCGCGATGACTCTGCACATGGTGGATTTACCACAGGCCCCGGGGCCGATAACCCCAAGCAGCGCGCCCTTGCTCACATGAAGCGACAAGCCATCAAGCGCCTCCTGCCCGCTGTAAGACACCCGAACATCCAGTAAATCAATCATAGCGCGTCAAAATTCCCTTTAAACCGTTTCATACATTAGGGAATATTGGCCAAATTGAACCAAAAAGCAATTTCCCTGACCGACGTCGCCTGCCGGGGCCACTCGAATACACCTATTCCCAGTGACGGACATCCATATGCATTGAGTTGATATTTAAGGGGAGAGGGGAGTGAAAGCCGGTGCGACTATTCGTCGAGCATGGCCACCTGCTGGGTTTCAGACGATGCGCGCTCCTCAGAATCGTAATACAGGCTCAGGCGAATACCGCCACTTTTGGGGCTCGTTTTAAAGTTGGGCAGGTTTCCTTTTACGTAAACAATAAACCGCGCACCGTTTTCACGCTGCACCGCTTTTATGGAGCGAATGATGGTATTATCTTCTCTCAGGTTCAGCCAGCCCTCCCGTTTCACGAGTCCGCCGGGGACATCCACAACAACCCCATTGGGATTTTGCAGACGATATGCCGTCGCAAACTCTGCCGGCCAGCGGGTGGGCAGTATAATCTCTGTATTCTTCAAATCTTCAACTGCGCCCGCCATCGCTTCCTCTGCAGCGGGTTCAGCGTCAGCCACAACCTCTCCCGCCGCCTCGTCCACTATCTCTTCATCAACCATATTAACCATATTTTCGGCAGCCATATTTTCGGCATCGGCCAGTGTCTCATGCGCAGCGTCGTTCGTCTCAGCAACCTGCCGGGGGGCGTCGCTCATCCCGGTATTCATGACAGTCGGCTGGGCGGCAGATTCCGTTGCCTGTTCATTCACAACGGATGACTCTTTGACCGGCACGCTTAATCGATCCAGCGCGTCGCTTTGGGCAGGCGTCTCACTGGCCGAATCTTCGACGGAGACATACTTTTGCACCTGCGCCATATTCAGTATGCCCGCCGTATTGAGCACATACAGGCCCCCTGCGGCAATACCGAGCACCATCATCCACGCCGCGACTGCAATGGCCCTACGGCGGCGGCGGGTTTGCGACCGCTCGATCATATCATTGGGAATTGGCATATCCATGTAACTCGCCCACTCGGGATCGCGATTTTGCGCATCTTCCTCTCCCACTGAATCAAACTCATCCAGCGACAACAGCTCAGCGGTGTTGGTCATCGGCAGGTCGTCGAACAGGCCATCCATCAGGGTGTGCTCCCCTGTTTGTGCATCCGCCAACACGGCATCCGACGTTTTTGTAAATGCAATAACTGTATCCCGCTCGTCCGCGTCTTCCTCGTCATCGTTCGCGTCGCAGTCTGCGGCGTTCACTTCAACGGGAATCTCCACGTCAATACCTTCATCAACGTCATCGTCAGCGCCGTCATCATTTCCCAGACTGTCCTGTGGGTTCAATGATGATTCGAAGGCAGACGGCACTTCCGCATTGGCCAGAATCTGTTCAACCGCTTTTTCCATGCCATCCGGTTCGGCAAATAAATCCTCAGAGGGCGTCATCCACGCAGGCACTTCCTCATTCTGCTCATTGCGTACGGAAAGCCGCAATTTTGGAAGACCGGTGACCGGATCGTCCTCCACACCGATACGATGAATTTTCCCTCGGCACTCTTGACCATCCGCCCCCGTAAACCGGATTGGAATATCCACCTCCAGCGCCGGGAAAGGGCAAACCAGAGACAGCCCCTTCGAGGTCTTCTGATCTTCGATGGTATTGACTACGCGGGATGCGCCATCGACATGCAGTTTTACGATGTTGTCTTTCATGCCGGAATCTTCGTTATAATTGCTCATTTTTGCCTCCAAAAACGGTTTCTTTCTGAACAAGTCACACAATGTGTAACACAGTCGCACAGTGTAGGCAAAAAAACTACACAACTTTTCTAATGCGTTTTCACGATTTTCACGATACAACGCGATTCGGCATGACTGACAATATCAATACATTAAAAGGAATGCATATTCTGCTGGGGGTTACCGGTGGGATTGCCGCGTATAAAAGCGCTGAATTATGCAGACTTTTGGTTAAGGCCGGGGCGACGGTCCAGGTCGTGATGAGCGAATCGGCCTGCGAATTCATCACCCCTTTGACAATGGAAACCCTGAGTGGACGGCCAGTGCCGGTCCGAATGTTCGGCCGTACCCGGGGCCCCCTTGAACACATTGATCTGCCCACCGAGGCCGACATCATGGTTGTTGCGCCGGCCACCGCCGACTACCTTGCACGCTGTGCCACCGGCCGTGCCTGCGATCTCATCTCGTCAATCACTCTGGCCTTCGATGGCCCCGTTATCGCGGCACCGGCAATGAACACCAACATGTACAACAATCCCGCCACCCAGCGGAATCTTAAAACCCTGCGGGACGCCCATGGCTGGCAGTTCATTGAACCAAACGCCGGTGAGCTGGCCTGCGGCACGACCGGAAAAGGTCGAATGGCCGAGCCCTCTCAAATTCTGGCAACGCTGCAGCGCCTTGTAAAAACGGATTTGTCCGGCATGACCATTGTGGTTACCGCCGGTCCAACGGTGGAAGACATAGACCCTGTCCGATATATCTCCAATCGCTCCAGTGGAAAAACCGGATACGCCATCGCCTCAAGAGCAGCCATCCGCGGGGCCCATGTCATTCTCATTTCGGGACCCGTCTCGCTGACGCCGCCGGCAGGATGCAACGTCGTTCAGGTGCGCAGCGCGTTGGAGATGGCCAGTGCGGTGGACGCCCACAGTGATGGGGCCGATGCCATTATTATGTGCGCGGCCGTGGCGGACTATCGACCGGCAACTGTTTCCAGGGAAAAAGTTAAAAAGCCGCAGCTCAGTCACATCGAACTTGTCCCCAATCCGGATATTCTTGCGGGGCTTGGCCAGAAATACAAAGGTCAGACAAAACCGATGCTGATTGGGTTTGCACTCGAAACCGAGAATATCGAAACCAACGCCACACAAAAGCTAAAGCAAAAAGGCATTGACGCCATCGTTTCCAACCTGGCCAGTGACGCGCTCGAAGGAGACCACACACGGGTGACGGTGTATTTAAAAAATGGCAATCCGATTCAAACCGACGTCATCCCCAAGCTTCAGCTGGCGGACCTGGTTCTCAACCTGATTCATCAGTGAACTGCCAATTTCGATGATTGATAAACCAAAAGAAGTATTCATCATTTCCAAACCCATCGTTCCCCCGTGGAATGATTCCGGCAAAAACATTGCCAAAGAGCTGGTGACCCATGGCAGCCGCTACCGCTACCGCGTACTGACGACGCAGGACTTCGCATTTCCCCACATGGCGGACAACGTCGGATACGAACGCATATATCCATCCGGCGGCACATACCAGGCCGGGATTCGCCAGAACCTGAAAGTCATGTGGACGGGTCTCAGAAAAAAGGACGCGCGCATCTATCACTACTTTTTCGCGCCCAACCGCGTCAGTGCCACCGCGGGCCGGATTCAGCAAACCATTGCGCGGGTAAAAACCGTACAGACGTTTTCGTCCAGACCCGCGGACTACAGCCGCATAAAGGACCTCATTTTCACCGACAAGGTGATAGTACTTTCCGAGCACACCAGACAATGTCTGTTGGACGCCGGGGTCGATGCCACCCGAATGGTCCACATTCCTCCGGGAATCACGCCACCTGCGCCCCTGAGCGATATGGAACGTGGTGAACTCGAACGCAAGTACGCCCTCGGGCACAAACGCATGATACTTTTTCCGGGGGATTTTGAATTTTCCGATGCGGCGCAGCAGGTGGCGGCCGCCGCGCCACATATCCTCGCGGCCAGTGAAGACGCCGTTGTCGTATTCGCCTGCCGGGCCAAAACGGAACGTTCAGAGGCGCACAGAAGCCGAATTAAAAAAGAGCTGGCGACCTTCGGCGACAGGGTGCGCTTCTACGATGAGATCAATGATATGTCGAGGTTTGTCGGGCTCGCCACCCAGGTGATACTCCCCCAGAACGACCTGTATGCCAAAATGGACATTCCCCTGGTTCTGCTTGAAGCGATGGCGCATCGGGTGCCATTGATTGTGGCGGATGCGGGACCGCTTCGGGAACTGATTGCCGGCGACGCTGCACTTGGCAGCACCGATGCGACACAATTGGCAGAAGCGGCGGTCCGACTCCTTAACACCCCGGAGGTGGGGGCCGAACTGGGTAACGGCGGCAGGCGCCTTGTAGACACCAGATACAATTCATTGTCGATGGCCAAAGCCATTGAAACCCTGTATGACGAATTACTCGAAAACCAATAACGCTTTTTGGCGTATCGAAAGCCAATCGGAAGTTTTGAAGGAAACAGACATGACACATAATAATCAGACTTATTACGATGATTTTGCCGGCTGGTACGAAAACGAACGGGGAAAAGGCTACCACGCGCTGATCGACCGACTCGAACTCGACATTATCCGGCCACTGATCAGCGGCAGGGATGTGCTCGAAGTGGGATGCGGCACCGGTCTCATCATGAAGGAGATTCAGCACCAGGTGAAATCCATCAAAGGGATTGATATTTCCGAGCAGATGCTTGAAAAGGCCAGGGAGCGTGGTCTCGATGTATGTCAGGGAATGGCGGAAAATCTGCCCTGGCCCGACAACAGCTTCGATGTGGTGTATTCATTTAAAGTGCTGGCCCATGTGGCTCACATTCGGGAAGCGCTGGCCGAAATGAACCGGGTATTGCGCCCTGGCGGTTTTATGGTGGCGGAGTTTTATAATTCACTCAGTATTCGGCACCTGGCAAAGGTGCTGGGTGGGCCGGGGAATATCAGCAAAAATCGCACTGAGGCAGATGTGTTTTGCAGATGGGATACCCCCAGAGAAGTGCGCAGTTACCTTCCCCACGGTACGGTTTTTCATGGATTCAAAGGGGTGCGGGTGTTCACCCCGGTGGCAAAGGCCCACAGCATCATTGGCGTAAGCGCCGTCCTTGAAAAAGCCGAAAAATGGGCGCTTCATTCCCCGCTTGCCCGTTTTGGCGGATTCCTCGTGGCCGTTTGTCAGAAGAGCTAACCTTCGACACAGACAACTAAAATTACTCTCCTTTTCTGGAATCGGACGCGTATCTGAAGTACAATGCGCGAATGGACGAAAATGGTCATATTCTTATTGTTGACGATGAACTGTCTGTTCGGGAGATGCTCTCAATCCTGTTGAAACGCCGCGGATTTCAAGTCTCCACCGCTTCCAATGGCGAAAAAGCCATTCGGCTTTTCGAAGAGGGAAATCGCTATGACCTGGTCATCACCGATTTGGCCATGGATAGGGGCGATGGCCTGACAGTTCTCGCCCAGGTAAAAACCCGGGATCCCCATTGTCCGGTAATTGTGATCACCGCCTTTGGCACCACAGACACCGCCGTGCAGGCCATGAAAAGCGGCGCTTTTGACTACGTCAATAAACCATTTAACATTGAAGAGTTCACCCTGGTGGTGGACCAGGCCCTCGAACATCGCAATCTGGTGCGTGAGAACATCGATCTGCGCACTCGACTCAGAGGTGAAAAGCGCATCACGGACATTATCGGCCATTCGGAGGCCATAAAGCAGATTATATCTTTATGCGAAAAAATAGCCACATCGCCGGCATCGGTTCTTCTGTCAGGGGAATCCGGCACCGGAAAAGAAGTGATCGCACGTGCCATCCATTTTAACGGCAACAGAAAACAGAACCCATTCATCGCAGTCAACTGCGGTGCGCTGCCCGAACAGCTCATGGAATCAGAACTGTTCGGCCATATGAAGGGCGCCTTTACTGGCGCCAATGAAAACAAGATAGGCCTCGTCCAGGCGGCCGAAGGGGGAACCCTCTTCCTTGACGAGATTGGGGAATTGCCTTTGCCGCTTCAGGTCAAACTGTTGCGGGTGCTGCAGGAAAAAACCGTTCGCCCGGTGGGGGCACAGAAGGAATCGCCCGTCGACGTGCGCATTATCTCCGCCACCAACCAGGATCTGTCCAGTCAGGTAACAAACGGGGGATTCCGAACCGACCTGTTTTACCGATTAAATGTCATTACCATTGATATTCCCCCACTTCGCCGCCGCAAGGAAGACATCAAACCGCTCATCGACTTTTTTTTACCGCAAATCGCCGCGGAGCTGGGCGGCCGCGCCAGAGGCGTGCACCCGGACGCCATGCGCTATCTGATGGATCATGAATTCCCCGGCAATGTGCGCGAGCTGAAAAACATACTCGAACGCGCGGTGGCGCTGGCCGCCGGGGACCTGATCACGCCCGCAGATTTACCCCCATCCGTGCTCCGGCAAAAAGCGGAAAGCATCATTCCCGCGCCAAATAAATTTACTGGCGATGGAATAGATTTGGATGCCACCCTGGCCAAAGTTGAATCTCAGTATATAAAGAAGGCTATGGATTTGACCGGTGGTGTTCAGTCCGCTGCGGCCCGGTTACTGGGCATTACGGTTCGATCTCTGCGGTACAGAATGAACCGTGACGATTAAATTTAACACCGATATTAATTGACAATTTACGGAAGACGCACATGACACTCAGTGGACAGTTCCATCAATAGCAAAAGTAAATATTGGGAAAAAATGGAATTAAATTGCAAGAAATGCCGTATTTGTGAAAAATTTACATATTTTTAAAACTGGCATTCAACTTGCTTTTCAGAGGATGACGCTATGAAAAAAACACACACCACACAAACCGGCTTTACTCTGATAGAACTCATGATTGTTGTGGCGGTGCTTGGAGTTCTCGCCGCAGTGGCCATCGTTTCATATTCGAAATACTTTCAGCGCGCCCGCGCGTCAGAAGCGACCAGCATACTTGCTGATATTCGCATTAAACAGGAGTCTTACAGAGCCACGTTTCGTCAGTACTTCGACGATGGCGAATGGCAGCCCGATGACGCGCCCTCCAGTGTTGGAAAAGCCTGGCCCAGCCCCAATCCATGGGCACAACTGGGCGTGCGGCCGGATACGGGACTCACTTATTCGTATTTAATCGAAGCCGGTGCCCCAGGGGTCGCCCCCGAAGCACCGTTCGATACCCAGGGCATCGACTATACCAATGATTTTTGGTACGCCGCCAGAGCAGTGGAAGACAATAACGGCGACGGCAAGTGTACGGGATTTGAGATATATCACGGCAAAGCAGATATCGCCGAGTTGTCTGGGGACATTGCGGGCAACTGTCCATAATTAAAATCTTCTCCTTTTAAATAGAGGAGAACAGATAGACTGGCATTGAGAAGGTGCCGTCGCAGGAGGTCAAAATGAAAAAATTAATGAAAAAACGCGGATTCACCCTCATTGAGTTGATGATCGTTGTGGCGATTCTCGGTATTCTCGCCGCGGTGGCCATTCCGGCCTTCATTAACTACATGAAACGCGCCAAAACTTCGGAAGCCACTGTGAACGTGGACCGCATGTACGAAGGTGCCGTTGCCTATTTCGAGCAGAAGCATGTTCAATCCGGGGTTGACAACCCTTCAGCCAGCAACTGCTTGCCGGCAGGCACCGTTAAACCCGCCTCTGTCCCTGCCGGCGTGGAGGTTGTCGGTGCTCCAGCCGATTGGTATGCTATCGATACTTGGAAATCGCTGGATTTTGCCATGTCCGACAACCACCTGTACCAGTACGAGTTCGGGTTCGCTGGTGGTCCGGCATGCGCAATTTCAACAGCCACCTTCAGTGCCGCCGCCCATGGCGATCTTGATGGCGATTCAACGACGTCTGACTTTATCCGTGAAGCTGAAGTTGAGAGTGGTGAGATTCACGGGTCATCCGGTGTATATAAAAACAACCCCCTCGAATAGCATTCCCATTTTCTTTCCTGTCGTTTTGCCCCAAAACAGCATTTTTTTGGCACGCCAGCCCCTAAGGGGGTAATATTGAATTGGCGCCGGCAGCGATAGGACTGCTGGTGGTGCCATTTAGCAGATATTTTTTCTGTGCTTCGCTGGATACCTGAAATATGCATTCAAGTTGAAACAATGAAACGAATTTCGCATATCAGATTGGGACATGGTAAAATCAAATCAACATTCGCGCTCGTTATTGCGTTGACCGTTGTTTTCTTTTCTTTTTCGCTGTTGCTGCAAAACATTGCCAGTAGCGCCTACCAGCGGTTGTACCGCACGGATTCCCAGTACTATCTTCCTTCTGTCTCGTGGTTGAATTTTTTTACCTGCAGATACAACGAAGCCGCTGCGGACATCATTTGGACCAAGTTCATTTTGTATTTTGGGTCAGCGCCACAGCACGCGGTCAAGAAAGGCGAACTCGCGGGTGAAAGCACTGAAAACAATATTAAAGATCGAGAACTGACTAACTATACTGTCGACTACGTCAACACGGTGACCCGGATGGATCCCATGTTTTTAGCAGCATACGAACATGGGGCCAGACTGACAATGTATCACCGGGGCGTCATCTCAAGAGAAACCATTGAGATGGCTATTCGCATCCTGGAGCGAGGTATACACTACTTTAGCGACGATGGGATGATACGTTTCAATCTGGGCTTTCTCTATTACTACGAAATGATTCCATTTGCCCGCAGCCCCGAAGAGAAAGAGGAATTGAAAATCAAAGGGGCCAATATCATTTATCACGCATCACATTTAAAAGGCGCTCCTCACTACGCTTCCGCTCTGGCGTCGTCGTTGCTTACCAGGCACGGCATGAATCAACTGGCTATCCAGCATCTCTCCGCGCTGTTGCTGTCAGAAACCGACCCGGACATCCGCGCGCATCTGGAACACGAACTGATGCAGCTGACCGGCAGCGAAATGGAGTATTTTAATCGGCAGATGGAAAAGTATGCGATGCACTGGAAACGCAATTACTCGTTTATTCCCTTTGACCTCTACACCGTGCTTGAGGCCATGCCACTGGATGACAATGACACCGACATCAGTCTCGTGCCCATCCAGCCACCGCTGAAACCATGAGCTGTCAACGCAACAGCTGTTTGAAGGATTGCGATGACAAAAATAAAAACTACCATCAGCATGGTTCAGCAACACAAATATTTATGGATACTTTTATTGCTGTGCACTGTCATGTACCTGCCAACAATAAATTATCCTTTCATCTGGGATGACCAGGAATTAATCGCCCAGAATGCCTTTCTCGAAAATTTCAACAACATCACAAACGTGTTTTCGACCGGCTATCTGGATGCCATTTCAGACAATAACCGCAATTACCCCTGGTATCGTCCCATCAGCACCGCGTTCCTGCTTGTGGAGCATCGCCTTTTTGGCAATCAATCAACCGGTTACCATATCGTACACAATGCCATTCATCTTGTATGCGTGCTGATGCTGTTTCGATTATTGTGCAGCATCTTTAAGCAATCGCCCCTCTGGCAGTTCTCCCAAACAAACGCATTTTTCAGTACACTCATTTTTACAACCACGCCCTTTTCAGTGGATGCTGTCCTGTTTCTGTCAAACATCGGTGACCTGTTAGTGCTGTTTTGGACACTGCTCGCAATACGTTTAATCCACAATGCCAAGGCGCAACAACATCGTGGAAAACGGTTCATTAAGCAATCCGGAATATTCATCATTTCACTTGCCGCAATGTTAAGTAAAGAGTCCGGCATTGCACTGCCAATTGTTGTAGCGGTGATGGAATGGCGCCTAAGTGCCAACAAAAGCGCAAAACAGAGTGCGATTACTTTCGGCTCCGGCATTATTGCCGCAGCAGTATACGGAACAATGCGATATCACGTATTGTCAGCAGTGGCCGACCCATCGATATCTCAACTGCTGTTAACATTTCCGGGCCATGTGCTGTTTGCAATGCGTTGGAGTCTGTACCCTCACCCGCTGGCACAAATGGAACCTGTTCCTGCGATTGCCCCGGCTATTGGCTGGGGGGTGTTGCTCGCGTGCGTGGCAGCAATAATTATGTGGCAGCGTCGCTCGAAATTCGATCCAACAGGCGCCGTGCTATGGCTGGCAATGATTTCACCGGCGCTCGCAGGTGTTGATGAACTTCGAATTTTTTCTCCCAGATATTTGTATGTACCATTTCTCGGCATTTCATTTCTGCTGGTGCAATTTCACTCCCGTTTACGTCCCCTTGTCCAAAATCTGCTCTTCATTGTTCCTCTCATTTTATTACTGTTCTCGCTCATCCGAATTCACGCGTGGCAAAGTCCAATGACTTTTTGGGCGCTTGAATACGAGCGCCATCCTGACAATCCACTGACACTCGTTCATTTTGCAGACCAACTGTCAGACAAGGGTAAATCTGACCAATCGCGCCTTCTGCTTTTTAAGGCCGCAGACATTGCACGCAAAAACAAATTAAAGAAAATTGAAAGCCTCGCTCTAAGACAGATAGGCAAATACTACCAAACCCAAAACGATGTTCCTCGTGCTCTTCAGCTATACCACATGTCTGTGAAAGTAATGCCCACATCCACCGTATGGCTACGCATCGGTGACATTCACGCCATCAACCGTAAACACTTTCATGACGCGCTGCTCGCCTATAAGCAGGCGGAATTGCTTTTTCCAAATCGGTTCGAGGTACTGCTGGCACTATCCGATGCATATGCGGGTTTAAAGATGTTCGATAAATCACTCATATATATAAAGAAAGCCAGACAGCTGTATGGCAGTGCACCAACCAAACGCAAAGAAATTGAAAAACAGTTGCAGCGAATCTCAACATATAAACGACAATTGAGCTCACCCAAATAGTCGCCATCCCAAATGCATAATATTTGCCACAAATGCCGTTGTGCGGCATAGTTCGGGAAAGCATATTCGCCCAGTTTGGGACAATTCATCCTGTAAGAGGTTTTCATGCTATTTAGCAACTCAAAAAAAATTCTGGTCACTGGTGGCGCAGGATTTATCGGCTCCCATCTTTGTCGCGCGCTGCTGACCGAGGGGCACTATGTTATTTGTGTCGACAACCTGTTCACTGGCAGCCGCACCAACATCAAAACACTGCTGGATTTGGATAATTTTGAGTTTCTGCGTCACGATATTGTGGAACCATTGCTTATTGATGTTGACGAAATATACAATCTGGCATGTCCCGCATCGCCCGTTCACTATCAGCACAACCCGGTGAAAACGATTCAAACAAATGTCGTGGGCACCTACAACATGCTGGAGCTGGCAAGGCACGGAAAATCCCGCATTCTGCAGGCGTCGACCTCTGAGGTATATGGCGATCCGGATGTTCACCCTCAAAATGAGGATTATCGCGGCAATGTAAACACCGTTGGGCCACGCAGTTGCTACGACGAGGGAAAACGATGTGCCGAAACACTGCTCTCCGACTACCATCTGCAAAACAACGTGGATATTCGTATCGCACGCATCTTTAATACGTACGGCCCAAGGATGGCAGAGAACGACGGCAGAGTTGTTTCAAATTTTTGCCTTCAGGCGTTAAAAAACGAACCCATCACAATCTTTGGTGATGGCGCCCAAACCCGCTCTTTCTGCTTTGTGGATGACACGGTAAGAGGGCTCATCGCGTTAATGAATTACACTGGAGACGATGCGCACGACCCTGTGAATATCGGCAATCCGGGTGAAATGTCGATGCTGGAATTGGCGGAGCTGATAATCGATTTTTGCAAAAGCAAGTCGAAAATCACTACCCATCCCCTTCCCCAGGATGATCCTAAACGAAGGTGTCCGGACATCACACGCGCAAAATCAATTTTAAACTGGGAGCCGAAAACGAAAGTAACTGACGGAATGGAATTAACGATCGAATTTTTTAAAGCGCGTTTAACACAAAGACATGTGATGCCCTAGTCCGTTCGGCATTCCGTTTACTCCGCAGACCAGACCATACAAAACACAAATGAAATCAAATCCTTCTCCTAAAAGAATACTCGCAATCAACAGTCTGGATGCACGGCATGGTTCGACCTATCGCATGAGAGCTCTGACGCAACTCATGGATCAAGCTGGATTCGAAGTTAAATACAGCGAAGGAAAAGGATCGAAACTGACTCGATTGCTGGTTGCCATGTACTTGTCCATGGGCAAATACGATTTGCTCTTTACACAGAAGTTCAATCCTGTAACAGTCGCCGCATTGGTAATTGCAAAGCTTCGCGGCATGCCAACCGTTGCAGATTGGGACGACATAGACTACTCAATGCATCGCAACCAGCTAAAAGCATTGGTATCATTTTGGTGCGAACAGATAGGCCCGATGTGGTGTGATACGATTACCACACACAGCAATGTAATCAAAAAAAAAATGAGCAGAAGCAATAGAGCTGTCCACATCCTCCATCAGGGTTTTGACAATGATCTGTTTTTTCGCAGTGAAAAAACCAGAGAAAAAACACGGCATTCTCTTGGATATACGTCGGAACATTTTGTTGTTGGGCATATGTGCACTTTCACCCCCGGTGGCACAATCGATCTTGATCTGATATTAAACAGCTTTGCGGCTGTTCAGAACGGTAGAGCTCGTTTTCTGTTGATAGGCGGCGGGCGATTGCATGCTCAAATCCAGGATAAGGTAAACCAGTTGGGATTATCTGACAGACTGACGATTACAGGTCTGATTCCACATGAAAAAATTCCAGACTACCTGTCATCACTCGACCTGTCAGTTGTATATATGTCAGACAACGAAGCGAATAGAGCACGCGTGTCATTCAAAGTGCTGGAATCCCTCGCTATGGGAGTACCGGTGATGGGCAAACTGGTCGGCGAAAGCAACATGCTCTTTGGTCCGATGATTCACAATGTTGCAGAGGAAAACTTCGCTCGTCAGATAGACAACGCCGCCGATGCATCGCTTCCTCAACAGGGCCCGGACATGTCAAACTTTACATGGAAGAAGAACCTGCCAGTTCTAACAAAAATTCTGGACCAACTGCTACAGTGATGGCGTCGTTTTGAGCAAACAATTTTACTTTGAACCGGAATTTATATAATCTAATTCATCATCGTTATCTTATAAATCCTAATCACAGGAATGGAAATGATCAGTTCAAGTTCAGGCGTGGCACAGAAGGATATACGCATTATTAAGTCGCAACCCTCCTTCAGGAATCTCCTAACTGAACTTTGGCGCAGCAAGCGGTTGGTTTTTGCTCACGCTGTTCGAGAAATAAAAATCCGATACACCCCATCGGTGCTGGGAATCGCATGGGTGCTTATTCAGCCTGTTCTTGTCACTGTCGCATTTGCATTTCTCTTTAGCAGGTTCTCAAACCTCGCTTCCCGGGACATCCCCTACCCTCTGTTCACGTTCGTTGCCTTACTGCCCTGGCAACTGATGACATCGGGAATCAGCCGTTCGACAACAACAATCGTTGACAACAAACATCTGTTCACCAAAGTGCACTTTCCGGTCATTATTCTTCCGCTGGCGGGGACAATTGTATCTTTATTGGATTTCTTTGTATGCACCATGTTTGTTTGCATTCTCTTCATTTACTACAGCTTTACCCCATCTGCGAATATCGTCATCTTTCCATTAATGCTCTTTCTAACATTGTATATCACTGCTGGTATTGGCGTTATGTTTTCGGCATTCACTGTCAAAACAAGGGATATTGGACATGCATTGCCATTCGGCATACAGTTGTCACTTTTTCTTACCCCCATCGCATACGACGCGCATTTGGTTCCCGAGAAATGGCAAATGATTTACAGCCTCAATCCATTGGTCTCGGTTTGTCTTGGATTTAGATGGACATTGTTGGGCGCAGACATCCCCCTGGATATGTTTCTGATTTCGATAACGGTTGGGTTTATTGCAGCAACAACAGGATTTATTTATTTCAACAAAGCCCGAACACATTTTTCAGATGTACTATAGAGGCAATAATGCAGGAACCTGTCATCAACGTAAAAGGTCTTGGAAAAGAATTTAATCTCAAGCAGGCCGCCGGATTTGGAACTGGCATTCGAAACGCAGTTCAGAATCTGTTTCGTTCACATCAGCCCCCCCTGCCTCATCAAAGAAAATTTTGGGCGGTCCGAAATCTCACATTTGAAATTGAACAGGGCGAAAGTGTTGGCATAATTGGCATGAATGGCAGTGGTAAAAGTACACTGTTAAAAATGCTCTCAGGCGTCATGTATCCAACAGAAGGAGAAGCCAAACTTAAAGGATCTATCGGTTCGCTCCTTGAAGTGGGCACTGGTTTTCATCACGAATTCACCGGACGCGAAAATATATACTTTGCAGGTGCGCTGCTAGGTTTGCACAAGTCAGAAACAAAAAAATATTTTGACGACATTGTTGCCTTTGCGGAGCTGGAAAAATTCATCGATATTCCTGTAAAACATTACAGCACAGGGATGTTCATGCGCCTTGGGTTTTCGACTTCAGCGCATCTGCCTACCAGCATGTTGTTTGTGGATGAAGCGTTGGCTGTCGGTGATACAGCATTTCAGCGAAAGTGCGTTAATCGAATGAAATACCTCGCCAGACAGGGTCGCACGCAGCTATTTGTAAGTCACGACATGAACACCATACAATCACTTTGTCCAAGATCTCTTTTGCTTATTAATGGCACGCTTTATGAGTCGCAGGTCACCGCTGATTGCATTGCGGAATATGAAAAAATTGCCGGGATTACCAAACCGGTAACGCAGTGGACAGGTCATATAGGAAATGAAAACGTTGAATTGACGAGATTCAACATCCTCTCACGCGAAACAGCAAATCCGCAAAATGAATTTCAGCGAGGAGATACCGCTGTTATACATTTGTCATACCAGATCATTCACCCGATAACTGACCTTGTTATCGGTATTGAAGTGTGTGACCAAATAGGAAATGTGCTGCTGCGCTCACGGGCCGGTGATTTTGAACCCAATCCGCCAGAAATGAAGGAACCCGGGATTTACACTGCCGCGGTCACAATTGATTTAGGTCTTTTATACCCTGGAGAATATAATATTAAAGCCGATATGGGGATACACAACATTGTCAGGCTTGTCGAAAATCAGGCTGTCCTGGAACTAAAGGTAAAGACGCCCCAAGGAGAGCAGGTCAATCATGTTCACTCGATGCTACAGTCAGCAGCATACCCCCCCTGGACATGGCAGTTCAGCCGAGAATAAAATATCCTTAAGTTCATCTGTTTCTCCTCAATGAAACCGAACTTTTATTTGTGACAACAAGATCTTATATGTATAATCTTCTTCCATGCTAAAGATCATTGCGCATAGAGGTTTATGGGCACATCCTTGTAATAAAAACTCTGAAGATGCTTTGGGTCGCGCATTTAAAAATGGGTTTGGTGTTGAGACCGATATTCGGGATTTAAACGGAACATTGGTAATCTCGCATGATCCGCCAACAGGTAACCCTTTTCTGTTTGAGGCTTTTTTACAGCTCTACATCTGCAATTGCAAAGAGACGTCATACACACCGAATGAAATGCCGCTGGCGCTGAACATCAAATCTGACGGACTTGCTCAAATGGTTCGAGACGCGCTGAAAAAACATAAAATTCACAACTATTTTGTATTTGATATGTCAGTTCCGGATTTGCTCATAATGCAGCAGGAACAGCTGGTAACATTCACCAGACTCAGCGAATACGAGCCTGTACCGTCGCTTTATGAAAACGCGGCAGGTGTGTGGCTGGATTGTTTTAACAAGGAATGGTACGACATGCAGACAATCCAAACACATCTGGACGCCGGCAAACAAGTATGTATTGTCTCGCCTGAACTACACAAACGCCAGCATATGAAGCTATGGAAAAATATTAAAGAGTCGACGTTATACCTAAACACGAATTTGCTGCTATGTACTGACCTTCCACTCGAAGCACAGAATTTTTTTGGAGATTAATTAATGAAAAAGCGAAAAATCAAAGCTATCATTTTTGACATGGACGGGGTGCTCGTGGATGCGCGGGAGTGGCATTATGAAGCACTGAATCGCGCGCTTGGACTATTTGGATTTACAATTAGC
Organism: Deltaproteobacteria bacterium; assembly: GCA_016937015.1. Lineage (GTDB taxonomy): Bacteria > Myxococcota_A > Polyangia > JAAYKL01 > JAAYKL01 > JAFGXQ01. The sequence goes on along the minus strand of JAFGWT010000529.1, from coordinate 18,046 downwards.
CGATACGACCATCTGGTCACCTATGATGGCCTTCCCACGCGGATAAAGCTAAAAATGCTCTCAAAAGAGCGTGGCCTCCCGGTTGGACTTCACAGCTTTATTAATCGCGTCAAACAGATTTATACTGCCGAGGTTGTATTTGCCAGGTGCAAACCAACTTTTTATCATCAATATGCTTTATCGGCCCTTTCGGGGAAGGGGTTGCGGCTTGCCATGGCATCAAATTCCGTGCGTCAAACCGTAGACCTTATGTCTAACAAATGCAACATTGATCGGTTCTTCGAATTTACGCTAAGCAACGAAGACGTCAATTACCCCAAACCGCATTCTGAGATATATGACATTGCAATTTCCAGACTGGGATTATCGCCTGATGAGTGTATGGTTGTTGAAGACAACCAGAATGGTATCAAATCGGCAACTGATGCCGGCGCACGTGTAATGGTGGTAAAGTCTGTAGAAGAAGTAAATATTCAAAATATTGAAAAACATTTAATTCGTTTTGAAAGCGGTGATGTTGCATGAACCTTTTGGTATTAATGGCGGGCAATTCGACTAACTTTGAAGGGATGGGATACCCCTATCCCAAATATCTTATGGAAATTGACGGACTGCCCCTGATACAGCATGTAGTCCGTCGATTGACAGAAATCGACAACGTAAAACCCATTTTTTGTATCAGACATGAGCACGATCGCAGATTTCATCTGGGAGACGTATTGCGTCTGCTGGTGCCGGATTCGGAAGTTATCGCGATTGAAGGCGAAACCAAAGGCGCTGCCTGCACAGCCCTGCTGGCTGTTGAGCACATAAATAATGATGAACCACTGATAATAACAAACGGCGACCAGATTGTTGACGTGAATCATCAACGTTTTATCGATGAATTTGAGAAAAAAAACATGGATGGCGGAATCGTAGTATTTGAGTCTGTCCATCCTCGCTGGTCGTTCGTTAGATTGGACGAAAGCGACCACGTGATTGAAACGGCCGAAAAACGCCCATTGTCAAAGAATGCTACGGCGGGAATGTATTATTTTAAAAAAGGATCAGATTTTGTATCCAGCGCCATGTCGATGATCGAAGTTGGCAACGATTTGAACGGTCTTTACTATGTGTGCCCGGTCTACAATGAAATGGTACTTAACCACGCACAAATCGGTGTTTTTCGAATAGATAAAAAGGACTATCATTCTCTTGCCACCCCTCAGGATGTGGAACGATATGGACACATATATGAACAGAAGGAATCTATAATATGAGTATAAACATTATCATTCCGATGGCGGGATTAGGCAGCCGCTTTGCAACTGCCGGATACACCAAACCCAAACCATTTATAGATGTTCTGGGCACACCGATGATAGTCCGGGTACTTGACAATCTAAGTATTGAGGGAGCCAGATTTATTGCTTTGGCGCGGGCCGAGCATCTGCAAGCAGAACGAAAAACGATTGACCACCTCCAAAAGACCTACCAAATCGACTTTATTCCCATTGACCAGTTGACTGAAGGCGCAGCCTGTACCGTATTACATGCCCACAGGCTTATAGACAACAACGACCCACTGCTAATTGCCAATAGCGACCAAATTGTTGTTGGTGGCATTGAGGCATACATTAAAGACGCAGAAGCGCGACAGCTGGACGGTTCCATAATGACTTTCCACGCCAACGCGACCAAATGGAGTTACGCAAAAGTTGACGAAAAGGGATTTGTCATTGAGGTAAAGGAAAAAGTACCAATCAGCGAACATGCCACTGTGGGATTGTACTATTTCAAAAAAGGGTCCAGTTTTGTGAACGCAGCTATCGATATGATTGTAAGAAATGAAAGGGTAAACAATGAATTCTACGTTTGCCCGGTTTACAATAAGTCTATTATGCAAGGCGAAAAAATCGGTATATTTAAAATAAATGCTTCGTCGATGTTTGGGACAGGCACGCCGGAAGACCTGGACATTTACATCAAACATCTGCAGCAGGAAATAGAATGACGCCGCAGCTTCAAACAATTATTCCACTTGCGGGGCCGGATTTTATACTTCCGGATGGATCGCTCAAGCCGCTCTACCCTGTCGATGGCGAACCATTAATCATGCGTGCCCTGCAATCAAGGCCATGGTATGAAAAATCGATTAAAAACTCCGAAAACGTTGTCTTTGTGTTGCGAGATACATCACAGACACCACGGTTTAAACAGTTTTTACGTGGCCACTTTCCCAATTGTCGAATTGTGACGTCTTCCCACCTAACAAGAGGTGCACTACTTTCCGCTGCAGCTGGTGTGGCAGTACTGAACCATCCTGAGTGGCCGGTTTGCATTGACCTTGTGGATATCATTTACAAAATAGATACTGACGTGGAAAGGATCCTGTCAGACGACGACTGCGCCGGCGTGTTGCCCTGGTTCGAATCGGACAATCCAATGTACAGCTACCTGGTAATCGACGACGACAATGTCACTCAAACAGCGGAAAAAAAAGTTATCTCTCACCATGCATCTGCAGGCACATATTTTTTCAAGGATATGACCACTTACTTTCACGCGGTCAGTGAATCCATGCAGCATGCAGAAGATTGGACCTACAATAATGTTTTCTTTCTTTGCCCCGCATACAATTCTCTGACGAGTGGTCGCGGAAAAATTAAGGCTGTTCAGGTAACAGATGTTATTCCCGTTAGCAAAATGTTCCATAAGTAAAACAGAGCGCACTTCCATCCCACGAGGTATAAATGGATAAAAAGCAACTGTTTAGGAATTTATATACCGCCACTCGAAAAACCGTTCATATTCTCGATCGGCCCATGTTCAACAAACTCGCCGCACTTGGGAAAACATTCGTCGAAGACAATCATACCCCTCTCATTAAACAGCGTTTTAAACACCGTTGTGATATAATCAGAAAACATGCGTCTGAACTGATCCATACAAATGAACCACTCAATGAAGAGCCCAGCAGCGAGCGCACTTTCACTGATGCAGTTGTTATGCAAGGTCCCGTTACAGATGACACGGCTGACTCTTTGCGCTATATGCGGTGCATTTACCCCAATGCCCTCATCGTACTGTCAACATGGAATGGCACCGAGGCCAAACTGCTTAGGCCATTAAAACCATTCTGTGACTGCATCGTCACATCCGAGCCACCAGCTGTTGCCGGTGGCAGAAATCGCAATTACCAAATCGTATCCACATATAAGGGAATATGTGAGGCAGAATCCTTGGGCGCGCAATATGTGTTAAAAATCAGGACGGATTGCTGTGTTACCGCACCCGACGTATTCAATCTGTATCGTACCTTATCTAAACATTATGATAGTGGGATACTCAATGATACGAAAAGCGCAGGGCGCATCTTTGTTAATCAGACATATACTAAGAAATTTATTCCTTACCATGTGTCAGACATAGTCATGCTCGGGCGCATCTCGGACCTTAAACGGTTTTGGAGCGTGCAGCCTGATAACCGGGAGCTATCCGTGCACGACGCAAGCTGGGCCATTAATTCACTCGAAAAAATTGGTTTGGAAGGGTTATTGCCAGAATGTTATCTAACCCGTCACTACGCGGCATCCATTGGATGGCAGATTAAAGACTCTCTGGTGGATTACTGGCGACTAATGCGTGATATATTTGTGGTGCAGGATGACAGCTGGTTTGATCTCATCTGGTTTAAACTGCCGATTCCCATCCAGCCACTCCCTGTCGATGAAACTGTGACCCACGCGTTCTGGCAGTCTCTTTATCACGGGCTCCCGCCAAAACTGATTGACATTGAGGTTGCGTTGACTGGAATTAGAGATCTCGGAGTAAATACATTATTAACAACGGAACCAATTTCGGCTGCGTTTACCAGCAAATCAGATCTTAAATAACTCGCATCCTAAACGCGATGCACAACATTTTGCCAGCAATGGCTGTCTTTCATCGAAATCCAAACAACTTGGATACAGCAGTCAACTCACACTGATTTTCTCATCGCGTTAACAAAAGCCTCAGCATCAATACTGGTTTTCGCTCCTCTTCGTCGCGCCCCTTTTATGTCAATCGATGTAAGCGCCAGGTTCGGTGCAAGCCCCATGTATATCGATTGCCAAACAGCATGGGAGAACAATTCCTCCATCGGTAATGGTTGAATGGGGATTGTTTTTTTAAACCAAATCAAATCGAACCACGAATCGTCCATCACAGCAAACACATCTCTGACCAATCGCCAATAGTCATCGAGCGTATCCAGCAATTTCCATCCAACGCTTTCCGCATACTGTCTGGCAAAATAGCATTCAGGGGTGTATCCATTGTACCCAATTGTCTCAAGAGGATGATTGACCCAACTGGAATCAGTAATATTGAGTGGTCGAGAATCAATTGGTGCATTCCAGTAGCGTTCAAGGTCCTCCGCATATCCCAACATCACAATATCTGATATATGGTAAGGTACGTACTTTTTTGTGTATGTCTGATTTACAAATATTCGCCCTCTGCAATTCAAATTTTCACAAGCGGAATTATCAAGTCTGGAGGCGATATGCCGATACATTAAAAAAACATGTTGTGCAGTAACGCAGCAATCTGTCCGCACTTTTAAAACATATTCAGCACCAAGTTTTCGGGCGGCACATATACCGGCGTGAGTTGACACCTTTTGGTAATTTCTGTGCTGGCCGCCAGGGGTTTCGGGAATTGGGGAAGTAACTATTTTGTCACAGTAACAATCCAATGTATCGATCAGCTTTTCAGGCGAGTTCTCCCAGGTGGATACGATAATGAACTTGTCGGGATTCAAGGCGCGAAGAGTGATCACTGACTTGACCGTATCAGATGTCACCGGCCCCTGCATCACAATCGCATCCAGACACTTTGATGCACCATCCATATTGTGTATTCGAGCCGGTGACAAAGTGGCCGCGGTATTGTAACGATGCTCGAACCGTTCCCGGATAAGGTCCATTGGTTCCGCCTGAATAAATTGTCGCCCGACATCTGCAACCCTGTTCAACACCGGATTGTTAATTTTTCTCGCAACCCCTCCTGCCTTTGCCAGACAGCCTCTTCCAATGCGTTTAAGAAACTTATACTGACTCACTTTATCACCGGAATATCCCTTATATCGTATTTCAAAAGGAGTGAAATACGCGTTGAAAACGCCAAAGTTAGCTTATTTAAAAATTTCCATATCAGATTTCAGATGAAAGTGAATTGGCAACATTCATCAACTTTCAATCCCGGGGGCCCTTCCTTCCATCGATGCCAACTCTCTTTTACCATCTCATCGTCGTGTCGCTCCAGTTTTAGCCATGCTCGCGCATATAATAGCCAGGGTCATAAATCCGCTTTCCCTTCACCGCCACCAACTCATTTGTCCCGCGCCATTCCACATATTTTCGCCACAACCCATCGCAAATGGGTTTGTATTTGCAACGATAACACTGCGGGCTGTAACGTTTGTTCTTGCGCGCCAGTGCAACCTGAATACTCTCACGAACAAAATCATGAAAACCTTGAGTGAGCAGCCTTTTTTTAGCCGGATTTAAAAGCACGCCCCCCACCACTGCAATGCCTGCCAGCAGAGGCCCTTTACGTATTCTCGTCCTGACGAGGTAGTCCCATTCATCCGGGTCATACTGAAGTTGAGCGTTATTTGTTACGTATTGCTCATAGCCCTGCATTAGACAAAACGGCATGTAGCGAACAGTAATTTTCGCTATTTTGTCTTTATAGGCATCAATCGCATTCTTAATAACAGGTGCGGCATCGCTGTACGCCACATTCAACTCAGGGGCAGAACGCCAGTCCGCTTCAACAATTGGATTGAACATAATCAGGTTTACTGTCTGGCACGACAGGGAATGCGCAAGAGCCAGAATATCAGGCACATGGCGATAGTTGACGCCATTGACCACACAATTGATTCTCAACTTTGCCGATGTACGCGACACGTTCTCAATTGCCGCAACCACCTTGTCGAAAGCCCCTTTCCGATTTGTCAGGTAGTCGTGTATCGCAGCATTGTGTCCATGGATTGACAGCAGGAAATCATCTATCCCTGCCTCAATACATTTATCCACATATTCCGAATTATCCAGTTTCAATCCGTTGGTTATCAACGCGACACTTTTAAAACCAATGGATTTGGCATATCGCACAAGCTCAAACAGTTCCTTGCGAACGGTCGGTTCGCCGCCAGTAAAGTCCACTGTATCAAGCCCAGTGCTGTGTATGTATTTCAGCTGCCTTTTAATTATTTCGACCGAAAGGTCCTTGTCGATCTGTTTATCTGTCACCGTTTGCTGATAGTAACAGAATTTACATTTAATATTGCAACTGTAACCAATGTTTATATCTGCGCGAGTAGTCATCTTCATAGAATAAATATTCCTTTAAAACTAAAAAATACTCAATAGCAGCTTGAACGCAATCCGGACAAAAACCCTGTTGAGGCCGACTCTGCCTATTGCAGCGGCTGAGATTCAATATTGGCGTATTGTGTCGCTGCCATCACGCCAGGTGCATCCTGGGGGATACGCAACATTTCACATATCCGGGCCGATTTTCCAATCTTTCCGCATCGGTTTCCCCGGGCTTAATAGTATGAGGGCTGTTAAACCGCCAGACTTCTTCTCCCGCCGATGTTATTTTCCCAACGCGTCCTCTGTAACTCTCCGTAATTAAAATATTGCCGTTTGGAAGAAGTTGCTGGCTGCCCATTCGAACATTGACAAAATCATTCGCGCTGTCTCCATAATACCCCCACACAGTTTGCTGGGTAACCGGATCAAATTCGATTATTTTAGAGAATTCGAAATGTCCCTGGTTGTCAAAAATCAAAATATGGCCATTGGACAGCATCTGTGGCTCATGTTGATACTTCCATTGTCCGGTCATTGTCCAGACCACTCTCTCCGTAATGGCATCCACCACTGCAATCAAATGTAATTCTCTAAGTGAAATAAGAAAATTTCCACTGCGAAAAGCCGGAATACGTTCAGCACCTGAACCATTAAGTACATTGATGGTGTTGGTGTGAAAAATATCTCCACTTGGCGGCCGTGCCACAATTGCTGATGCAAAGTCGGAATCTGCAAAGGCTGTGTACACTGAAAATTCCTTCTGTGGTTTTCCACTTTCTATATCAATGAAGGTAATGAAATCCTCAAGCACTGGCTCCGTTGGATGGATTTGCGGATTAAATTTAGCGTCTCTTCGCAACACCGCCAACGTTGATTCATTAACATAATCCATATCGTGATGAGCGCCGTTCTGAATTGCCCAAATCAGATTGCTGTCCTTATCTAATCGAATGATGCCAACACCTTCGTAGATGGCCAGCAAGTCACCGTCATCAAGTAACCTGACTCTGCGCCAGTATTGGTTTAGAACTGTTGGCCCGGGGCCATCTGGAAATGCTCTGGTCAAAGGAAGAGACCACTTATGATGTACCTTTCCTGCGTTGTCTATCAGATACGCTTCGGCTGTATGTCCTGGATTGTAAAGATTTAGTCCCGCACATACTTTTCCTGTTTTGTTCGTTACCACTCCTGGGGATAGTATTTTTTCATCTGTATATCCAATGTACCCCAGCGCGCGTAACTGAGCCAGCCTTTCATCCTGAAGTTCAGGGCTTTCAGGCGCCAACAAATCGGAATTATTTATTGCGAATCCGGAAGCACGCGAACTTGTTTCGTCTCTCATTATTGAAATGACAAAAATTAAAAGATAGGAGGTGATGACCCCGAGAAAAAACGCCAACAGCAGCACCAGTCCAAGACGTGCCTTCAATTTGTACGCGTAGTTCTTTTGTTTCATGAAAATCCAAATTCTTTACAAAGCATAGACGCCGTCAAACACTGTTCGGTCTTTAACAGTGCCGCATTTCGCGCAGCGACTGTTTAATTATGTGTCTTTGTTAGAATAAACACATGCCGCAGGATCTGGCAATTTGGATTTTCATTAACAGCAGTCAAAAACCGTGAATGGACAGCACAATTCAAACTCAGAATTTTCAAACATGTCACGACGGATATTCACCGAATTTTTTTCATTTTAACGTATCGAATATTGGGACAAAGCCGAAACCTAATTGAACACAAAATCTCGCCACTAATGAGTTAGTTCCACCCGGAATAGCATGCTTAATTTGAAAAATCTGTACATTCAGCTATCATCATCAGTATCACACAAACCAATAATACAGACACACGCATCGCTATGAAGTCAAAAATTGCACAAAAGAATAAGTCACTGCCGACAACGCAAAACACTGTAGGCGTATTCGGGGTCAATATTGCCCCTCTCACTGAAGACAGCCTGTTTGAAGATATTAAAGAACTTATCAAAGACGATACCAGACACCTGGTCACCTACGCCAACATACACACGATGAACAGTGCTCTGTTTCATCCCGATGTTCTTCGGCTGTATCAAAAATCGTCGTTGACGTACTGTGACGGCGCCGGCGTTGTATGGGGGGCAAAACTGCTTGGCCAGTATCTTCCCAAACGCATGACCAGTGCGTCGTTTATTCATGAATTCTGCAATCGCTGGCAACAGGATGGCACCCGTCTTTTCTTCCTTGGGGGAGAGCCGAATGTTGCCATGCAGGCCTGCAGCGAGCTTGAGATGCGATATCCGGGGCTTCAGATATGCGGACATCACCACGGCTTTTTTAAAGATAGCGACGAAACAGAAATAAAACTGTTTGAACAGATTTCACAGATGAAACCCGACATCCTCTTTGTAGGATTGGGTACGCCGAGACAGGAACAATGGACGTTAAAAAATTTCAGTCGTCTTGATGCAAAAGTCATCTGGCCTATCGGCGCGCTTGTCGATTACCTTTCGGGTAAGGTGCCCAGATGCCCACAGTGGATGCAGGAATCAGATCTGGAATGGCTTTTTCGTCTGTATGTTGAACCGCGCAGAATGTTCAGGCGATACGTTCTTGGCAATCCATTTTTTATAACGCGCATACTCATTGAAAAAATAAGACGTCACCATGACCGTTAAAAGAGGTCGTAGAATGAAAATAATGATCGCATATCCGATGCTGCCCGGAAAAGGCAGCCCCATGCTGACGCAGAACCGCCAGTTTCAGTGGTACAACATGGGAAGCTATATTTTTCCCGTTGTCCCTGCATACGCTGCGAGTCTACTGAAACAAAATGGATATGAAGTGGTATTTGCGGATTATATCGCACAAAAAAAATCGATGACCGAATTCCACGCGCTGATTCGACGGGAACGTCCTGACATTATCGCATTCGAAACCAAGACACCAGTGGTTGGACAACACTGGCGACTGATAGACACACTCAAATCGGAATACCCCGACATAGTGCTTGCCCTGATGGGCGACCATGTCACCGCACTCCCGCTCGAATCGATGCAGTCCTGCAGCGTTGATTACGTTCTTACGGGTGGAGACTTCGATTTCTCACTGCTTGCTCTGGCAAACCATTTTACACAAAACACAGCGCTTGAACCAGGCACGTGGTTCAGAAAAAAAGGACAGATTAAAAACAATGGCGAGTTTGAATTAAAACACGATCTGTCACCGCTGCCTTTTATCGATCGGTCACTTACACAGGCACATCTTTACGGAGAAAAATGGAAGAAAAGAACGCCTTTTTATTACACCATGTTTGGCCGCGATTGCCCGTGGGCAAAATGTACATTCTGCTCATGGACAACAGTCTTTCCCACGTTCCGTGCAATGACGGTTGAGCGCGCACTGGATGAAATCGGCTATCTAATCGAATATCATGGCGCCAAAGAAATCTTTGATGACTCAGGAACCTTTCCACCTGGTAAATGGCTTAAGGAATTTTGCGAGGGTATGATTTTAAGGGGATACCACAAAAAAATTCTCTTCTCCTGCAATATGCGATTTGACTATCTCCAGGATCCGGAAATTCCCAGATTAATGAAACGCGCGGGGTTTCGCAAAATAAAATCCGGACTTGAATCCGCCAATCAGAAAACGCTCGATCGAGTAAAAAAAGGTACAACCGTTTATCAAATAATAACCGGCTGCAAAAACGCGGCCAACGCAGGACTCGATGTGCATTTAACGGTGATGGTTGGATATCCATGGGAAACCAAATCCGATGCACAAAGAACCGTTAAGCTGGCCCAGTATCTAATGCGATCAGGGTATGCGGAGATGCTGCAGGCAACGGTTGTCGTTCCGTACCCAGGCACACCTCTCTTCGATGAAGCCGTGCGAAACAACTGGCTTGCATATGACAAGGCCGACTACGAAAAATTTGACCAACGCGGCTCTGTGTTTATTACCCCCGATATGAACTCACAGGAAATTGTGGGCGTTTGCAATGAAATATATCGTACATTCTTTACGCCCCGATACGTGGTCAAGCAGGTTCTGAAAAACATCAAGGATCCCGTGTATCTGTACCGTGGACTGAAATCGATCATCAACCATCTGCATGATTTCAGTTAGTCTGCCCCCCCATCAAGGATGTGGAGGTGGAAGAAGTGTCACTGTGGGAAGCCCGTTTTTCAATTGCATTCCACATTTTTTCGATTTCTTCAATTGGTACGAGGGTCATACCTTCACCGGTGTTAATGTAAACAAACGCGGGTCTGTCTGAATATTTGCGGCGCCAAAAATCAATCATCGGTGGCACTGCTTCTTCCATAGTGCCGGGAATTCGCATTACCGCGATATCATCGCTGCCATCCGGTGACATATTGGGTGGGAAATACGCCCAGCTCTTGCGGGAAAGCGGTGGAACAAATGCATTCGCAAATACCAGTGCTTTGGAAATGCCCCGATTCTCAAGGGTGCGATACACCGCTGTCCACTCTGATGCACCTCGGTGGATGCTATCTATTTGTATGGGCCAAAAGCAAACAAACGAAATCGCAGTTGCCGCAGTAACAATTGAGATGCCAAGCCGTTTGCCATTATGTTTTCCCACTGATGATATCCAGTCACAAAAAGATCTCAATCCTTCGGCCGACAGCAATGCCAACATCGGTACAATCTCGGTGACATACAAAGGTCCCGTTGTCGACACAACAGCTTTGGGCGCAACAATCCGGTATACATACACTGCAGCGATCATCCCCCAAATAAGAAAAAATCTTTTATGCTGTCGAATAAAAAATAGAAACAGAATCGACACTGGCCATCCAAACAGCCAAAAATTCTGTCGCCAAAGGGATGCGGCCACCGACATGCCAGTCTGCCAGCTGGTATCGGCGGCAATCCCCAATGTTTCGCCATGAACCACGTGGTAGCCGGAGCGAAGCACGTCCCCTGTCTGAATGCGATTAACAAGAAAAAACACAACTGCCACCAGTGCAATCGGAATCAGTGCGAAAATCAGGTTCAACCAATTCGCTTTTAAATGCTGCAAAATGGAAACAGTTCGTGGTGGGATTACAAATGCAGCTGCGGAGATAAGTAGAAATAGTGCACAGGGCAACGGGCGGATTAAAACAGCCGTGCCCCAGACGATGCCAGCCAGCAACGCGAAGTACCAGCGGCGGGTTTCCTGTAATTGGAAAAAAAGTAAAATCCCAAGTAATGTAAATGTGGTGGACCCCACCTGTGAAAGCAGCGTGGCAAAGGTAAAAACAAAATGCGGCGATATCACCAGCAAACCAACCGAAAGACACGCGATTTTTACATCAGTCAGTCGCTTTGCAATTAAATATGTTAATACAACGGTACACGCGGCAAAAAATGGTCCCAAAAACAACAGTGTTCCAGTGAACAGCGCACCAGCCAACAGGAGAGGAAATCCCAAAGGGTATTTTCCATACCAGCCATGGTCAGAAAGTACAACAAACTGATTTCTATAAAAATCCGGATCATCAGGCGGCGCATTTACTATTCGCCCCTGCATCAGCGTTTTCGCAATAAAAAGATAGGTGGATTCATCATCTGCCACTGGCGCCTCAAGTAAAACCCAATACCGCGCACAAAGGGTGGCAATGAACGCAATTAATGCGATCGTACAAACAAAAATCCATGGTCTGGCAACAATTTTTTCAAGGGTCTGGGAAACGACAACTGTCGCTTTACTTTGATAAACCGCGATGGAAAGGCCAGCAACGCCAACTGCGCCCAGAAAAAGATACCACCCAAAATAAACAAGCTCATCCGGGGGTATTCGATTAACGCCAACACCACTCGGGATGGTAAAATAATTGTATGCAGCAGCGGCATCGAAGAAAAGACGTATCGCCAGAAGTGTTATTGTAAGACCAACAGCTGATAACAGAAATTCCTTTTTCATGTTCAGTTCCGATTCTGTTATTTGGCACCGTTTGCTCGCATCACCACAAAAATTGTTTTCAACAGAATAGATATATCCAAACCTAAACTCCAGTTATCTATATAATCAAGATCCATTTGCATCCAGCGCTCGAAATCGATATTGCTGCGACCGCTCACTTGCCAGATGCCTGTAATACCAGGTTTCATCGACAGACGCCGGCGCCGCCAACCCTGAATTTGCTGCTGTTCCATAACAGGTAAAGGTCTGGGACCAACCAGACTCATGGCGCCTTGCAGCACATTAAAAAGCTGAGGTATTTCGTCTATGCTTGAGCGACGTAAAAGGCGCCCCAACATAGTCACACGTGGATCGCGTGTAACTTTGAACACCGGACCACTCATTTCATTCTGAGCAAGCAGCTGGTCGCGCTGCCCTTCTGCGTCGTTTTTCATGGTTCGGAATTTATACATCTGAAATTCTCTTCCATAACGGCCTGCTCGCTTCTGGAAAAACAATACTGGCCTCCCCATGGACAGCAAAATAGCCAATGAGGTTATCAGCATCAGCGGAGATAAAAGTACAATAAGAAAAAATGCAGCAATAACATCAAACGTGTGCTTGACTGCCAACAAATCAGAGCGTTTGGGGGCGACATCGAAAAGAACGAACGGCATATCATACTGCATGGCGAATCTTGGTGCTGCCTGGGTTGGTTGATCCAGTCCAATTGAAAAACATGCTGGAATACCCAGTTCTTCGCACGCTTTTAATAACGGTCTATTATCAGAAGGACTGGTAAATGGGTCGAAAAACACCACTTCATCAACCGGTGTGTTATGCAGAAAAGTCCTTAACTCCACAACACTGCCAAGCAGCGGCAATTCAACCTGGTCGCCATTTTCACTATTCATGTGAAGCCCCAGTCGACCAACTATTTTGGGCGGAAAATGCTGTTCTGACGCAATTTTAACATAATGTTTCATTGCCTCGCCCACATCTCCCACCAGCAATATATTTTTTTGGGCAATCCCTTTTTTGTGTTGCGCTTTCAATCGAACAGCTAAAGACTGGCGCACCAGAAACATCAGTAAAAAACACAGTGAAAGAAAAACGAACACCAGACTGCGATTGACATCCAACTGGGTCGCAAACGAAATGGCGGAAATCGCAAGAAAAAAAATACCGTGAAGCTTTAGCAGCCCCCAAAACAATGTCCAGCCTGATGGCGAACGATCAAACACACAATGCAATCCGAGCGCTAAATCGGTTCCAATCCACAAAGGCAGCCACAACATCAGCAATGTACTGTATTGCAAAATTGGAATCGCCTCTTTTGTGGATGGAATAACCACAGTAATGTACGGTTGTACATGGTACGCGAGAATACCGGAAAGAATCATAAGGAACGCATCCAATATCAGAACAAGTCGATTCTGTCGGCGCGTATTCGTCGAATCAATTGATAGGAGTGATCTACGTTGGATGTCGCACCTCTTATAAAAGTCGAAATAACCAGATATTATTAACACAGTCGTTCAGGAATGCAAAAAAGCAGTTACAACAGCAGATCATTTACTGACAGGGATACTGACAGGGATAAATAAATTTGCGCCCAATCCAAATTTGTATACAGTTTTGCCAATACGCCATGTGCAGCGAATTTCTTCAGCGCGCGTTTAGGGAGCAGGTTGCGGTGAAAAAAAAATGGATGCAACAACGAGAAAATATTGCTTTGCTCGCAACCGGATTGTGCGCAACTGTTTGGATTGTCCTGTATACATGGCAGCACCAGTTCACCTTTGCAGATGATGCGTTCATTTTCTTTCGATATGCGGACAATATTGCGCTCGGAACCGGTCCTGTCTTTAATCAGGGAGAACGTGTGGAAGGATTTACCAGTCCACTATGGTTAGGTCTGCTCACGGTAGCCAGAATACTGAATGTAAATGTTCTACACAGTGCAACGATCATGGGAATGCTCCTTGCGATAGGCGCGGTCCTGCTGCTCCTCTTTTTTCCGATTTCAAAAACAGGGCCAATCCTCCGCTGTCTGGGCGTCGTTGCTTTGTGCACTCAGGACTGGTTCCTGTTCTGGATTACTTCAGGAATGGAAACAATGCTCTTTACATTCCTTCTGCTTGCAGCCGTCTCAACTTTTTTAAAGGAAAAACACCGTCACACCCCCCATATTCCAAGCGGCATATTGTCATCACTGGCATTTCTGTCCAGACCCGAGGGGCTTTTGCTGTTTCCAATGCTTCTGCTAAGTACTGGTCGAAAAAAAGGATTCATACTCAGTTGGCTGCCTCTACCCATCGGATACTTCATTTTCCGACTATTATATTACGACGCCCTGATACCAAACACAGCAACCGCAAAGATTGTATTCGATGCCAATCACCTCGCGATGGGCAGTCAGTATATTCTGGATTTTTTCAACCATGTGCCGCTGGCACTTCTGGCGTTCTTTCCCGCAGTCTTCTTCTTATGGCCGCAATGCCAGATATTCGATGAACTCAGACCAGTAATACAGCGTGTCCTAATATCTGTTATTCTGTTCCTTGGATATTTTATTGCTATTGGGGGAGATTTTTTTGAATACCACCGGTTCTTTGTACCTTTGTTCCCCTGGATTATTCTATTATCCACGTGGGGATTGCAGCTGTTGTTTTTACAGATTTCATCGTCCCGCAGAAACGCAATCGTTAAGTGGGTTGCAATTTGTCTTTTCACTGTTGCCACCGCATTATCTATCCGTGACCTTCCACTTCACAGCCAGCATGGGGTGAGCTGGATAATTGCGAGTGGTAAACTCGGCGTGGCGCTGCAGGACCAGTACCCCGCCGATACATTGATTGCCGCCCCCCACATCGGTGCGCTTGGCTATTACTCCAGACTGCCTCTTCTGGATATGCTCGGCTTGACGAATACCCATATCGCCCGAAAAAGCATCGATCAGGTAATGTTGCAACACTACAGAAAGCACGATGTGGGGCACGAGCGGTACGACATCGACTACGCACTCAGACAAAAGCCCCAAATATTTATTCCAATACATGGATTCTCAAGCCGGCTCGCAACCGACATCTCCGAGGTGCCAACCAATTTTGCGATGGAATACGCTCTCATCGACCGACTTAAGAAGCAACAAAAATATCAAGTGGGTAATATTCCCGTTGACCCTTATTTTTCATGGATTGTTCTCATTCGGGCACCGGAGCGGAATTCAATATGAATTGGACAATCGCAAAAATCACAGTTACGTCCTGTCTCGCAATTGCAATTATGTCCGCTTTCATTTTTCCGTTTGTTAAAGATCCGGTTTTGAAAAGAGGAACATTTCGAACAGGAGATAATCGTCAACATCGACTCGGCTCGCTATCATACGAAGAAGTGACCGACCTGCAAAATGGCCTTATCAGATTAAGCAACAGTGAATCGCCCAGGAAACGCGCCTATGCGATAGGGCAACTCACAACAATATTTCGAAAGAGGACAATGATATCTGAATCACTAACATGGCTCAAACGCGGACTAAGAGACTTTCCGGATGATCCGCACATAAAAAAAGAAAAAGCCGAAATGACAAAAATTATCCGCCGGAATATGCACTGACAGGTTCGCCGGGAGTGCGTCTCAATTATCAAACATAACGCTATACTTACCAAACCTGATTCGGCCACCAGGAAAGCAATGCGCAGGCAGATATGCCACTTTGGAGGGATAGGTGGCTGTCGGAACTTCGCATTTGGAAAACGCTGCCAATCGTTGACGATTTTCATTTGTAAAAAACGGATCAACAACGATGATATCATACCTTGCGTGGGTATTGAATGTTGCCGGAGAGCCGGATAAGCCCAGGACGGGCCCCGGAATTGGCGTCAACAACCTGTCATTTGAATAACTCATTGATCTGATGTCACCTGCTCCAGTTGAAAAGATCCATAAAACATCCGTATTGGCGCGAAGTAATGGCAGCTGCCGCTGAATCGGTGAGCCAGGATAATCGGTTATATACAATGCTGACTGCTCAGGGTCTAAACCGTCGCTGATTTGTTTTAACAGCACCTCTCCCATAACTTCACGCTGAACAATTTCGGGAATAGAGGGGGTTTTAAAATCCAACTTTCCTCCAGCAGGCAGCAACAAAATACCGATTTGAATGACAACACTCAGGGTCCCAAAGAAAATATTTCGGTCTGCTCTGGCGATCATGGCGACATTTAAGGTTATTACAATGGGAACCAGTCCCTGAAAATATCCTGGCTCTGATACGTAAGTTGACAGCAAAAAAATGACTGTAGGTACAGCAGCTGCAAAGAGGAATTGCCTTAATGAATTGGGCGACTGTCGATAATGTATAATCACCGGAAGCGCAGGCGCTACCAACAGGGTCAACCACAAAAGCACTCTCCACGCTGTTTGACTGAATATCCCCTCAGCGTTAACAAATCCATCCAGCATAAATGCTTTATGGGCAAGCCACCATTCGCCCACTCCGCCGCTCATCAGAATGGTTGGAACGATCCAGAAAAGACCGGCGACAGTTACGATAAGTGCGATAATTAACCACTTGATGCGTTGTTGCCGATAAAACCAAAGAACAGGACCAATACCCACTAATAGAAAACTGGGGCGCATTGCCACCCCAATAGCCAGCAACACGCCAATTCGAATCGTCCTCGATTTTTCCATTCCAGCGACTGGACGTATGACATTGAAAAGGAACAAGGCAGCAAAGAATCCTTCAGACGCATGAGTTTGACCATCAACCCCATGAAAAATAAAAAACGGATGGAGCGCACAAAGCAACGCCGAGAATACGACCAGACCATGACGGTTTGGCAGCAGCATATTCACAATCATCGGCACAACAACCACCGTCGCGGATGAGAAAAATCTGGACACAAACAGTACTGTATTCATTGAATCAAGCCCCGTCAGCGCGCGAACTGTTCTGAGCAATAGAACATAAGGCAGATAACCAGGCGGTTGCGGTGCCAGCTTGCGAATATCAAATACATCCAGACTGTACACAAAATTCACAGTATCAAGGTCAAGCGCAATCCCGGATGAAAGCAGTGTGCAAATCCAGAAATGGAAAAAAGCAATTGCCCCAATCGCTCCCCAGACAACCCAGGCCGAAGGGATCGACTGATACTTAATTACCGAATTTCCCTTAATGTTCACGTAACCCAATCTATAATTTAGTTATTGTTAATGCTAAAAAATTGCTCCTTTTTTCGTTTTGTCGGGAACAATTTACAGTCTTGGCAGTGCTGGCGCCCCCTTTAAAGTTATATTTCATAACCGACCATGTTCCTGAATTCGCATTTTTTTGCTCGCATCAAATAATATGTCCCAACTCCTTAGCCATTTCATGGGCAAATGCATTACCGCTTAGCCATGCGCACATTTTAAAGGCTGAGCGCGCAGTGCGGACGTTACCTTTTTGAAAGCGAGTCAACCCTGCAACAAACCACAGCTGGGCATCTTTTGTACTGAAAAGCAGTTCCGCACTCACCAGTAAATCTGCCTCTTCATAAAAGCCGCGTTCAATCAGAGTCAGGGCACGGTCAACCACCATAGGGATTTCCGTAGATGAACTGCTTCCATGTTGTTCCCGATTTTCATCTGTAAAAGATTTTTCGTTTTTCATTTTTTTTCCTTTGGTTCATGGTTCCTCCCCTGTTCGGCCGCTTTTCAAAGTTGCATTTAACCGGTCATTTTTTTTATTTTTTTTATTTTCCTCTGTTGCGACTGCAAAGTTTCAATGTGGCCCCTCGTAAACAAGG
>JAFGWT010000528.1 GCA_016937015.1 Deltaproteobacteria bacterium | reverse complement strand
TATTGCCAATCCCAATGACTACGACGCCCGTGCCACGTTCATGTGGTCGGCCACCCTGGCGTGGAACGGGATTCTGCAGGCGGGCGTGCCGTCTCCTTCGATGCCGTGTCATGCGCTCGAAATGCCTTTGAGCGCGGTATACAATATCGCTCATGGCGCCGGACTTTCCATTGTGATACCCGCCTGGATAGAAAACATTGGGGACAAGCACAAACCGCGCATTTCGCATTTTATGAAAACCGTGTTTGGCCAGGACTGTCAGCAACCCATCAGAGCGGGAGAGATGTTCAGACGGTACTACCGATTAATCGGCAGTCCGGTGACCTTCAGGGAGGGCGGGATTGAATCCCCTGACCTTGAGCTGCTGACTGATTTGGCGGCGACCGCCTTTGCGCAACGGGGCATGACCGACTATTCCAAAGAAGCGATTCGGAAAATATACAACGCGTGCAATGAATGAACGGGGGAGTGCGATGAAATCCATAACGAAATCCACAACGAATGCCATGAGGAATGCCATGAAGAATGTCACGACAGCAAAGATACAAATGTGCCTGGGCCTGCTGATACTGGCCATTATGGTTTTGGGGAGTGGCTGCGCCGCCAGACAGGTAAAAATTCCAAGAGCCAAAATCCAGGAAAAGGTAGAGACAAAGTTTCCGCTCGAACGCAGCGTGATTGTGGCCAAAACCAAACTGTACAGCCCGAAGGTGTATTTTGAAGATGGCGAAGTTGGCATCCGGATGAAGTTTAAGGCCACATTCCTTAAAAAGGAAGTGAAGGGCAAAGTGAATGTGCGCGGCACAGTGGAATACGATGCCGACAAGTACCGCTTTTACATTGCTGACATGCAAATCGTTGATGTGGAAACCCCCAACCTGAAGCTGTCCAGTTTTGGCGAGCTCAAATCCGTGGTGAGTAAACTGGTGGCAAAACGGCTGGACGGCATGGTGGTGTACACCCTCGATACTTCGAAACGCAGGGAACGCTATGCGTCAAAGCGAATCGAGAGTGTCGTGTTCGACGAACAGAACGACATTGTGATTATCACGCTGGGTAAAAAGCAATAGGCCACACGGCACCACCCATTCCATTCTCAGAGGGATCAGTTTCGCAGCTGGAACTGATTTACAATCCCCGAAAGAACCTGTGTCTGACGCGCCAGTTCCTTTGCAATTTCTTCGGAACGTTCGGCAATGGACGCATTCTGTCCGGTCACATCGCTGATAATGGCAACCGCTGAGTTGAGCTCATTGATACCGGTTGTCTGGCTTTTGGATGACGTTTCATTATGGCGCACCAGCTCGGCCACTTTGGTGACCTTCTGCACAATGGCTTCCAAATCATCGTTCACTTCCCTCGACAGGGATTCTCCCTTCGCAGACATATCAATGGAATCGTGAATCAGTTTTTCCGACTGCACTGTGGCGTCCTTGTTGCGGCCAGACAAACTCTTGATGGTGGTAACAATGTCCTCAAAGCTTTCTCCCGAGTCGCTCACATGAGCAGAGTTTACCGCTGCGTTGACGGCAATGAATTTGGTTTCTCTGGATGTATCTGCAATATCCCGGGCAATTCTGTCGAGTTTTGACACCATTTCGGGCAATCGCTCCAGTTCACCGGAACGAATCATTTCGTTTATTTCCCCGTTTATCCCGGACATACTGCGCGCCGCGCCCATGGATTGTTCTGCCAGTCGTCCAATCTGTTCGGCCACCACGGAAAATCCTCTGCTGGAGGATGTCACATTCACCGCCTCAGTTGACGCTTTTACCGAGAGCTCGTCGGTTTGATTGCCTATCTCAGTCATTGCGCGAATGATTTCCTGGGTTCCTTCGGCCTGTCGCTTAATATCCTCCATCGCCTTTAACAGCTCGGCCATGCGCTCTTTTTCAAGAAAAATATTTTCATGGACATCTTTGGATAACGTACTGGCGGTTTGTGCGTGAGTGGTATTTTCACTGCAGAACAACAGCAGCTTTTCGAGCGTCTTTGAGGTTTCGCGCACTTTTTCCGCCTGCTGTTCTGAGCCTTTGTTCATGCTCTGGCTGGCGCTCAGGACATCCTCACCTGCCTGTGAGACGATTTTCACAACCTCTGCCACTTTTGTCAACGCAAGGGAGAGCGTGTCAATGGTGCCATTGAGTGCGTGTTTAATACGCGCATGCTCGCCCTGATATTTGGCGGTCATTCTGGTGGTTAGATTGTATTTTGACACCTGTTCCAGCACATAGCTGGCATCGGTCACCGGTTCGATAATCGCATCCAGTACCGAGTTAACTCCGGCAATCAGTTCCTGCCATATCCCGGCATAGTCCCAGTCGTTTCCGCGGGTCCGCAACTCTCCGCTGCGAATTTTGCCAATGAGATGATTGACCTCGTAATGCATGCCGTACATGGTCGCCAGAAAGTTGTTGATGTTCTTTTTTATCTGGTTGAACTCACCGCTGTATTCTTCAATGATGAATTCGGGAATGTTGCCGTGGGCAATTCGTTCCAGCGATTCAGATGCGGCATACAGAGGCGTGCGCAACTGACTAATAATATTGTTGACGTGATTTCCCATGTGGCGAAGGGTGTCAGATTTGTAATCCACGCTGCATTTGCCCGACAAATCGCCGGATTGAATGGCGTGTGACAAAGCGGCCATATCCTGTTCGCACCGATGAAGCTCAGCGGGGGAAACGAACTCGTCATGCATCGCTGTTGAAGTGTTTTGCTTTTTGTCGTTTATCTCAAGCATGCGTTTTCACCATTATTTAAATCTCATATTGCAACGACAGATCTCGTCACCTGGAGACAGATCTGACTTTACCGGAGATTTTACCAGTTCGTTAATGACACCATCGAAATAGTAATGGAACAACTGACACAACTCATCACCAGGGTTGATTTCCCGCATTTTACATACCTCTCGAATGGCGCAGTCCCCAAACTGAATAAGGGTCTCCCTTTCACTTGCCCCTCCATCAACCCGTATGTCAAACCCGTTTTTAAAATGAGTTGCGACCTGTTCAATCACCTCGCGGTGATTGTCGGCAATGTTGTCAATTGGCAGTTTTCGGGCCAGTTCGCGTCCGGCAATGCGCCCCACGGACGATGTGGCGCCCCCCATCAGTTCTGCGATGGTGGACGCGAAGATGTCCAGTAGAAAGGATATTTCGGTAAACGCCAGCTGGTGCGACATCTGGTCCGGAATCACGTCGGGTATCTGTGTGGCCGTCATAGAAAGCTCCCCAGTTTTTTGACATGTTCAATGTCCCAGTAAAAGTTTTTCACTGCGTGATAATTGGTTTGGGTAATGGCGTTGGACGGGCAAATGAACGCGCAGCTCAAACATTCTATGCATCGTTCAATTCTGTCCACTGCAGCCAGCTGGGTTTCTTCGCTGAACGCGAACACATCCGTTGGACAGGTTTCAACGCACAGCTGACAGCCACGGCACGATTTTTCGTGAATGTTGATTTGAATCATAGCGACACTCTCCTGACTGAGCGGATGACCGCGCCGTGCTGCCGAACCTGAATATCGAGCGGCATCTGTCCCACCGCATGGGTGGCGCACGATAGGCAGGGATCGTAGCAGCGGATGGCAAATTCAACTGCGTTCAACAAACCGTTATCATCCTTGCCTTCCACATGCGACTGAGCGGCCTGAGTCACCGATTCATTAATGCCGTTGTAGTTCTGCTGAGTGGCGACCAGCAGATTGGCGCTTCGCACGATGCCGTCATCGTCTATGTCGTAATCATGAATGAGCGTGCCGCGGGGCGCTTCCACATGGGCCACAGCGCGGCCTGCCTGAATCTGGGTGGGGGTTCGCCCTATATCCTGCAGGCGTTTGTCGGCTGCCAGCAGTTTGGCGTTTTCGCAGGCGTATATCAGTTCAATCAGCCTGGCGTAGGTGTACAGAATGGTTGCGTTGCTGGCGCCAAAAGCTTTATTCATCTGGTCCAGTTCCGCGCTGGCAAGTGGCGTCTCGATGCGGTCAGCGCATTTTACCCTTGCCAAGGGTCCCACACGGTATGATTGGTCGACGTCATTTATATGAAACGTGACCGGTTTCATGTACGACCACTTGAGCGTCGCTTCGTGAAGATGTTGGTCATATTCGGGGGATTCAAAGCGCATCACTGGCTTTCCAGCATCATCGGCAACAGCCAGCTGTCCGTCGTAAAAATTAAGGGCACCATCTTTCACGGTTCCCATATACCAGCCGTGCCCATGCCAACTGTCAAGCAGCGCCTTTTGGCTGTCGAGTTGCCTGAGCAGCAGACTTTTGGCCAACGGCGCCAACTGTTCCACGAGTGTCATGGCTTCATCGCAGAGATGACGGATTTTTTTTACATCGGCATTGTCCGGCGAATAACTCATGCCACCCGCCACCGAAGAAATGGGGTGAACCCCCCTTCCCCCAATCATTTCGTTGAGCTTTTGTCCCACAGTGCGCAACCGGAGCGCTTTGGTGGCCACATCCGGCGCCGCCTTGACCACACCGACCACGTTGCGTTCTTTTGGGGAGGCATCCAGACCCAACACCAAATCAGGTCCCTGTAAAACAAACAGCGATAAGGCGTGAGAATGAATGTAGTGCCCCATGAACATGAGCTCGCGCAGCAACGCACCCGCCGCAGGCGGCGTGGCATTGGTGACCATGTCGAGGGCTTTGGATGCAACCAGATGGTGGGACGTGGGACACACACCACAGATGCGGGCAGTAATCAGTGGCATTTGAGAGGCGTCCATACCAACGAGAATGCGTTCAAAGCCACGAAGCTCATTTACAATCATACCGGCGTTTTCCACCACGCCGCGGTCATCCAGATCAATGAAAACTTTGGCATGGCCTTCAATTCGGGTAACCGGATCGATTTCGATGGTGCGCGTCATGCCGTTTCCTCCACATCTGCAATCCATTTTTTTATCAGGAATGTGGGCTTCTGCCCGATCATCCCACTGGCCATGGCGTACGAATAATAATTTTTAGCGCCCCGCTCGATAACCCGGACAATGTCATCGGCGGGTATTTCGGTCAGTCTGGACATTCGCTGGGCCACCTCGGTACGCAGGTCCCGGTTGGGTTCTCTGAGCACCTGAATACTGGGCCCGGCGCATCCGGTGCAGGCCACACCGGTGTTGGGGCACGGGGCCAGACAGCGATCCAGTGTGACCGAACCCAGGCAAATATACCCCTGACACATCAGGCAGGTATCCCTGTCGGGAAAATCCCTGAGTGGGTTTTTGATGGCGGTCACCGGCTGACGCATCATTTTTCGTTTGCAGGCAGCGCATACGTTTCGCTCGCCAACCTTGGGGGATTTTCCTTTGACCAGACTAGTCAGCGCCTCGAAAATGAAATTGGCATGGGGAGGGCAGCCCGGAAGATACAAATCAACGTTGATGACCTCGTCGATTGGGGTGACCCGAGCCGACAGCCTGTCGACCCGTTCAGACGGCATGTGGGTGGTATGTGTGGTTTTACTGGTCGTGTAGGCCGTGTGCATCAAATCATCTGAACTGTGCACCGTGCCCGCCCCGGGAATGCCGCCGTACACGGCACAGGTGCCAAAGGCGATGATTAGATCGCAGGATTTTCGCATCTGAATGGCGTTGTGGCGGTCATGTTCGTTACGGATGGCGCCGGTGACAATACCCACGTCCGCTTTGGGATAGTCCTTAATATCTGTCAGCACCGGACTGTGCTGCACATCCACTGCGCCCAGTACATCGAGTATCTTTTCGTGCAGGTCCACAATGGCCACATGGCAGCCGCCGCAGACGCTGAGCCATTCGGTGTTCAGTTTTACTTTTTTCATTTATGATGACGCCTTCCCGATGGTTAGCCGTTTAAGACAGGCGTTTTCACCGGCATGTTTGATTTCGAGCTTTGATTCCCTGTCCATGATGCTGTTGAGGGCGCCTGAAAAGAAACCGAACATCATGTTGCAAAGCGAGCCCTTTTGATGAT
>JAFGWT010000527.1 GCA_016937015.1 Deltaproteobacteria bacterium | reverse complement strand
TGGGAATTTCTCCAGCGGCGCATCAAAGTTACCATTGCCAAATTCCTTCACACACGCCATCGCCTTTTTCTTCACCGCAATGTGGCCCATCACCATGCCATTCACCCCTTTGGCCATCTCCTGATATGCGCCCTTAAAATTATTGGCTGGAATCACCACGTCAATATCACCGGCATCATGCTCTTTCGACATGTGATTCATGTCATTAATAAGCGAGCCAATAGCCTCAATCAGCTGATTAATGCTATTCTTGATGTCATTGAATTCACCTTTGTATTCATCCGTGATTTTCGAAGGAATATCCCCCCTCGAAATTCTTTCCACATAATTGGCCGAAAACTGCAGGGGCTTTATCACCGCGTCCAGCGCCCCATTAAACGCCACCAGCATATCTTTGTAATCGCCCGTTGCACCAGCGGATTCCGCACGGGTCTGCAGTTTGCCGTCCTGCAACTTCTGTGCGGTATCGGCAACGGAAGCGATAACCCCATCCACCATTCGCTTGGTCTCCGCCTCGGCGTCATTCTTTGCCTTAAGATTGGCAATCATCTGTTTAAATGCTGTGGCGAGCTGTCCAATCTCATCTTTCTGATCAATGGTGATTTTCTGGTTCAAATCGCCCTTTGCCACCCTCGCCGCATTTTCCTTCAAGGCAAACACAGGTCCCGTCATCTTTCTGGCGATAACAATTGCCAAACCAATGCCAAAGAGCACCCCCACTACCGCTGACGCCAGCATCACCGCCGAAGAACGCTCATTGCTGGCGTGGACGGCCGGGCCAATGGCATCCTGCTCTTCCTTGAGTGACAGTTTCACTTCCTCTGCAGCATCAGCGATTTGCGGACCAACAGTGTCCAAGGTCCCTTGTATCAACTGATTGCGTTCGGTGATGGCCGACACAACCGCAGAGAATCCCGCCATATATTCGGCTGTGTTCTTTTCGAAAGCCGTAAGCAGATCGCGCTGTGTGTTCTGAGTCACATTCCGCTGCAGCAGCTGCAGTTGCTGTTCCAATTCACTTTTTTCGCTCTGAACCCGCTTCACGTCGTCATCTGCATTGGTGTCGAGATATTTTAACACATAAACGCGTGACAGCAGAAAATGCTCAAGCATGTTTCCACCCACAATTGCCGCCGCGTTGTCGTTGGAACGGGCTGCATTTTCCACAAATGCCGAAACATTGTCCCTGGCTTTGACACTTGCGGCAACCATCGCATCCACACTGCTGTTACGCTTCTTTTGCAGAGCCACCACCTGTTCAAACGCGGTTTTGTACTCCCCCAGCTGTGTATCCATCTGAGTCACCAGCGTCGCGCGTTCGGGATTCTGAATGGTCTCTTTGGCCTCGGTTACAAATTCCTGTGTGTCGTCAAACCGCTCATTGAACTTTGCAACGGAATCATCGGAGCTGGTCTGTATGAAATTCTTCACCTGAAGCCGCGCTTCAAGCAGATTCGCCTGCACCCGCCCCATAAGCACGTTATCCCTTGCGATTTCCCTGTAATCAGTAAACCCGGTCTCTGCCGCTCCAAATCCGAACCATGACACTGTGGCCAGAATTGCCATTAACGCGATACAGATGCCGAATCCGCCGCCAATTTTTTTTCCGATGGAAAGATTGTCCAACATGTTTAGATTCCCCCCTTGTTCTGTTGTTGCAACCAAACTGCCGACAAGCCAGCGTTTGCGCCGATAGACTATCTATCGTCGAAAGACTCGGAACAATTAAGGCGCTTCAGACCTTTTTGCACACTTTTGCAACAGGGCGAGCGCGATCAGACCGCACATTATTTCAGTGAGAATTGCTCACTTTTTTTGATACCCCTGTCCCAATGTAGTAGTATGTAGCCAAACGGAGGTATTTTTAAATGAAACCAGAAGAACGACGCCGTGCCGCAAGGCGCAAGGTGGATTTACAGGTCACCCGACAATCCGGCATCGAGGAGAATTGCTGCTACGTCGACGATGTCAGCCCGACCGGCATTAAACTTAAACGGGAAGCGGGGACTCTGCCCTCCACCCCTATCTGCAATCTGGAGCTGCACCTGGTCCCTGGCGCA
The DNA here is from genome assembly GCA_016937015.1 of Deltaproteobacteria bacterium. Classification (GTDB taxonomy): domain Bacteria; phylum Myxococcota_A; class Polyangia; order JAAYKL01; family JAAYKL01; genus JAFGXQ01. Next base: position 6,471 of record JAFGWT010000527.1, on the reverse strand, counting down.
ATTACCACGGTGTTGGCGGGAAAGCGCGTGTGGACCACAGCGGAATACGAAGGATTTGAATTTGTCTCCCCCTCGTTTTCGCAGCAAATGATTATTGAAAGAATTTCCGGCAATCTTTAGCTCACCGACATTGCATTTGCACCCGCATTTCCAGTCAGGGCAATACCATTGTCCCCAAAGCCATCCCTGACCCCGCCCGGGGATCCTGACAGCACTCACTGGATTTCCTCGTGCGAGGAAATGACGCTGGCAGATCTTATTAACTCAATTTCAAGACTATCCCAAGTGCCGTCAGCATTAACACTGGCGTGCTTTGGGATTCGCTGGCATAACCGCCAGATGGAAAATCCCACACCCGAAAATCCAACGCTCGCACATCTGTTACAACGCGCCAAAGCCGAAAACACCCCGCTGGACGCTGACAATATCCTCCTTTTGTTCATGGAGTATGTGGAAGGACTCGGCATTTCGCTGTATCCGGCCCAGGAAGAAGCCATTCTGGAGCAGTTGCAGTGGAAACACGTTATTCTGAACACTCCCACCGGTTCCGGCAAATCCATGGTGGCGCTGGCGCTGCACTTTCAGGCCATGGCCGAAGGTCGTATCTCATGGTACACCGCCCCAACCAAGGCGCTGGTAAACGAAAAGTTTTTCTGGCTGTGTGACGTGCTCGGTCCACAGAATGTGGGACTTCTCACTGGCGATGGTTCTGTTAACCCCGATGCACCGGTCATTTGCTGCACCGCCGAAATCCTGTCAAACCGGGCCCTGCGCGAAGACGACATCAAAGTGGATTACGTTGTAATGGACGAGTTTCATTATTACGGCGACCCGGAACGCGGGGTCGCCTGGCAGATACCCCTGATTACCATGCGGGATGCGGTTTTTCTGTTAATGTCCGCCACCCTGGGAGACATCACCCATGTGGAGCGCCAGCTGTCGGAATTTACTGATCGGGACGTGGCCGTGGTCAAAGGCGCCACCCGCCCGGTACCGCTCGAATTTCAATACGTGGAGACCCATGAGCATCAAACCATCGAACGGCTGGTTGAAGAGGATATGGCGCCGGTATATCTGGTGAGCTTCACCCAGCGGGACTGCGCGGAACAGGCTCAAAACCTGATGAGTATCAACGTATGCTCAAAGGAAGAAAAGCAACAAATCGCCGCCGAAATTGCCGATGTTAAATTTGATACTCCCTACGGAAAAGAGTTCAGCCGGTTTGTGCGCCATGGCATTGGCGTGCATCATGCCGGCCTGTTGCCCAGGTATCGGCGGGTAGTGGAAAAGCTGAGTCAGCTGGGCCTCATAAAAGTGATCAGTGGCACTGATACGCTGGGCGTGGGGGTGAATATTCCCATCCGAACGGTGGTCATCCGTCAGCTTTACAAATTCAATGGCACAAAGAACACCATTGTCACCGCACGGGATTTTCACCAGATTGCGGGGCGCGCCGGTCGCAAGGGATTCGATGACAAAGGCACCGTCGTTGTTCAGGCGCCGGAGTGGGTCATCGAAAACAAACTGATAGAGCAAAAGCTGCTTAAAAACCCGCACCTGAAAAAAAAGCTTCGCAAAAAAAGCCCACCCCCCCATGCCATCCCCTGGGATGAACAAACGCTGGAACGCCTGAAAAACGCCGAGCCGGAGGCATTGCAGCCCCAGTTTCAGGTCACCCATGGCATGCTCATCAATCTGCTGCAGAGCGCGCCCGACATTCCCGGCGGTGGCTATGGCCGCCTGGTTGATTTGATTTATCGCTCCCACGGTTCGCCGGCGGAAAAAAGCCAGCGGCGCAAACGGGCGGCGCAGCTGCTGCGTTCACTCCGGCTGGCGGACATTGTTCATCTCGTGAAAGACGACCAGGGGCCAGGCCGGAAAATGGTTGTGTCGGATTTGCTGCAACAGGAATTTTCACTCAATTACAGCCTGTCCCTTTATCTGGTGCAGACAATTGAACTGCTCGAAGAAGATGACCAGAAAAGCCAGAATATGCTGACGCTGGTTGAAGCCATCCTGGAAGATCCCAAAGTGGTGCTGAGACGCCAGATTGACATCCTGAAAGGCGAGCTGGTGGGACGACTCAAGGCCGAGGGCGTGGCTTACGAAGAACGGATGGAAGAGCTCGAAAAAGTGACCCATCCCAAGCCCCTTGAAACATTCATCAACGAAACCTTCAGAGCCTTTTCAGCCACTCATCCCTGGGTGGGCGGCGACCATATTCACCCCAAAAACATCGCCCGGGAGATGTTCGAAAACTGCTACGATTTCAATTACTACGTTCAGCAATACGGTCTTGCCCGCAGCGAAGGTGTTCTGTTGCGCTATCTCAGTCAGGTATACAAGGCAGCGGTCCAGACCGTGCCGGTGCAGCTGTGGACCGATGTGTTTGAGGACATTCTGGCGTTTTTCCATGGTCTGGTTCGTCGGGTGGACTCAACACTCGTTGAGGAATGGTCGCTGCTGATGGGACAACCGGTTGAAAAAGACGTCCAGGATTCCCCGGTGCGGGCGCCGTCCATTGCAGATGACCCCCGGGCGTTTCGCGCCAGAGTGCGCAACGAAATGCACACCCTGCTTTCAGCGTTGGCGAAAAAACACTATGAACAGTTCTGTGAGCTGATTCATCAGACCGAGGACCATTCGTGGCGCCCCGAAGACATCGAAAAGCTGATGCTGCCGTATTTTGATGAACACGCGCGCATTGACGTTACCCCGGCCGCGCGTCTCGCCCACCTGACCAGCATCATCGGGAAGGGCAACCGGGTATGGGAAGTCCATCAGAAAATCACCGACCCCAACGGCGATCAGGACTGGACCATCGTTTGTCTGGTTGACTTATCCAGTCCAAGGGATGAATCGGGCCCACTGGTGGCGCTGCTCACGATTGAATAATCCCCATCTCTGTTTGCAAATGAAACGCACCACAGTGTAACAGCAATAAATCATTACACTTATTCCCATGACAATCCCATCCAAAACATCTCCGTCCAAGACAATGCAGTATCGCCACGCCCTGCCCCTTCTGTTTTGGAAAAGAAAAACCTGACGGCGACGCACCCGGTTTTGGCTGTCCCGAGCACTTTCCATGCATTGATGAAAGTTCAAGGAAAGATGACATAAAGGAGAAATAAATGAGGCCAGCCCGGAATAACTCAAAATGGTTGTTGACGGTTCTGTATCTGTTTGCTGCATTTACGTGCGCCAACTGCAGTGTTGACATGCCTGAATCCAGCAGTGACGCGGATGCGGATACGGACTCTGATTCGGATGCAAACTCGGATTCGGACTCGGATACTGATTCGGATTCGGATTCGGACGCTGATTCAGATTCGGACAGCGACACTGACTCAGACTCAGACTCGGACACCGATTCAGATTCTGATTCTGACAGCGACACCGACTCGGATTCGGACTCGGATACAGATTCTGATTCAGACACTGACTCGGATTCGGACACCGACACAGATACCGACGCGGACACAGATACTGATTCGGACACTGACTACAATTGTCCGGGAACCTGTTTTGCGCAAGGTGAGTGCCTGATTTTGCAGGGACACTATCTGCCGGACTACACCTGTCCCACCGAAATCCCAATCTGCTGCGACATCCCCTCCCTCAGCGACGCGGATTCGGACACCGATTCTGACACCGATTCCGATACTGACACAGACTCCGATACGGATACCGACAGTGACACCGACACAGATACCGAGCCCGCCATCGTTGGCGCCACGCCGCCCATGGGATGGAACTCCTGGAACACCTTCGCGTGCAACGGTCTCAATGAATCCGTGGTGAAAGCCACAGCGGACGCGTTTATTTCAACCGGCATGGCGGACGCCGGGTACGAATATGTCAACCTCGATGACTGCTGGATGGATGGACGCGATCAGGCGACGGGTCGCTTTAAAGTGGACACCAGTAAATTCCCGTCGGGAATCGCTGCGCTCGCCGATTACATTCACGGTCTGGGACTCAAAATTGGCATCTACACGACTCCCAACAACCTGACCTGCACCGGTCTGTATGGCAACGACCCCAGACGGGTGGGCAGTCTCGGACATGAGGAAATCGACGCACAAACCTTTGCAGAGTGGGGAATCGACTACCTCAAGTACGACCTGTGCGCCGGCCAGATGCAAAGCTTCTATGTGATGCGTGATGCACTGATTGCCACCGGCCGCCCCATTTTCTACAGTATCAACCCGGCCAACCAGGGTCCGTTCTGCACACCGACCAACTGCGGCACCGCCCCGGCCGGGATGGACTTCAAGGTCTACGAAGTGGCAAACATGTGGCGCATCGAAATGGACATCTGGGATGGCTGGAACGAAATTTTGCGGTGCATTGACGCCAACAAAAACGAATACATCAGCGCAGGTCCCGGGCACTGGAACGACCCCGATATGATGGAGGTGGGCAATCCCGGACTGAGCGATACGGAAAGCCGCGCCCACTTCAGCATGTGGGCAATCATGGCGTCACCGCTCATCGCCGGCAACGATGTCACTAAAATGAGTGCCACCACCATAGAGACCCTCACCAACAAAGAGGTCATTGCTGTCAACCAGGATAAACTGGGGTATCAGGGGCGCGTTGTCGCCACTCCTGGCGGCGGGCTGGAAGTATGGTCCAAGGATCTGTCAGAACCCAACACCCGTGCGGTGGCGCTCTTCAATCGTGGCTCCGGCAACGCTGCCATGACGGTTCAATGGAGCGACATCGGCCTTCCCGCCGGCGCCGCCACAGTCCGCGACCTGTGGGCCCACCAGGACCTTGGGTCGTTTAACGATTCATACACCGCCAACAATGTGGCCGGTCACAGCGTCGTTATGCTCAAAATTGTGAGCGAGCCCTGAGCGCACCAGGGCGACCTGTTATTTCCAAATCTAAATTGTGTCGGTCCCTGCAGTTAGAAATTGAACTCGTGGTGTTTTGTGCAATAGTTGAGCTTTATTTTCTGTTCGAGAAATTATTCCGTTGAATATGCATTGATTTTGCAATGGAGGAGTTGTTTATGCAGTTTAAGTATGACGTGATGTGTGTGGTACTGGTGGCCATCGCAATCACAGGAAATCCAGCGCTACACGCCAAAACGCTACCCGCGGCGCAACCCGCGGCGGCATCGTCAGTGACAGATTCAGAAGTCACCGTGTCATCAATATCGGCAACAGACGTATTCCCCGGCGATGATGTGACGCTGACGGGTACTGGACTCGACAGCAAAAAAGCGAAATTTTTAATCGGAAAAAAGCCGTTAAAGGTAAAGGCACGCACAGCCAGTGAAGCGACGGTCACGCTGCCCGCCAAAGTCCAAAGTGGCCCACTGATACTGAAGGTGGGAAAAGCGGCAACGGAAACCCCATATCAGATTCGGGTATTTCAGGCGCCTGTCCTCAAAAAGGTGCCCGGCTCGGCGCCCAAAGGCGGCACATTGCAGGTGCAGGGAAAAGGACTTTCGGGCGTCAGCCAGTGGCAACTGGGAAATGTATCTCTTTCTGTTGATGATGGCGCCAAAAACACGGACAGAAAGGTAACCCTCAGGCTACCTCAAAATGCGCCCGACGAGGCCGCAATCTGTGCGATTGTAAATGGCAGGCGATTTCCGTTTAACAAAAACACCATCACCGGTGTTGCACCGCGCATAGACCAGGTGCTCTATTTATCTCCCCCAGACAAAAAGACCCGGTATTTCGGAATTGCGGACGGTGAGAATTTGAGCGAAACCACCACCCTGAAAATTAACGGCAAGTCCGCCGACGTAATGTTGGATACCCAAAACGGAAAAATCGCCCTTGGATTTGTATACAAAAAGAAACTCCCCAAAAAAACGTTAAAGTTTGTGGCCGCCAACGGCCCATTTGCCTCTGACCCATTTGAAGTGGATGGCAAAACCATGGGATTTTCAATAGCAGCGGAAGAATTGGATAAGGCTGTTTTCAGAGAGCCGCCACAGCTGGAGATGAATCGAATACGCAGGGAGCTGGAGAGCGTGGAGGCGCGAATGGAGGGCAAGTGTTTGTGGTGGTCCAGGACGCTGGCATCCCAATCGCCCAAAGACGCCGAGATGGCCAAAAGCATGGGCGAATGCGCCGGGGCATATCTGGAGGTGATGATGTGGCTACGGTATTACCAGGGCGTATTGTGTCGCGCCATGGACGATGGCACCGCCGCCGCCAATGCCAACGCCGAAGCCGGAAAAATGCTCACCCGCTCAACCGCGGATTTTATTGCGGTCGCGGAAGAACGGCTGGACCAAATGTGGGAAAAAACAACTGCGGGTATGGCAAGCGGCGGCGCGGAGAAAAAGCTGCAAATCGGCAAAACCATTGACCTGATGGAAAAACTGGTGGAATCCCGGCATTACGCCCAGCGGTCATGCGAAAATAAAACCTTCACAGCTGAGGGAGGCGAACAAAAATCCGCCAAAGCGATTGTTACCCATGACCTTGAATCCGCGTTCAG
>JAFGWT010000526.1 GCA_016937015.1 Deltaproteobacteria bacterium | reverse complement strand
GTGGCCAGTGGCGGAATCATCACTTTCAATTGCGGCGCGGACCCGGTGACCATTGAAATGGCGGAGACGGCCAAAATATTTAACAACACCGGTCCGAAAATTGTGATTGATGGGGGCGGCAAGGTGGCGCTGAGCGGGCAGGGCGTGCGCCGTATACTTTATATGAACACCTGTGACAGCGACCAGGTGTGGACCACGGATCATTGCCAGGATCAGGATCACCCGCAACTGACCATTCAGAATCTCACGTTTGTTGATGGCAACTCGACGTCAGAAACGGAGTACGACGGCGGCGGCGCCATCTGGGTGCGCGGCGGACGGTTGAAGGTGGTAAACAGCCGGTTTTTCAGTAACGTGTGTGCGCCGGAAGGACCGGACCTCGGGGGAGCGGGTATTCGCGTATTCAGCCAGCACAATGGGCTTCCCGTCTATGTGGTGAATTCCACTTTCGGTGGGCGTGCCGATCTTGGCAACACGTGCGCCAATGGGGGCGGCATCAGCAGTATTGGGGTCTCCTGGAGTATCTACAACTCGGAATTTTCGTTTAATACGGCGATTGGTAACGGCGGTAATCCCGCACAATCCGGAACGCCAGGCGGCGGCAGTGGTGGCGCCATCTATAACGACGGCAATGAAATGACGTTATCTCTTTGCGGTGTCCACATTGAAAACAATACCGTGAATGCCTACGGTGATGCCATTTTCTTTGTGAGCAACAATCACACTGGGAATGTGGTTATCACAGATTCAATCATTCAAAACAACACCGGCGGCAGCTGGCATCAGCTACCTGGCATCTCCGCCCACGACGACACCCCCATTGATGTGACCAATTCAACCATAGAATGATGGCCGCCCCATTCACCCCCGTTGCCTTTTTTAAAAGATAAAAAAGTGTTCAGTCGAGTCATATCATCGTAGTATCCCGTCCATGAACAAGGCTGCCACAGCAATTGACGGGCATCGCATTTTTTCCCACAGCGACAAAGTGGCATTTCGGGAAGTGGAAGGCGAAGTGCTTATTGTGCCCATCCGCATGAGCGCCAGCGACCCAACAGGCGTGTATCGACTCAACCGCACTGCGTCTTTTATCTGGGCACAGATGGACGGGCGGCAGGATGTGGATGCGATTGTTCAGCAGATGGTCAGAGAATTTGATGTCAGTGCCCAGGAGGCGCTGGCTGACGCCAGGGAGTTAATTTCAGACCTTTTGTCGATAGACGCGATTGTTGACGCAGACGCACCGTGACCCCGTGATTATATGGCGATAGAATACCAGTCCTATTCTGAATTTGAAAAATGGCTTGCAGATAAACTGGGGGAAGCGCGCATTCCCATCAGCGGGATGATTGAGTTGACCCCTCGGTGCAATCTGCGTTGTGCCCACTGTTACATGGGCGCTCTGCGGGATGACCGCGACCAGATGGACACGGCGTTTATCTGCAGTCTGCTGGCGCAAATTGCAGCGGCCGGCTGTTTTGCCATCTCGTTTACCGGAGGGGAACCCCTGCTGCGGCGCGACTATCGTCAGATTCACCGGACGGCACATCAGCTGGGGTTCTGGATAAATCTGCTCACCAACGGGGTACTGGTGGATGCGTCGCTGATTTCATTTTTACAGCAGTATCCCCCGCGTGCGGTGGAGGTGACGCTCTACGGGGGCAACGAAGACAGCTACGCGGCCCTCACTGGCAACGGCAATGCTTTTTACAGGGTGACCCACAATATTGATGCCATGCTGCAGGCCGGACTCCCTGTGATTTTAAAATCTGTTTTACTGAAGCCGGTACTGGCATCCATGGATGAAATGAACGCTTTTGCGACTGAACGGGGACTTGAAATTCTGTTTGATGCAGGGGTCACCCCGGACTTGCTGCAGGATTTTTCGCCAACGGATTTGCGTCTTGCCCCGGGCTGTGCCGTGGATATCGAGCTTGACTCACCTAAAAAAACGGCGCTGCTTAAGGCCTACCATGATCGCATGGGACAGCGGGATGCGGCCCCTGGATTCACATGCGGCGCCGGGCATCGCGGCTTTCATGTGGACTACCGGGGAAATCTGCTTCCCTGCCTGATGCTCCGGGAACCGGCGTTTGATTTAATCCAGCAATATACCTTTGCCTCGGCCTTTGAAGCCATGGGACGCGCGAGTCGACCTCAGTTTCCCGAATCGTCCCGTTGCAGTCGATGCGACCTGCAGCATTTATGCGGGTTTTGCCCTGGCACCGTGGCATGTGGTGAAGTGCCGCCCGGTAGTGAGGATTCCTTTTACTGCAAGGTGGCCAAATCCAGACTGAAAAAACTTCAGTAAGGTATTTATTTGACCCGGACATGTGAAAAATTTGTACGGTCGATTCGCACCTGGGTATAATATTTTAGTATCAATTTAATTTCTTTCTTGGCGTAATCCACCAGAACGGCTACTATGGTAGTTGCTTTGGAGCAAAACGGTAGGAGCCACCGAAGTGTCTGAATCAAAAGAAAAATCTGAAAAAAAGAAAGCGCCGTACGAAAAACCGCGGATCATCTTCACTGAAATCCAGGTGGCGCAGGCACTGATGGGTATTTGTAAGACCGGTGGTTCTGCGGGTCCTTTTGGCCCCAACTGTCCAGGCCCCTGCAGCGGCGGAAGTTGAATTTGAATTTTTTAATTGGTGACATCTGTTTCGAAATGGATAACACACTGGCGCAGGCTCAGCAGCCGCACGTGATGTCTTTCGTATCGGACCATTTTGCGCAGGTTGCCTGCACAGTCTCTGATGCGCCACCGCAATTGGGTTCCTGCCTGTTCCATTCCGGTTTGACCTGGCGTCTGCATGACACCACCGACGGATACGCCCTTTGCATGTACCGCGGCGAGGCGGAAGAGGTCTATCAGACCCTTCACCTGACACGGGATTTTTTAAGGGGAGAGGTACATGTGCCTTTGGGGATCACCCCCGGGGCGGTTTCTCTTTATTCGCTGGATAGCGGGTTGTTTCAGCTGTGGGCCAGCTTTTTGCTGACTCGCTCAAGGGGGGTGGTTGTACACGCTCTCGGCGTTAAACGGCAGGGAATGGCCCATGTCTTTTTAGGCAAATCCGGGGCGGGTAAAAGTACGCTGGCACGTCTGATCACCCAGGCAGGGGCAGGTGACATCCTCTCTGACGACCGTGTGGTTGTGCGACGGGACGGTGATGAATTTCGCGTATATGGTACCCCATGGAACGGCGAATCGCAGCATCATCTCGCGGACCATGCCCCCCTGAAAGCCATTTATTTTCTTGAACAAACCCCCTCCTGTATACTGATGCCCATCTCCACCGCTGTCTCGGCAACGCAAGTGTTCGCCGCCAGTTCGGTGGCGGGATGGCCCATAATGAATGCGATGCAATCTGTACTTGATCTGACAGCTGCGATGGCAAAATCGGCCACGGGGTATCGTTTTGGATTTACACCGGATAACCGTGCCATGAAAGCACTGGGCTGGTCATGAAGCCACGAATCACATCGGTTTCTGCCGCAGACGTGATCGCACTGGCGTCAGAGGTGGTTGGGCGCGGTGGTATATTCTGGTTCCGCAGTCGCGGGTTCAGTATGGAACCGTACATCGGT
>JAFGWT010000525.1 GCA_016937015.1 Deltaproteobacteria bacterium | reverse complement strand
TTGCCCTTGCCGTGTTTGGCTGGGACTATCCGGTGCATCAGCTGCGCGATGCCGGCTATGGGTCACTGGTAATCGAAGATCGAAATGGCGTGGTGCTGCGCAGAGTGTCGGTGAATGGCGCCGATGGATTTGCGCCCAGACATCGGATGGTCAGCCTGGAGGAAATCGACAGCCATGTGATTTCCACCCTGCTGGCCTCCGAGGACAACAACTTCTTCGATCACCCCGGCGTTGATATTCGCGCGATTTTTCGCGCCATGGCGCTCAACATCAAAGAGGGGGGCGTTCATTACGGCGCGTCCACCATCACCATGCAGCTGATGCGCAACATTCATTCTGCGGGGAAACCCAGAACCCTGTGGAACAAGCTGCGGGAAATGGTGCTGGCGCTGCGGCTTGAGCGGGCGGCAGGAAAACAGTTTATCCTGGCGCAGTATCTGAATCGCGTCTATTTCGGTCACCAGGCCTATGGCATTGAAGCCGCGGCGAGACGATACTTTGGCAAGAGTGCCGGCGCCCTGAGCGTTGGCGAGGCGACCTATCTGTCGGTGATTCCCAGAGGCCCGTCGGTCTACGATCCGCTGAAGCATCATCGCCGCGTTTTGGAAAGGCAGAAACATCTGCTGGGTCTTTTGGTCGAACAGGGGCGTCTCGATAAGGGCGCTGCACAAAGGGTTCTAAAGCAGAAAGTGACGCCATCACTGCACGCGTTTTCATTCAAAGCGCCGCATTTTGTGGACTGGGTGCTGCAAATGCTTCCCGACACCGTCCGCAAGCGGGGCGGGGTGGTAAACACAACGCGGGATTACTGGGTGCAGGCCGCGGTTGAGCACAGTGTGGCGGACCATGTGGCCAGATTAAGGCATCGCGGCGTTGAACAGGCCGGGGTGGTGATTTTGGACAGCCAAACTGGTCAGGTGATTGCCATGGTGGGGGCCGCGGGATACAGCGATGCGGGTGGCAGTGAAGTGAATATTGTGACCCGTCGCCGATATCCCGGCTCATCACTGAAGCCCTTCGTGTACGCCACAGCGATTGAAAACGGCGATTCACCCGCTACCCTTGCTGAAGATATGATGACGCCGGATTCCGCCTACCAGGTGGCGGGGCGTCCGCCAAAATCACATGGGCTGGTGCGATATCGGGAGGCGCTGGCCGGCTCGTACAACATTGCCGCAGTCCATGTGCTTGAAAAAACGGGCGTTGCAGCGGTGATGGAAAAATTGCGTCTGGCCGGTGTTTCAGCTTTGACGCAGAGCACTGAAGAATATGGGTTGCGTCTGGCGCTGGGCGATACCAGGGTGCGACTGCTGGATTTGGCGGCAGGCTACGGCTTTCTTGTGCGCGAAGGCAAGGTTGTGTCTCCTGTGGGAATTGAGCGGGTCGACTTATATCTGAAGCAGAGCCCTTTTGTACCCCGGCAGCGGGAGACGCGGGTTTTCTCCAAAGAGGTGGCGTGGCTGACCATGGATATGCTGAGTGACACCGAAGCCCGGCGTAAAGTGTTTGGGCAGGAACTGCCCGCGGATTTGCCCTATAAAGTGGCCGTTAAAACCGGAACGGCGCGCGGATTTTCAGATACGGTCGCGGTCTTTGCCACCAGCGAATACACCGTTGCCGCCTGGACCGGCCGGTTTGATGGCAACCCCACCAAAGGGGTTCTGGGAATGAGCGGCGCTGGACCATTGGCCAGAGACGGCTTGCTGATTGCGTCCAAAGGCCGGATGCTGACACTCCCCCCAAAACCGGCGGGCATCGTGACCGCCCCAGTCTGCCCAGTCTCGGGCAAACGGGTGTCTGACGCATGCCCCCATCAGCGGCAGGAATATTTTTTAAAAGGGATGGCGCCCACCCAGACCTGCCATCATGATGTGGAGAAACAGCACATCATGGCTTCAATGCAATAAATGCCGACAAAAGAAAACAGCACATAATGCAAACCCTGGACCCATTGAATCTTCAGTTGACCTTGTCGGGCCTCATCGTCCTACCGAAACATCTGGCTTTCAGTGCAGTCTGTTCGAACAACTGAACTTTCAACTGAACTTTGTTTCGGTCTTATCGAACGTTAGTCAAAAGGCACCTCCCCGGGCGAAGAATAACGGGCATCCGTATGCCGTTGGTCATTGGTCCGAATATCGGGGGAAAACCGGCAAATGCCTTATATGCCCTGTACGCCTGAATATTTTTGGTGTAGAAGGCGACCAGTGTCACTGCATATTCAGGGAGCGTACCGATGAAAACCAATGCCTTCAGTACTCCGGAAAAAATCAGCATGAGACTGGAACGCGTTTTGGGTGAGAAAGTGTACCTTCTCATCCTGGCGGCCATTGTTGGCATTCTGGGCGGATTGGGCGCAGTACTGTTTCGATATTTGATTGAGGCGTTTCGCCATTTCGCGTTTTTGGGCGGTTTTTCCAATGAAATTCTGACCCAAACCCCCTGGTATCTGCTGGTGTTGCCCCCGGCGATTGGCGGACTGGTGGTGGGGCCGCTGATTTATTTTTTTGCCAGAGAGGCCAAGGGACACGGCATCCCCGAAGTGATGAACTCAGTGGCCAACCGCGGTGGAAAAATTCGCAAACGGGTCATGATGGTCAAGACGCTCGCTTCGGCGATTACCATTGGTTCCGGTGGCTCGGTTGGGCGCGAGGGGCCTATTGTGCAAATCGGGGCAGGAGTGGGCTCTTCCATTGGTCAGATGCTGGGATTTGATGGCAATAAACTGATTATTCTACTGGGGTGTGGCGCGGCGGCAGGCATGGCGGCCACGTTTAATGCGCCGATTGCGGGGGTTATTCTGGCGGTGGAGGTGATTATCGGCTCGGCCACCATCAGCGTTTTCAGCCCACTGGTGGTTGCCTCAGTGATGGGGACTGTGGTCACGCGACTCGTTTACGGGAATGAGACGTTCATCGAAGTGCCAAGGTACGCGCTTCAAAACCCCTGGGTGGAATTGCCCCTGTATCTGGCGTTGGGCGTGCTGGCGGGCGTGGTAGCTACCCTCTTTACGCGTGGCATCGTGTTTTTTGAGGACCTTTGGGATAAGTTGCCCATTCCCCAGTGGCTGTCCCCGGCTGTTGGCGGCGCCATTGTCGGTGGAATGGCGATCTTTTTTCCGCAGATTCTCGGCGTTGGTTACGAAACGGTTTACAAAGCCGCTCATGGCGAGGAAGTGTTGTGGATTCTGGCGGTTCTCGTATTTCTGAAAATCATTGCGGCGGGGACGTCGCTTGGGTCCGGGGGGTCCGGCGGGGTTTTTGCGCCGTCGCTTTTTGTGGGGGCGTGCCTGGGCGGCGCATTTGGCCTGGTTGTGGAGCATCTGCTGCCCGGGCAAACAGCCCACTCCGGTGCATATGCACTGGTGGGAATGGGCGCAGTTCTGGCGGGAACGACCCATGCTCCCATCACCGCGATTCTGATGCTGTTTGAGATCACGACCAATTACACCATTATTTTGCCCCTGATGTTCGCATGCATTATTTCACTGGTCATTTCCACCCGGCTTTTTTCCACTTCCATTTTTACCACACGACTCAAACGCAGGGGAATACGACTGCGCAGTTCCGCGGAAAGTGAGCTGATGCGAACCACCCGGGTGCGCCGATTGCTTCGGCCGTTCCCGGAAACCATGCTTCCGGTGACCCCCGCCAGTCAGGTCGTCGAAGTCGCACTGGGCAGCCCCTCCGGGCACCAGTATGTTGTGGATTCCGAACAGAAACTGCTGGGGGAAATCACGCTGCAGCGCATCAAGGCCATTATACGCGAGCAGGCACTCGATGATACGCTGATAATGGCCGTGGATATGATGGACGCCCCGGTGACCACTGTGCAACTCGACGATACCCTCGATGTGGCGATGGGGCACATTTCACGTTTGGATACAGAGATGCTGCCGGTTCTGGACAATAACGACCGGCTGGTGGGCACTATCACCCGTCACGACATAATGGTGTTTTTCGAGCACGAGATTTTACGCAACGAAGCGGCGTCAATGAAGTTTTTGTCAGCCGGGGCCAAAGTCGATTTTTCGCTTGTGGAATTGCCAGGTAACGAAACAATTAACGAATTAAAGGTCAGTGCCAAACTGGTCGGTGAGACGCTGAAGTCGTTGAATCTCAGAGCGACGTACGGATTAAATGCCATCGGTATTCAGCGTCGAAGTGACGCGGGGGTGGTCAAACTGTCCGCTGAGCCCAACATTCCGTTTCAGCAGGGGGATGTGCTGTCTCTCGTTGGGACCCAGGAAGCCCTCGACAGATTTCGAAAACAATTCGATCTTGTGTGACCCAGTCGAGCTGCTGAATAGACCGAAACAATGTAAAGTGGATGGAATCCGGCAGCCTGGAAAGCCAGATGTTTCGGTAGGACGATGAGGCGCAACAAGGTCAACTGAAGATTGAATGGGTCTCGTGCATCTCTATAAAGTTTTTTGCCGGGTTGTCGTTATCCTTAAATGATTTGATGTGATTTTTTAAAAATACAATTTTTTGCTTCCGGATTCATCTGGCTGCCGTGTTCCCTGGCAGGACAGGTTTGTCTGGACGTGTGATTGCGAGGTAAATAATGCCCAAGGCCAAATCCAATGCCATTGCCACAGACGCGCTCACCGAATCAGTCGCAATTTTGACGACTGCGTTATCGGAAATTGCACAGGGGGTGATACCGGCGCCCATCACGTTGAACAGCGAAGGCGACCTGCCTGCATTGCAGTCGGCGTTTAATGCCGCATTGCTGCACATCGAGGCGTTGAAATCAGCCTCAACTCAGTCCACCGACGGAGATGGGCTGGCTCTCGAAGCCGCGGGTGTGCTGAATTTTATTTCCCAAAGTGCGACTGATGCCAAAAAAATTGGCGATTTGAACGCGAGTGTGGTGTCTGGCCTGGAAGGTGTGGACGCAGCCAGTTCCGTTTTGGATTCAGTCATAGAGGAAGTGATTGCCGCAACCAATCGTTCCGGCGAAAATGTGACCGCCATTGCGGTGTCCACCGAAGAGATGACATCAACGGTAAGCGAGATTGCGCAAAGTGCGGAGCAGGCGCGTGGGGTGGCGGATAATGCAGTGCGGAGTGTGGAAAACGCATCGACAAAGGTGGATTCCCTTGGGCGGGCCGCAAAACAGATCAGCAATGTGACAGAGACCATTGTTGAGATTGCTGAGCAGACGAAGTTGCTGGCGCTGAATGCCACCATCGAAGCCGCACGCGCCGGTGAAGCGGGAAAAGGATTTGCGGTAGTGGCCAATGAAGTAAAAGAGCTCGCCCAGCAGACCAACAGCGCCACATCGGACATTCGGGAGAAAATAAGCGCCATCCAGGAAGCGACCCAGGGCACCATAGAAGAGATCAACGGGATCACACGGGTTATCGCAGAAGTGAGCGAGTACGTCAGTGCCATCGCAACCGCCACTGAAGAGCAAAGCGTAACCACCCGGGAAATTACCGAAATGATCGGAAATGCATCCAGCGAGCTCAATGATGTGAACAGCGCGGCCAGGGAAACCGGTGCGGCCGCAAAGCAAATGAGTGTTTTCATTCGCGAGGTACGTGGGGCGTCCGGGGAGATGAGCCCCGCACTGGATGCGCTGTCCTCCCTGCAGGATTCAATTGTCACCAGAATGCAGGGGTTGCTGCAAATGTTGGAGAAATAAGTCCTATAAGTCCTATGAGTCCTATAAGTCCTATGGATATAAGTCGTATAAGTCCTATGGGTCCTATGGATATAAGTCGTATAAGTCCTATGGGTCCTATGGATATAAGTCCTATGGGTCCTATAAGTCCTATGGATATAAGTCGTATAAGTCCTATGAGTCCTATGGCTATAAGTCCTATAAGTCCTATAAGTCCTGTAAGTCTTATTGGTTCTATCAGTTGATTGGCTGGGAGAGCGATGGGGGTTGTGTTCTGGCGGGTGCCGGAGGCGGAGGCGGCACGTCAGCTTTGGCGGGGGCTGGTGTCACTGCCGGGGGCGGTGTGTTTATTGCGGGCGCAGGTGCCTCAACCGGAGGTGCAGGTGGGGGGGCATTGGTATCGCTCTTTGGGGGTGTGGACACCGGGGGCGGCGGTGGGGGAGATGTGGGTTTTGCCGGCGCCTTCTGTTCTTCATGAACGATTATCGTTTTGTCGCGATTGAGTTTGGCCGCTTCTTCGTCACGAATCTTATCAATCAGATCGCGATACTGACCACACGATTCAAACCGCGTCGCCACCGTATCACAGGACAACAGGCTGGCGCGATGCGCCTCCGGCAAAATACCCAGGGGGGCATCGTCCCAGGCAAAGGCCAGCGCAGTTCCAACAAACCATGTGGGCGGCGCATCGAAATCCGAGCCCACCTGGGCCACTGTTGCATTGACCTGTAAATCCATCCGATCGCCAATATTCAATACCACCGACAATCCACCCCGAAAACGAAACGCCATGGCAATTTCATATTCAATGACGCCGTTGAGCAGTTCATCAATTGTTTCATCCGGCAAAAAGATACTCAGCGCCTGATCGTCGAATGCGATGTCTATGGGAACACCATTGTTATCGTAGGTGATGGTTACATGGTCGAGCAGTTCCTGAGGATCGGGGGGGTTCATGAGGTCAGCAACTATTTCGTTAACACGCTGCTGGAATTCTTCGTAGCGAATGACTGTATCAAAATTGAAACTGACCGCGCCTTCCATCCAGGGAATGATGGACAGATGCTTGATGGGGCTTATTTCCATTCCCAATCCCAACGTAAACGGAACCGTAACCCAGTTGTACTGACCGTTGGCCAGCACTGTTGGCACTGCGCCCCCATAAAGGGAGAGCGCTGCTTTGGGAAGGCCGTTGTCGTACCGCTGACCGATTGGGATGCCGTAAAGCGCAATGACAGAACCGGCCCCGCCGTGCATCGCCCAGTCCATCCCGGACGGGTTCATATTGATGTACTGCATCCCGAACTGAGCGCTTAAGCGACCTGTGGTGGAGGTGAAATTGGCATTGTAGCCAACAAGGTTGGACGATCCGCCTTCCGCCATTATCCCGTGCTCGTAATTGAATACGACCGTGGAACGGGTTGTGTCCCATGTGGATACCGCCCATCCGTGACTGCCTGGTTTGGCGGATGCGGCCTGCACATGGCAAAGAATGACGAATGTGGCAGCCAGTGTGGCGGGGATGAACGATGCAAAGGAAATACCGCTTTTTGCATGCAATTCAAGTGAGCGCTTGCTTTTAAACATTACACACCTCATGTCGTTATCTGGACTCTGATATTCTAATTTCTTTAACGGCCACCAGACAAACAAATAAACAATACCAGTCTGTTATTTGCTGAAAAACAATGGGGAAGGGAGTTGGTAATGGTCATCAGTTGTTGGATGCGCCTGCGTTATGCACCCGGCGTCATTTGACCGAGTGCCCCTGCGGCCCACCCAACTGAAGATTGCCCGGGATCATTCATTTCCATCGAGTACCGCATCGATGCGGGCAGTCAGCCGCGTTGCGAACTCAACGGATTCCTTTTTGAGCGACGAATGTTTTTGCTGCATTTCCAGCAGTTCATCCAGCAGCACCAGGGCCACCATGGTCATGGCTCGAAATCCCTGGGAAGCGCGGGGACCCTTATGGGTGTTCATTTGATCATATCGAGACTGAATTTCTCTGGCCAATTCCTTAACATGGGCTTCGCTGGCGTCGGATTTTATGGGAAACGTTTCGCGGCCTATCGTGATTTCGTATGTCTTCATCAGGTCAGAGTTTAGCTGTCTTTTGGTAG
Source organism: Deltaproteobacteria bacterium (assembly GCA_016937015.1). Classification (GTDB taxonomy): domain Bacteria; phylum Myxococcota_A; class Polyangia; order JAAYKL01; family JAAYKL01; genus JAFGXQ01. The sequence goes on along the minus strand of JAFGWT010000525.1, from coordinate 2,614 downwards.
GCGGTCAATAATTGTGGCGGTGGGGCTTTCGCTGGTTGACAGGTGCGGTGACGCAAAGGATAAAACTGATTTTTAATAGAGTACTATATGCTTCGACACCAGGTATCAAAATCTTCCAGGCTGGCTATGTATTCCACGTTGGACATGCCCGGAATCCGATCGTTGCCACCAAATGCGAGACGTACCCCCAAAAGGCTCTGATGCAGCCTTGAAAGGAAGCGGGCGGAGGACTCCGGGTCTGAAACGGACGACAATCCAATCACAACTGCGGCTGCTTTTTGCTCATTGGCGGCGACAATGATGTCCTGAAGCGGGGTGTTGGGGCCAAGGAATACCGGCTCCACATTGTGCAGGGTGGTCAAAACGGCGGCCATCTGCAGCCCGAGACTGTGAAGATCCCCTTCCTGATTGGCAAGAATCAGCTTTTTTTTATGATTGCTGCTGACCAGTGGACGCCATCGCGATGCCAGAAAGGCCTGCAGTACTTCGCTGGCAAAATGCTCATGAGCCACCGAAAATGTTCTGGATTCCCAGCGATTGCCCACATCCCGGAGGAATGGCAACGTGAGTTCGAAAATGAAGCGTCTGGCGCCGATGCGGTTCCAGTCCCTGGCCATCACCCGGTTGAGTTCGACCGTATTCATGGATTCGGTAAGCATTAACCATCTGCGAACGGTGGTTTGGGCATCCTCGCTCTCAGCGTCGTGAGTATCACCGGCCAGAGAAACGGAAACCAGCAATTGATCAATTTCCGATTCTTCGAGGTTGACCGCAAATGACGGTTTGTACCCCGCATCAACAAGCAACTTTATCTTGCGCAACCGGGTAATGAGGTTCATATCATAGCGTCGGTGGCCGGAGTCCAGGCGAATGGGCGCGGGAAAGCCGTATCGGAGCTCCCAGTTTCTTATGGTTTCAACCGGCACGCCGCTGCCGGCCGCGAGTCCGCCAATACTAATGTATTTACTTTTATTTTCGTTTGTCGTCATATTGTCTGTCCTCTTTATAAAAAACTATTCAACACATTGTCAAATTTAGCCACTGAATAATTTTTAGCAAGTTGGGTTGACTGATATTTACTCAATGATTAATCATTTGTTAGTCAGACGCGGCAGTGTGTCGTAGCGCAAATAAGGAGATTAAACAATGAATGAACAATCGACTGGAATTATCGGAACGTTAATGGGGTTGCCTGTTTTTCAGGCAGAATGGGTACTTTGGCTGTTGCTGGGACTGTCGGTCGTATCGGTTGCAATAATGATTGAGCGGGCCGTGTTTTACCGGCGCCACACAGTAAACATTGACAAAATCAGGAACGAGCTGTCACGGCTGCTCAACTCGGGTGATTTTGATGGTGCGGCCAGATTGCTTGCGGAACATGACAGTCTTGAAACCAACGTCGTGCTGTTTGGACTTAAAAATCATCGGCTTGGACCTGAGGCGGTGGAGGATCTGCTGGCGGGTGCCACTGGCAAGGAGCAGTCCCGATACGACAAACGATTGAATGTGCTGGCCACAGTTGCTTCCAATGCCCCGTTTATCGGTCTTTTTGGAACGGTGCTGGGTATTATTCGGGCCTTCAACGATTTGGCCGGCAATATGTCAGAGGCCAGCTCATCGGTAATGGCGGGTATCGCGGAAGCCCTGATTGCAACCGCTGTTGGACTGCTGGTGGCCATTCCAGCCGTGGTGGCGTACAACATTTTTAAATCGAGGGTTAAAAAGTTCAGTGAAAACCTTGGATTGCTGGCTTCAGTGCTGACGGCCAACCTTAAGGCCGTACCTGCGGATGCATCTGCAAAGGAGTAAGTATCATGGCTGGACCAATAGGTAAAAGAGACGATGATGTAATCTCTGAAATAAACATAATTCCGTTTGTGGATATTGTACTCGTGCTTCTCATCATTTTTATGGTGACCTCCACGGCGATTGTAAAGGCGGCGATTAAGGTTGATTTGCCGAAGGCGGCATCGGCTGGAACGGAAGTGACCGCAACGGTAAATGTGGTTTATACGATTGACAGGGAACTGTTTGTGGATGGCAAGCCGCTTTCAATGACCAGCGCAGGGAAGGTGATTGCCAGACAGGTAAAGGAAAGCCCGAAAGTGCAGGCGGTGATATCGGCCGATACCGGATTGCCCTATGGGGATGTGGTTGAAGTGGTTGACCTTGTCAAACAGGCGGGCGTGAGCGGATTTGCGCTGAACATTGAACGCAGGCAGACCGCTGCAAACCAGGGCAGCACACCGGCTGCGAGGCAGCCGTAGGCGAAGGTTTATGGATTGGCCCAGTGACTTAAAGTGATTGCGCTCGCCATGGAAAATTGAGGTGTACCGGGCCGGCGCAGGGCAGAGACGACAGGAAATCAGGAGAGTTGTGGATGACATCAGCTACCAAAAAATTGCATGGCACAAAAACGTCGAACGGCTATGCCGAAAAGCGGGCTCTGCGGCGGCAGGAAGCCGCAGTCCAGCTGGCGAGTCGGGTGGTGCATCCGGTACCGACCGGGTTTTCGAGCGCGCCCCGCAAAACGATGCCCTCCTGGTTGCGCCTATGGGGGTTTGGCAGTGCAGCGCTGGCGTTTCATCTCACTGTGGCCGCGCTTTTAATTGCG
>JAFGWT010000524.1 GCA_016937015.1 Deltaproteobacteria bacterium | reverse complement strand
CCGGAGACAGCGCGTGGGCTATAAAACCGTTATGGCGCTGTCTCCGGTTTCATGATCGCCGGAGCCGGAGACAGCGCGTGGGCTATATAAAAAATTTTGTTGATACAGTGACGTATCGACAACACAGATAAACTGCGGGGCAAGAATGCTCCCTGTCCCAATGGGACGGCTTTCACGGAGGAAAGAACAATGGGAATGGTAATCAACACCAATGTAATGGCAATCAACGCACAGCGAAACCTATCCAACACAACCGCATCTCTGTCTACCAGCATGGCACGTCTGTCATCTGGTAAACGCATTACCGCGGCGAAAGATGACGCGGCCGGTTTGGCCATTAGCGAAAAATTGAAAGCGCAGATTCGTGGTCTGGGACAGGCTGAACGAAACGCCAACGATGGCATCTCCCTCGTACAAACCGCAGAAGGCGCGATGGACGAAATTTCAAGTATGCTCATTCGTATGCGCGAACTGGCCATTCAGGCCGCCAACGGCACAACTGATTCCAACCAAAAAGGGTTCCTCAATACTGAGTTCACACAGCTGGCAACTGAAATTACCCGTATTGCCGACGCCACTTCATTTAACAGCGCGTCACTGCTCAATGGGGACACATCAATTGTGCTGCAGGTTGGCATTGGCACAAGTGCCAATATCGATCAGATGAGCGTTCAGTTTAAAGATGTGTCTGCGGATACCAGCTATATGGGAAATCTCTCAAGTGCGAGCATTGCCACCGCCAGCAGCGCATTGTCCGCCATTGGCGGCATTGACACGGCCATTACCAATCTGTCAGAGCAGCGAGGCAAGCTGGGTGCGCTTCAGAATCGGCTTTCGAGTACAGTACGCAACCTGGCCACCACAAGGGAAAATCTGTCTGCATCCAACAGCCGAATCAGAGACGTGGATGTGGCGGATGAATCAGTGGCCATGACGCGATCACAGATATTGATGCAGGCCGGCTCGTCGGTGTTGGCGCAGGCCAACCAAATACCGAGCATGGCGCTGTCTTTGATCGGATAAGGGTGAAAACGCGGGCGGGGAGTCATGACCCCTCTCGTTTTTCATAATAACCAGAGGGACTCACCGGGTCACATGTTTGACCGGTCGCCACGGTGGGAAACTTTGAAAACGCAACCATAAACGGAGCACGAATGCTCCCCGGATCGCCGACGCTGTTGTCGGTCCCGGTTCCATGTAAGGAGAAACATTATGGGAATGGTAATTAACACCAACACAATGGCAATCAATGCCCAACGGAACCTGAACAACACGAGCTCCTCTCTTTCGACCAGCATGGCCCGCCTGTCCTCCGGTCAGCGGATTACCGCTGCGAAAGACGACGCCGCCGGTCTGGCCATCAGCGAAAAAATGAAAGCGCAGATTCGCGGACTGGGCCAGGCGGAACGCAACGCGAACGATGGTATTTCGCTGGTGCAGACCGCAGAAGGCGCCATGGACGAAATCAGCGGCATGTTGATTCGTATGCGCGAGCTGGCTGTTCAGGCCGCCAACGGCACCACCGATTCAGACCAGAAAGGATTTTTGAACAACGAATTTGAACAACTGACTTCTGAAATCGATCGAATCGCCAATTCAACCGAATTCAACGGAACAAACCTGCTCAATGGTGCGACCTCCGTCACCCTGCAGGTTGGTCATGCCAATGATACCAACAGCCAGATCACGGTTGAGCTCACCAAGGTAACCACCGAAGCGAGCGGATTAAATGTGGCTTCCGCCAGTATCTCAACCGCTTCCGGCGCCAGAACGGCACTTGGCACAATTGATGATGCAATCACTTCCCTGTCGGAGCAGCGCGGTAAACTCGGTGCGGTCCAGAACAGACTTGCGAGCACGGTGCGCAACCTTGCAACCACACGCGAGAACCTGTCCGCATCCAACAGCCGAATCAGAGACGTGGATGTGGCGGAAGAATCGGTCAGCATGACCCGGTCACAGATTCTGATGCAGGCGGGTACAGCGGTTATGGCGCAGGCCAACCAAATCCCGTCCATGGCGTTAAGCCTCATCTAGGCATGATTAAGGCATCGCTCCTTCCGGGGTTTCTGCCCGGAATTACCCGGAAGGGGCATCGCTTTTCGTCACCTGGATGAATCGCTCTTTGAAAACAGATTACCGAACCATCTCATCCTGTCTGGACAAAGTTGATTCAACCCTGGATGTTCCTGTTGGCTGTCTGGTATGGAGAAGACCTGGTGTCCGTTGTATCCGCAGGCAGGTATTGAGATTTCGGAGTTTGTTTTTTTGCCGGTCCCGGCAGTCCTAAAAAAATATTAAAGCGTGTTGGTCTCCAGGTGGGATGGGTTTATGGCAAATGCCAGACCTATTCGGGATTTATATGAGTGCAATAGGGCTTTCCGTCCTGCCGATTCCCTTCAGGTTCTGTCTGTAAACACAATCAGGCGCAATCCGAATCGATCCAGTCTGCCTACTGAATTCCCAATTCTCTCATCACTGTAACAATCTGCTGTTGCGCCTCGGCAATGATCCCCGCCAGAAATTTTTCCTTTAGTTGCAACTCAGCGAGGATATTTGGCGCAATCGCCGGGTGAACGCAGTGCTTCTGTACACTGAATCCCATGGCATTGGCCAATGCGTCCGCCAGATGCAGCGTATACGCTTCTTTTTTGTGGGTTGCGTTTTCAGGGGTGTGATGAAAATAAACCGTATCCTGACTCGCCTTTGTAAAGTTCCAGTGCTTGAGCAACTCCATTGTCAGCATATTGTGATAAAACCCCAAATATCGTCTCTCAAGCTTTAAAGTCGGTGTTTTGCTTTGCCACGCAAATCGGCAAATATCGCTATACAACTGGGGAACCTGCATATACAAAAGCAGCTTGCCCATATCGTGGAGCAGGCCAAGCTGGGTCAGCTGTTCCAGGTCCGGGTATTTCAGATGCGACCCAATAATCTGTGTAAATACCGACGTGGCATAACTGTGAATCCAGAAGCTGTAAGGCGTTGCCGCTATGTCGTCTGACTCGGAAAACCGGCTGGCAACAGCTGTATCCTGCACAAATTTTTTCACATCCTCATACCCAATCACCGAGACTGCTCTGGACACCGTGTTGGCCCGATGGCTCACCCCATACCAGACCGTATTTGACATCCTGATTATCATGGCGCTCAAAACGGGGTCCCGGGACAGCCATTCGCCGATTCGCGTCACGGATATTTCAGGGCGATTCATCTCTTCGCTCAGCCGATGCCTTATTTCCGGGATAGTCACCTGGAATTTGGCGTTCTGAATCAGGTGGGGGACAGTCATCCATTTTTCTGCGGGCAATGGTTCATTGGAGACTACGTTCGCTTCAGCACTCAGCGCGTTATGGTCAGTCTCCAGATAATCCCGGTAAAGCTCTCTGAGCAGGCGGAAGAGGGGATTTTCGTCGTTGGTTTCACTCTGTGAATATGTGCGAACCAGGGAATCTTCGAGCATCAGCAGCTGTTCATCTGTCAGGTCTGTGACATCTCCGTCTTCCGATTGCTGCACATCCACAAAACGAATGGACCAGGAACGAAGTCCCTGAATAAGTTTGTCATTTAATTCAGTGTCTTTAGGCAGAAGAATCTGTCCCCGTTGATTCATCACGCTTTTGGCCGTTCTCATGCCGGCTTCAATTTCTTCAATTGCAATCAGCATCAGCTTTTTTTTCAATCTTCAGGTAAATTATTCGGTTCGGCAGCATACAAAAAAACCCCTTCGTGATTGGACCATTGCCTCAATATCATTATCGACGATGTGTTGAATTTATTAACGGGTTTAGATCAAACGAATCATAATCAGGAGTACGGGTACCGCAACACTTGCAAAAAAGAACAGACCGGGAGGGCCCACCAGTACGTCATGGGATGCCTGTGCATTTACTTTTCTCATCGCAGAATCCTTTCCATTTATTAACTGACTTAATCGATGTGGCAATTTTGAGTTTTGAGTCACGCAACATATAACAGCAAAAGCGATGCCAATGTTATCCCTTTGGTGACCCCAACACCAGGCCCAGTCTTTTTTTAGAGTGCTTGTGGCATTTTTTATGTATAATCACCTGAAATAATTAAATAAATTTACTCAAGAAGTAAAATGGCAAGCTGTTTTCGGATTGGCTGGTCAGGATTCGGAAATAAATAAACACAAACAATAATATGCCCAAAGTGGCATAAATATTTTATTTATAGACTCACTCCAGCAGTTTTCGAGCCGCATCACTGCTTCTTGCGATGCGAATTCTTTCTGCCAGCAGAATGGACCGCAGCCGGTCATATGCATGGTCCACATTGTCATTGACCAGCAGATAATCAAATTCGTCGTAATGGGCGATTTCGCCGAGCGCTGCCTTGAAACGCCGCTCCAGGGATTCGGGCGTTTCGGTTCCCCGTGCGTTGAGCCGCAGTTTCAGCTCATCGATTGAAGGGGGCAGTATAAATATACCAACGGCGTCCGGGTAATTGGACTTGATTTGTCTCGCCCCCTGGTAGTCCACATCGAATATCAAATCCACCCGCTGGGCAGCGGCGGAACGAATCTCACCAAGCGACGTGCCATATCGATTGCCGTGAACATGCGCCCACTCAACAAACTGTTCCTCATCGACCATCTTATCGAATGTGGCCTTGTCGGTGAATATGTAGTCCCTGCCATCCACTTCGTTGGGTCTGGGCACCCGTGTGGTATGCGAAATTGAAAAGCGAATGTCTGAAAATTCGGCAAGCAACCGTTTGCACAACGTTGTTTTGCCCGCGCCGGAAGGGGAGGACACAATGATTAACAGCGGTTTATGTGTTGTCATAAATACTCCGGAAAGTTACTGGTTACTTACTGGTTATTCAATATTCTGAACCAATTCCCGTATTTTTTCCAGTTCACCTTTAATGGCAACCACCATGTGAGTGATTTCGGAAAGGACCGCTTTTGACGCAATGGTATTGGCTTCGCGCCCCATTTCCTGAACCAGAAAATCCATCCGTCTGCCAATCGGCTCAACTTCATCGAATACGCTTCGCATCTGGTTGATATGACTGTGCAGACGATTTACCTCTTCGTTAATGTCCGCCTTCTCAGCAAAAATCGCCGCTTCGGTTTCAATGCGGCTGGTTTCGGTGGCGGACACTGTTGCCAGCATCTCAGAAATTTTTTGATGATATTTGTCGAAAATGAGTTTTTCGTGGGCCGTGGCATGCACCTCAATCTGACTGTTCAACTGGGCAATGGTATCCATTCGCTGGCGAATATCAGTGGTCATATGGGCGCCTTCAGACTCTCGCATGCCTATCAGTTGCCCCAGGGCGCTGTCACACGCCTGGATACACGCCGCCCGAATGGAATCCGACGCACCTGCCCTGGATAACTCATATAGGTCAGGAGCGCTGGCCAGTATCGGCAGCAGTGAGTCCACGGAAACCGCTGTTCGTTTCGCTATTTCCTGAAGCTGCGCGATATGTCCAACAAGCGCTTTTTCGTCAATTCGGGTCCGACCGGAATCGCTGTGCTCAACTGTCAGATGAATGGTGCAATATCCCCGGCTCAGGCGATTGCGCACCTGCCGTTCAAGCACCTGCTCCATATCGCCAAGTTCCGCCGGTATCCTGGAACGAATCTCCAAAAAGCGATGATTCACCGTTTTTATTTCAACGACAATGTGCGCTTCCGCGGCTGAGGCGTCACCCCGGCCAAATCCGGTCATGCTTCGCATAGGTGTATGGTTCCTGTGGTTGAAACTACTTGAAAAGCGCGTTCAGTTTGGCTTTGGCGTCGTCAGTGCTGTCAGTTTCCGGCTTTCCGTTTTTAAACGTAAAATGGCTGCAGTAGTTGGCCGATTCCCTATCGGAGATATATTCCGTGATTCGTTCCCGGCATTGGTTGTGGTATCCCGGATCCCAGTACTCGCAGTTTCTGCAGCAGTGCAAATCATGTGCACAGTGCGGACAGGTATCAGTCCGTGCCATTTTGATTCGATCGAAATCGATTTCCTGGCCACATTTAAAGCAAAAGTGGTGTCGTTCTTCAATTTTTGGAATGTACATTAACAACCCCTTGATATTAATGTTATAACAGTTCAAACCGGTGTCACCGGTACCGGCATGACCACCAGTTCTTCAGCAGGAGAATAACAGGAAATTTTATGGTTGCAAGCAGAGCTTTGAGAACATTGCAAATATGTGTATTGACTGCACTTTGTATTGCCTGCGAGCCACCAGCCGACATTCGCGCCAAAAAAAACGGCGAACTGTATCCCGCGACGGTCTATCGCGGATCCGAAATACTGATGAAGCTGTCCCGCAGCGGCACCGACTTCAGCGCCTGCGATTCCCTGGATAAGTGGACAGACCTTCCTGTTTTTCAATTGCAGGAGCGCTTTGTTTTTACAAAGGACAACTCGAACAAACCCATTTCGGACATCACGTTTGATTCGTTGGAACACGTGGGCCCCGACAGCATTTCAATGCGTTTGAACATTGGGGAGAATATTGAGGAAGGCTACTACAAAATGACATTTGCGTGCACCCGGAAACAGGCGATTCCCGCCCGGTTTTATGTGGGTGCAAACCAAACCGCCAGCGAGCTGATTTTCAATCCACCGACCCTGAATGCAGGGGATGAAAAGGAGGAAGTGGTCATTAGTTTGCGCGATGCGGACGGGCGCATATCGTCGCCCCCCCACATCCCCAGCAGTGTTATTTTCTATCCTGACACCGTAAAAATAACAGTTGACGATGTTTATTTTTATGAAGACCCAGACTCTGACGCCCCCCCTGAGATGCGTGCAAAATTTACCGTTTCGGATTTGGCTCTGGCGATTGGCGAATCATCAAGAACGATTGATGTCTATTTTGTGGACTCTCCCCGGGTGTATTCCGGAAAGCTGAATATAGAACCCGATAATTCCGCCAGTGTTATGGTCACCCCACGCCGGGTGAAAAAGCCTTCGGCGGGAGATCCTCCAAACGTCCTCAATATCGGTCTGGAAGGGAAAAACATTTCCTTTATTGGCGCGCAATCCAATGACGCCGACTGGTTTTCAGTAGCCGTGCCGGAAAATCCCGGTGTTCATGTGGGAAATTGTCAAATCACTACCACACTCGTTGACACAGCGGTCTGTGCACTGACCGTGGACGACAGCGCATTTCCTGGCCCTACGGCTTTGGCGATTAAAACCGGTTCAGAGACGACTTACGCGTCAATTACTGTTGTGCCATCGGATTTCAGCGACGCAATGGTGCGATTCTGGCCTCCCATGATAGACAATTGCACCCTGCCGACCTGTGACCCCGCGGACGTGGTGTGCGTCAGAAATAACTGCGCACCGGGGGATGACGAGTGCCTGAAGAGCAAGTGTCAGCCTCAATCTGTTGTCGCAAAAATGATTGGCGCAACACTGGATGACACATGGCGCGTGACCTCGTCGACCCCTGGCGCCATTATTGCCAGCGAAGTTCACGCGTCATCCAACCATTGGATTCTCGGCATTGTGGCGGATGGCGCTCAGGTTCATAATGACTTCGAACTCACATTTTCAAATGGCGACAGGGAGATTCACAGCCACGTGCTGGTTCGTGACATCGGGGGTGAGGCATTTCGCGCTCTTGAGACTTCTCAGACGACCGAACCCAATGCGCGCCAGAATTATTCGTATCGATGGATGATTTTGAACCTTCAGAATACACATTTTAACAGCCGGGATAACATCTCCATTTTTTCGATGCCGCGCAGCGGTGTGGGTATCGATGCCATCCCCGGATATGTAACGGACGCGATCACAACGCCCGGGCAATTGCAGATTACCAATTTTGCCCCGGCATTCGATGCGCCCACAGGGCCATCCGCACTTCAGGTAAACGGTGAAACCAGGTTGTCAGAAAATGGAACCAGTCAGCTATGGTTCAGGGTCGATCCCGCCCATGATTCCACGGCGCATGTCACCGCTGATCCGGATGTTGTCTGGCTTGGCAGGTCATCAGCCCGCATCGTGTTTAAAGGTGAGCTGAGCATGGTTCTCAATGAATCCACCCAAATATTGCTGTCAGATCCATCCATGAAAATTGCGAATCTGACCTACGATACGGTCGAAGTCAACAATAACGGAACCCTGCGCCTGGCGCCTGTTGCAGTGATGGATCTTGATATTTCCCCTGCGGCCATTGCCGGATTGAAAACATTTTATTTTGTAAACCCCGATGGGCAGCAGGCAGCGGTGAATATCAGGGGAATTAAGCGGGAGCAGCCAATCATGAGCACGATAGGCTCTCCTTACATTTATCGGCGGGTGGGACTGGGAAAAATTTCAGTGCCACTCCCCAACACCTTTAGCAATCCGCCGCTGGCGCTGTCGGTGTTTCACAATATTGGCGTGAGTATCGAGCGTTATAATTTTCCCAGAAACAGAAATTACTTCTCAATATTCTTCTCCCTGGAGGAGGAGGGACCAGGGGGCTGGATTGGCGTTGCCGCCTTTCTCAATGGCGAACGATTCGTGATTCCGGTCAAAATTATTGCAGAAAATGAAGACGGTGTGGAAGACGATTCACTCACTGCCACCTTGAACCGGGAATATATTGCCCCCGGCGGAACCAATGTCGAAGATCTCAATATCGAAATGAGCGCCGCCATATGGGACGGAGAAGACGCCCCGGCCATGGGCAGCATGGTGTCTGAACTCCACCCACTGGACCCTGGTGTCTATGCACGAATTGAAAATGTTTCCGAAGAGGGTGGCACGTCCGTTCGCATGACAGCTGATTTTGCCCACACCCTGGACCTGCCATCAGACCAGATTTATCCGGGAGTGCCGGTCAGTGTGTCGGCCAGTGACGGTGCCATTGTCGGCTTCTGGAAAATACATGATGAAGACAGGGCGAATTCACCCGAAAATCGCGTTACCGTTCCCGTGGATGAGGAAGGCAAGGATGAAGTATCCTATCAGGCGATCGACGGCGGACGAAAGCTGATTCGCGGATATTTCCTTTTTCCGCCGTCGGAAAAATCACTGATACAGATCCGCGGAAGCTATACCGCCACTGAACAATACAGGAGCGCGCCCCTTGAGTTGCTAACCTCCAGAGATGAATTGGACAACCGTTCCGTTGCCGTTTCATCTTCGCAGGATGGCGTGCTGTTTGCCTTTGCCGATGACGTGTTCAGGGTCTGGGGGAACAATAGCGAACCATACACGGTGACCATGATCAAAACAACACCTCTGGCACTTCCTGATGAGGGAATTGATTTGTGCCAGACACCATGGCTTACGGTCGATGAAATCATGCTGGCCAACGAAGCGGATTCCTTTGAAATGCTGCCAGCCAGTGAGAATTGCAGATTGGCGGTCAGCGTATCTGCCCGAACCCTCAATGACAGTCCCCGCGTAACTCCCGATGTGTCACTGGCGCTGTGTCAGGATAAAAACTGTGATGTGGACACGGTCGACGGTACGGCCGGGTCTCCGGACCCAACACTGTACGTCGACGCTGCTGATTTTTCAGAAATGACAATTCGCGCAGCAATGGGAACGATTGGATATTATGCGCTCAACGTGAGATCTCCAGCAATCATTCAGCAGGTCAGTCTGGCGGCCGCCAATCCGTTTATTGAATTGCGGATGGAGCCGGGCGCTTCCATGGACGGGTGCTGGCTGCAGCGACTCGATCCGGCGAGTCTCAATCCGGTGATGATGACCGAGCAGGCACTTTCAGGCATCGTCCCCGATAACGGACGCGTTTATGTTGCGCCATCCAGCGCCCCAATGGTAACGGTGTCGGACAATTCAAGTGTATCCGAATTTGATATTGAAGATGATTTCAGAATTCGCCTAATTTGTAATTATACAGCCATGGACGAATTGCAGGTGGGCGGCGTAAAACCGCCTGAACGCAGCGACACAGACACCTCATCGCAGACCGCATTTGTGGACGGGGCTCCTCTTGCCAATTATTCCGCGCAATGTTATCGGCGCATTGGCAACAGCATCGATACCAATCGAAATAGCAGGGATTTCGTTCCTTTGTCAGCATGTACGATGAATTGAAATTCGCTGATATTCCAAATCCCCAAAAAACCATTTTTTCACGAGATTAAGATCTTTTTTTCATTGCGGGGAATATTTCTTTCGACCGGGAACTTGAACTGCTGACAAACATGATCATAGTATTCGTCATAACAAAAAAAGAGAATTGAGGGAGACTGATATGAAAAGGATTTTTTTTATCGTGTTATGTGCGGCGATATCCGCGTCAGGTTGTAACAAAAAACAGACCAATGTGGCCAGTGCCGATGATGCCATTACGGTAACGCCCCAAAGCGATGGCAATGGCGGAAATGATGCAGCCGTGGCGTCGCCGTCAATTCAGGCCGCCGAAGGAGAATTAAAGGAACTGCTGCTGGTGCTGCAGCGCGTCCACTTTCCGCTGGACGCATCAACTCTGACCGAACCGGCCAAAGCAGCGCTGGTGGATGCGTCTAACCGGCTAAAAGAGATGACGGACATTACCCTGGCCGTCGAAGGACATACCGATTCACGGGGGACAAACGAATATAATATGTCTCTGGCTGAGCGGCGGGCACAGACCGTCGTAAAGTATCTGTCGAATCTGGGCGTTGATGAGAGCCGACTCGCAATCGCGTCTTTTGGCGAAGAGAACCCCATGGCGGATGGCAGTGGCGACGTGGTGAATGCGAAAAACCGCCGCGTGGATTTTCGTCTCAAACAGGGCAATATTGAGTTTGTTCTGGAAGAGGGCGCGCTCGTGGATGACGATGGAAATCCTATCCAGTGACGGCCAGTGCTGCCATGTCCATGTGATGCACGACGCGACTTTTGCTATGCCGGTTCTCCGGGCCCATCCATAATGGAACCGGCCTGCAAAACTGGAGCGGCGGCGAGTTTTTCCGCTTCCATCATGCTCACCACCTGACCCAGTATTGTATCGATAACCGCCTGGTTTTCTTCAGGAAGTGCGGCCAGCTTTCGGGCAAAACGCTCCTGAAGCGGCGATGGCACGGTTTCAACGATATTATTGCCGTCGCTGGAGAGAGCCACTATCACTTTTCGGCGGTCGGAAGTGCTTCTGCTGCGGATAATCAGTCGTCGGGCTTCAAGCCGGTCAAGAATACCGGTAATGGTTGCCTGGCTCAAATGCATGGATTTCGCAATCTTTCCTGGCGTTGAATCTCCTGATTTTTTCAGGTAGCGGAGGCAACCAATCTGAGGGGCAGTGAGGTGGCACTGCCTGGAGAGCTGATGGCTGTACAAATCAATGGCACGGGTTATTTTTCGCAAAGACGTTAAAATGCTTTCTTCGTGACTGATGCTCATAAAACAGGATGCCTGGGCTACGCGGGACAGTTGCCGATTGGAAACGCCGCCGATCGATTTAAAATATCAGAATCATTAAAAATATCAATAGAATCAGTATACAGCGCAGTTCGTTTGCATGGCGCACCGCGATAGGCCCTCACGGCGATGTGACAAATCCGAATAGCAGCGGGGCGCTCAAATCGTGAACCAAAGCAATTCTCTCCACTTACATGCGTCGGCGGTTCGAACGGACGGTATTGAAATCAGTTAAAGGAGGATTGACAGGAGGGAGGTGCCCAATGCTCCGGGGCTGACGAATGTGCAGCCGCTGTCCGAACTGCCACCGTCTGTGGCGCCATCCGCATCGTCAGCGGCCTGACCATCGCCTGCCACAACAACATCTTCGTCTCGGGGCGCAGAGGTGTTGTCTACGTCTCCGTTTGCTTCGCCTCCATCCATACCTTTTTCGGTTTCATACCCCCCAAAAATGTTGTCTAAATTTTCCGAGTTTTCCTCGTAGCAGGCCCAGATTGCGTCACAGTCGCTGGTTGACGTTTCATTTATACAATCGACAAATCCCGTGATAACGGCGGCGTCTTCATCCGCGAGCCCGTCGCAGCAGTCGACCAAAGCCCACGGACTAACCGTGGATTCCAGACCTCGCATTGATATGATTCCCGCAACGGCAGTTCCTTTTCCGGACGCTCCACCGCCCATGTCCTCTTCAACGACCATGTCTGTATCTGTTTCCCAACCCATATCTCCGCCGTCGCCAATGGGTGTCTCCTCATTCCCAGAGGTCGAATTGCTAAATTCGTCTTCGCAATTGGCCGCAATTTCAGCTGCGAGCATGAGCCAGTCGGTACAGATTTTAAGCGCATCAGGCGCGCACACCTCCTGCGGTACAGGAATCTCGCTGCCACAAGTATGCTCAACCTCCGTGAGACACTGTTCCTGAAGATCGGCAACTTCGATATTGGGTAAATCCACCGATGTGGCTGGATCGCACTCACCGCTGCAGTCCATATCCGTGCCGACTGAGGTGCTGGCACTTCCGGTTCCCATTCCATCCATGCACGTCAGTGAACTCCCCGTTGCCCAGATTACCTCCCAGCCGGTGACCGTTTCACAGTAAACCCCATCCGGTTTGCATATGCCGCTGATACATGTGAACATGTGGTCGCAATCCAAAGAATCCCCACACTCCGATATTTTCGCATTTGGCACAGCGCATTCGAGATTGACACAGAATTCACCTGCATCGCATTCATCGCTCAATTGACACGGCTCGGCCTTCGCCTGCGACGCGACTGCTGAGATGACAAAAATTGCGGCAACACAACTATATAAGGTTTTCATTAATACACGTCCTTCCGAACCAGCGTGATGTCTATCACAGCTGTTGTTTTCAAACGCCTGTTTGCTTATAAATGGAAAAAGCAGGCATTTATTTTCTGTTCCATCCAGGGAACACCTGACGGCCCGATAATGCGAAGTTTTTTTATGCGAAGTTTTTTAAGGAAGGCACATTGGGGGAAAATCAATCATGCACTGTGACCCAAATGGGATTGCCAAATGCCAGGGGACTGGTCCTGGAGCCTGGTAATATCCGGTTCATGTCGCAATTCCCAGTCACCTTTACGACGACCCACGCGTCTTTATCAAACATCAGCGGCAGTTCAACGGTTTGAATCCCGGTTTCATCCAGTGCCGGCAATGCCGCTTGTTGAACAGATTCGCCGTTCACTATCACTTGCGCCGTATCCACTGGCAGCCATGATGGACTTCGGACTTCAAGATATATGGGGTGGGGCGCGTTTCTTTTAACTGATACAGTGTCGCCAAAAGAGGCGTCACCGATATCCGCCAGAAGAAAAGGGCCGTTGCTCACAAACAGGTGCCCCTCTCGAACTGCGGCTGCGATTGTCCTGTCCGTCGGCAACGCCCCTGGCTCAGTTTTGGCAGTATTTTCAGGAATGCGCAGATAATTTCGGGGATATCCTGCGAAATGCCCAACCAGAAAATGAGAATCCGAATTGCCGGTAGCCACATAACGATGGCCCTGATTGAGCAGCCGATACCATTCCTCAAGATTCTCCGCCACGTTTTCGAGATAATTGAGGTCCATTCCGTTAAACACCTCTATGGTATCAAAATCGAACGACGCACCATATTTTTCAAACTCGCCCTGCGTCGTGTTCAAGCCGGCCAGATTGAAATATCCCACATCATACATGGTCATGCGGGGATGATTCACCTGAATAATCGCCTCTGGATGATGGGCGCGACTAAAGCTGAATATGTCCTCCGCGGTTTGCCCCATCCAGGGGGGAGGCGATTCCTGCGCCGGCCAGGGCCAAATGTTGAAATGGCCCCAGTCAGGCTTTTTGGTGGTCACCTCCACACCGCTCACTGTGCGAACGACGTGGGGTGGCGAAAACGGCAAATCTTTGAATGCGATACTGTAATCTGTGACGGCATTGTGATCCGTGGCCACTGCAATATCCAGATTTTCCGCGTAAAGGGAAATCAGCCGGTCTGCCAAAGAAATATCTGAGTCATAGCTTGGCTCAGCGTGCAGATGAAAATCCGCGGAGAGCCAACCGTCCCGATAAATCTCTTCGGTCAGCTCAAACTGCAGGGACACATGTCTGCCAGGCTGGACAGTGAAGATCTTTTCGTCAATGGAAAACTCGGGACCATGTGTCACCAGCACCCGGTAGGTGCCAGAGGGTAACTCGAACGAACCGGCGCCTTTGCCGCAATATCTGATATTTTCGGCGCCGGATGCCTTGTATCGCGGACCGAGTGTCGGGTTCGGGGTAGGGCTTATGCCATGGATAACGAGGCGCGCGGGCAGAGAATGCATATCCCTGTCAAAAACCAGGTAATGCACCGTGCCAGGAGGGACGGTGGAGAAGGCCACATCAGCGGCAGGTGTATCGCCGGTCAGTTGGAGGGACTTGCCCTGAATCCCCCCGGGCGTCACGAGGGATACGGTATAATCACCGAATGGCACATACGCCTCAAAAAATCCTCCCTTTGATACATCCACCACCATGACTGGGTGACCAGTCCTGTTTGCAATTGAAATCTCACCCCAGCTTTGCATGGGAAGGGCAGTTCCTGAAATTCGGCCGACAGATACCCCGGCGATTTGCCAGGCGCTGTGGGCAATGGCTTCAAGACCGCCCTCGGCTACCAGTATATGCTGATCAAAAATCGCGGACGCACCTGCGGGCAATGTCCAATCGCCGATTCTGGCGTGATTTTGGTATGGGCCATGCGGATCAAACTGGAAAGTTACTTCGTAGGGTTTCCCACTGCGTACCAGCGCAGTTGACAGTTGCTGCCCCTTGAACGCAATCCATGCAGCGCTTCCCTGCGATTCGGCGTCAACAAAGCCAAGTCCTGGCGCAAATGGGAATCCACCATCTCCCGCAAATGATGTATTCACGAACACATTGCGGATGGTCTGATCACCGGTATTGCGGATACGACTCGATATTTTGAACGAACGGGTCTGTTCGGCATAGGAAATGAACGTTCGCTGTGACAGCTGGTTATCAATGTCATTCCAGGTTATCTGCAGACCAGCGGCGCCATTGAAACGGGCGGGATGTATCTTAGCCAGCCTCAATTGGCTGGGACTGCCATCGATGACCGGTCTAAACGACACGGCAGACAGGTTGTCAAAAAAGGTATTGTCACGCCAGATGCCGATAATCTCGCCCAAAGTGCTGCGGGTCCCCGACGCGGATGCGGTGCCGGAAACAAGAAGGGTACCGATGGGGGATGTCAGCATCCAGTCACCGGGATGAACTGGCGCCGATTTGAGCACCGAAAAATGGCGTTGCGTAATCTTTTCAACAACGATACGACCTGAAATGAGGCGATCAGGGTTCTCTGTGCTGTTCAAGTCCATGCAGGCATCAAGGTGCATGGTCATGCAGAGGGCGAAAAGAAGGCGTAGGCCCCCTTTCGCACATGAACCGGGGGCACGGTGTCGGTGGCCTTTTATAAAGTTTGCGCGATTTTGGTGCGACGCAGTCATTGTGTGTTAATAGGTGCGTTGCCAATATCATGCAACCACAACGTTATTTTAAATTTTGCGTCATCGGTCAGTAAGACTTTTTTCATCGATTTTGCTTGCAGTAATTTACCGGGAAGCGCAAAGAATTTCATCGTGGGTATGCGATGCATACATGTATGACACAGGCAGAAATTGGTTATTCGCAACCTGTATCGAATGCGATGGCATGGATTTTATCAGTGGAACGGAACAGTGACCCATCGAATAAAAGAACCCTGTATTGATTTATCAAGCGAAGCGTTTTGTCCCTTGCCGAAATGGCTCTGGGCAACATTCACATTTGGACCGTTGGGTGTGTTTGGGCTGATACTGCTTCTGGTCGGACTCATCAAGGGCGTCAATGCCATGTGGTTCATTGGCGGCATGACTGTTGGCGGTTTTGTGGGCGGCGGCAAGCTGGTGGTTTTGGCCGGTGCAATTGAGAATGCACCTATGGGCGCCTGGCCCATCGCTGCGATGGTGTTATTTGGCGATTTGTCCACCGCGTTTATTCTGGTTGCCAATATGCATCATCTGTACAAAATGCCTGCGTTCGGCCCCCGGTTGGCCGCTCTGCGCAAAGCGGGCCATCAAGTGCTGGCAACTCATAAATGGATGCGCCGCGCAGCAGAATTCGGAATCATTGTCTTTGTGGCACTGCCGTTCCAGGGCACTGGCTCCGTACTCGGCGTGTTTCTTGGCCGAATTCTGGGGCTGTCACGCAGAGTTCTTGTGCTTTGCATTGCCGCAGGCTCAGCGATTGGCGCCGGCGGAATCGCTCTGCTTGCCAATATGGGCCGTTCGGAGATTACACAAATCGCCCAAAAGCCGGTCCTTGGCATCATTACCGTTTCAATCACGCTGATCGCCACATTTATCCTGGGTAAAAAATTTTTAGGACAGGATATCAGCGAATAACCATTCCTTCGCGCCCCTGTGGGAAGTATTTGCGCCCCATCTATTCGTGGTTATTATTTCAATGAATTTTCCATAGTTGCAAAAAGGATATGGCCGAATGTTTAAAAACGCACTCGCAGTCGTGTTATCGTATGCGCTATTCACCGGATGCAAATCTCACACTGATCCCCAGCCCACGCAAATAAATACTGAAAAGACGGACGTTGGCACGGTCGGTGATAGCGTGGCCAAACAGGACATCGCAACCACTGCCGCCTCTGGTTCGAAGGATGCATCACAGATTTCAGTCAGTCGGGCCTCTGTGCCGCCGGCAACACTGATTACCCAAAAAGGAGTGCCCCTGAAACTGGTTGGGGCGCCTTTGGCGATCGGTGATTCGTTGCCTGAACTCAATCTAACGGATGCGCAGACCGGTGAAGTCTTCAATACCCGATCTCTGGTTGGCAAAGTGGTTCTAATCAGTGCGGTGCCTGCTGTGAATACCCCTGTGTGCAGCGCGCAAAGCCAGGCGCTTGAAAACAGCGGAGACACGCTTCCGCCGGATATTGTGCGGGTGACACTCAGCCGCGATCCCATCCTGTCCCTTGCGGATTTTGCCCAAAACCAAGGCAATTCACATGTTCTGTATTTAAGCGATCATGAGAAAGGCGTTTTTGGCATGGCAACGGGTTTAGGAGTAGACGGTGCTGATATTATTGCCAGAGCTGTCATTGTCATGGATCGAAGCGGCGTGGTTCGGCATTTGCAGGTGGTTCCTGAAATCACTCAGCTTCCCGATATGGCGCGGGCGTTCCAGGTGGCCAGAGATCTCAACACTGTTTCCACATTTGCGGACGGCCCCATATAAGCCCATCCCAACGCCACTTTGTTTTTAAAGGCCAATTGCATTTGGGCGCAGTCCTGTGTTACTAAGCTCACTAAGGCCAGTTTCCTGGCGCAGTCATGGAATACCGTGAAGCGAAAGACAGATAACAGATGAAACCGTGGACATTACTTGATCAAAAGCAGACACAGGATGGGTTGCTGCAGTTGCTGCAAAGAGGAAAAAAGGATTTTATCATCAAAATCGACAATCAGATACTGATGAACAGCCACTTAAGCCTCACTGAACAGGCACTGGCGACCAGTGCGGTCGAAATGATGACCCCCAAAGAGGGCGCACGGGTCCTCGTCAGTGGACTGGGAATGGGATATACCCTGCGTGCGGCATTGGATGCGTTGCCGTCCAAAAGCAGTGTAACAGTTGTTGAATTGAATCCCATTGTGATTGAGTGGTGCAAAGGAGAACTTGGCGCATTGACGGATTATCCGCTCCGTGACAAGCGGGTGAGGGTGGTGGAGGGTGATGTCTCAAATATCATCATGGATGCGGCATATATTTCGAAGAAACGATACGATGCCATCATTCTCGATCTGTATGAGGGCACAACAGAAGCCAACCGGGACGATATGCATCCGTTTTATGGATTTGAAGCGCTGATGAAAACCAAAGACGCATTGTCCACTTTAGGCATTTTCGCAGTTTGGACCGAAGGGGAAGACAAAGGATTTGAACGGCGGCTCGGACGTGCCGGATTTTCAGTAGTCCAGACGCGACCGGGTAAAGGTGGCCCCAGACATGTGGTATATTTGGCGAGCCGCCGAAAAAAGATGACACAAAACAATTGATTACCCTGTCAATCGCACAATGATGCATTGTAGTCAGAAATTATCGGTCTGAGTCCCAGTTGCTTTTTTTGTCCCTTTGGCAGAAAATGATTGCACCGGTTTACTCGTTGGAAGTAAAAATTCCAAACGGCTTAATTAGGTAACCATATTTTAAAAGCATTATTCATATAAAGGCTGCATCATGTATTGCGCGAGATTCGTATTTTCTTCTTTCTCTCTTTTGGTACTCATCACAATACTTTCCGGATGTCGGACCACCCCGATTCAATCCATTCCAGAGTCCAGCCGCTCAACAATGGAGGAATTGGCCGGACAGCCGGTCGCGATTCGGTTGACCCAAGCCGTTTCAGTATCCGGTTTGTCGCTGCCAGCCGGATCAATTATGAGGCAAACCAGTAAAACGAGCTGCAGTGTATTTCCTTCTGAAACCATCTATATTGGTTCTATTCCCCTCCCGGCCGCATCGGAAATAGAGCTGGTTCAACAGAAACGAAAATTTGTATGGAACGGTAAAGTAAACCTGGGTGATGCTGCCGTCATCAGCAACATTGAAGTTTTTGCGGGAGACGGCGCATTTTTCATCGGGAATCTGACTGAGTCACCAAAGTTGTCACAGGTTCGGCTGGGAAGTCAAAGAGAAGTGGCCGGAAACTGGTATCCTGCCGGCTCGATTATCAATTTGACCTCTTCGGGGCAGATTGGCGGCATAACGGCATCCATTCCGCCCGATGATTTGTCAACCCAGCAGGCCCTCTATCTGAAACAGAAAGCGGAGCGACAAGCCCAGTGTGAGACGATTTGCGCCCCGCATCAGAAGGATCCTGCAGCCCAGGCCAGCTGTCTCGAATATTGCATGAATCAGTAGGAAGGGCTCCTCTCGAACTTCAGATGGCCCCGAGATAAACAGATCTGTGCCGCACAAATGAAATCAGCGCATTGACAACTGCCACCATTGTCGCCAGCGAAAGAAGGATTTCCCCCGCCGGAAAAGAGGGAACCATTTCCAGATGGCCGACAACAAATGCGCCGCCCGCGAGAAGCACTTCCAATGCGGACTTGATAACCATCCATTTGAAACGCAACTGTATCTTTCTGGATGCAAGCAGATTCGCCAGTCCCCCCGTGGCGAGTTCAAGTGTAATTGCCAGAATAATCAGGGTGCTCATACCCTGTGTGTCGTACATGCCGATGGGCAACAGAAAAGCGGTGGGGACAAGTATACCTTCAAGAATAAATCTTCCCGCTTCGCGGACGCCGCCAGGTTTGCCCTTAAGTGCGGACCAGGTGTCCACCAGATATGAAAATCCGCTGAATACCGTCAATGCCGTTACACTGTACACCAGAATGCCAATGCTCCATGTGGTGCCGCCAAAAAAGTTAATGGCCGCAAATGCCGACATCAGACCGGCCATTGTCCCGCTGCGAAGCCCCGGTTTTCTCGGCCCTATTGTTAACTGATATAAAATGTACAAAATTGGCACTGCTGCTGCAGATGCAAAAACATAAAACGGAATAAGACTGTCTGGCGAGTGCAATGCGCCAATCACTATCGCAAGGACATACCCAACCGCTGTCATCTGTATCGCCGTTTTGAATTTCGCCAGCATTGACGTTCGCATGGGGGCATCCCGCAGAGACAAACTGGTGCGAAGGGACGTCACCAGAAAATCGCGGCAGAACATGGGAATCAGCAGCCAAACCGGAAACACGATCATCTCAGTGCCAGGCAGGACCCGTTCTGCAAACGGAATAAAACATACCGCAATGAAAATTTTGTCTGCAATGGGATCGAGAAGTCCGCCAAGCACTGTCGGGCCATCCCGTCTGGCCATTCGACCGTCGACCCAGTCTGTAATGCCAAGAAGAATAATGGCCACCAGTGCGACATACAGTTCAGGAATCCCCTGATAGAGCAGATACCCTGGGATTGGCATCAGCACAATCCGCGCAACTGTAACCATATTCGCTGTGATTTTCACAGTAGCCTCGCTTTAACCCCTGTTACGACCGTATGGGATCCATAATGGGGGACAATGCCGTCATAATCCCCATTTTGCAAGTGAATAATCCCTCAAAACAAGTGCGAACGGTGAACACTTTTTCAACAAATTCAGTCGGCTGCTGGCAGATACAGAGTGAACGCGACGCCAATCCCTTTGTTGGCCACATCGATAAACCCGTCGTGTTGCTGTGCGATTCTGGAAGATATTGAAAGTCCAAGTCCGGTGCTATCCGTGCCACTGTAAAACGGATCAAAGAGGGACTCCACATTGGCGATGTCAACAGGGGGGCCGTCGTTTTCTATCTGCAGAAACGCCATTCTTAAACCGTTTTTAACTTCTGTGCCCACGCTTAATCGGATTCCGCCTTTGCGGGCACCAATCGCCTTTTCAGCATTAATGAAGATGTTAATTGCCAACTGCGCCAGTAAATCCCTGTCTGCGCGCACGTGCACTGGCCCATCTGGCAATGCAATCGCCAGTGACAGATCACTCTGTCTGGCCTGCGCCCCGTAAAGGTCGCGAATCCGCTCGGCCACATCTCTCAGGTCCATCAGCGTCATTTCAGACGGCGAAGGTCTTGCAAAAGACAAAAAGCGATCCGCAATATTTTGCAATCGTTTTATTTCGGAAACATGGATTTCCCATAGGCGGCGTTCGTCACAGTCAACCGGCACCACGTTATCCACAATTTCCGAGGTTCCCAGCAATGAATGAAGGGGATTTTTTATTTCGTGGGCAATTCCCGCAACGGTCTGGCCAAGAGCGCTCAAACGGCCAGCGCGAACCAGCTGTTGTTGCAGCGCTGCCTGTTCCCTCAACGCGTATTCTGTGCGACGCCGCTGTCGCTGCTCTCGGTCTGACAGATATCCGGCAATGGCGCCCATTACAAAGTAAATGCCGATTTCAAGAATTTTTTCGATACCATCCGCCGGATCGAAATGATGGGGCAAAATGAACGCATGAGGAATGTACGCCAGGGTAACCAGTAATGCAAACAGCAGACCGCCGAGCAATCCCAGCTGCAGCGCGCCAACAACAATCGGCAAATAGTAGAGACGACGTAAAATGTCGTGTATATGCAATTGATCATGCCCGGTAAAATAATGAAACAGGCTAACGGCCACCAGGGGAATCCACGCGCCGAGAATCAGTGTGGGGGTGAAAATCCGTTTTAACAAAGATTTGTCCGGTTCGCTGTCAGTGTGACGCAAGGGACCTGCGGGGGTATAAAAAGCATTCATTTTTCGATTCCGAACTTTTCCATTCGATATGCCAGAACATGCCGTGGTATCTGCAGCCACGTGGCTGTTTTGGATACGTTGCCTCCCTGCAGGCGGAGCGCCTTTTCGATGATTTCCTTTTCCACATCCATCAGCGAAATCCCCTCCGCAGGCAATGGTATATCATCCACATGCCATTTTTTTTCCGATGGTGCGGTTTTACCAAACGGCAAATCCGATGCGCGAAGGGCATCACCGGGGGCAAGGAGAACCAACCGCTGGCATACGTTTTCCAGTTCGCGAACATTACCAGGCCATGAGTGCGCCCGAATTCCGGACATCACAACGTCGGGGATATCGAGCGTCCGTCCCTCTGAAAATATTCCGACAAATTGCCGAACCAGCGGCTCAATATCATCTGGGCGGTCGACCAGAGGCGGTATCTCAATTTGCACCACATTTATACGATAATACAAATCTTCCCTGAACCGGCCCGCCGCCACTTCCTTTTCCAAATCGCGGTTGGTGGCTGCCACAACACGAACATCAACCATCACTGGCGCGTCACTGCCCACACTGTCCACCGTTTTTTCCTGCAGGACCCTCAGCAGCTTACCCTGAAGCTGAAACGGCAGCTCGGCGATCTCATCCAGAAATATTGTTCCCCTGTCGGCCTGGCGAAAGCGGCCAATGCGGGTATTGACTGCACCGGTAAACGCGCCTTTTTCATGTCCAAACAGTTCTGATTCAATAAGATTTTCCGGCAAGGCCGCCAGATTTACAGGTACAAACGGATGGTCGCGGCGAGAACTTCGTGCGTGAATGCGCCGGGCAATTAATTCCTTGCCAGTACCACTGCGGCCGGTGACCAGAACCGACGCGTCCGAAACAGCAAAGCGATCGGTCATTTCAATCACTTGTCTCATTTGCCCGGATTTTGACAGTATAGGGCGTTCAATCCCCCCAGCCCTTGCCCGCAGCTGATTCAGTTCGTTTTTCAGCGCACGGTGTTTCAGCGCTTTACTCACCACAAGAAGCAAATGATCGCGGGTAAAGGGCTTTCCAATAAAATCCTCAGCACCCAGCTTCATCGCATCCACCGCCATCGCCACATTCGCATAAGCGGTGATAATAATAACAGGCAGGTTGGGATGGGATTTTCCAATGGCGTTCAGAACATCGATACCTGAAAGTCCCGGCATCTTCACATCGGTAATCACCAAATCGAAATTCTGCGTAGTCAGAGTGTCAAGTCCCAACTGACCATCTGCCACGGCCGTTACATCATATCCCGCTTTGGTCAGATTAAATACAGCAAGCGCCCGCCCGGCGGCATCATCTTCAATTAATAAAATTCCTGCACCCATGGAAGGCAGTCTAACCCTTTCACGCCGATGAACCAACAGGTTTACAGGTCATCAAGCGACAAATTCATGTGGTTTACAGTTTAAATCAAAAGACTGCCTCGCTCAGCCACCCTTTTTTTGAACATTAAATACACCAATAATCAAAAGTTGCGGCAATTCATTTTTTTAACTTTTAATACAAGGAAGGCCACTTTCATGATGCTTCGAAACCAACTCATTTCGCTCATGGCTATCGTGTTCCTGGCAGCAATATCGGGCTGTTCGGAAGACACTAAAAGCGACGACAGCGGATCCGACTCCCTGCCGTCCGATTCGGACGCGGATTCCGATACCGATGGGGATACGGATGCCGACACTGATTCAGATACAGATGCGGACTCTGACTCGGACGCGGATTCCGATACCGATGCTGATACGGATGCCGATTCCGATTCGGACGCGGATTCCGATACCGATGCGGATACGGATGCTGACACTGACGCGGATACCGATACCGATGCTGATGCAGATACCGATGCCGACTCTGACGCAGATACCGATACGGACACAGACGCTGATGGGGATTTGCCTATTGAGTTTTCTGAATATCGATCTCCATTCGACGTTTCCTTCTCACCCAACGGTGAAATGATCGCGATTTCAGACGCAACCAAAGGCGCGCTTTATATTCTTGACGCACTGACCGACATGGTGGTCTGTACCATCGAGCTGGAAGGCTACGGTAAGGGGGTGGCCTGGCAAAACGATGCCAGCGTCTGGGTATCGGAATATGACAATGGCAGTATCGCCCAAATCAGCGCCACAGACTGCAGCGTGTCCCAGCGGGTATCGGTTGGATCCAAACCGATGGGCATCGCAATTGACGGAGATACGGCAGTGGTCGCTGAATACGGATTAGGCAAGGTAGTAATTGTTGAGATTGCTCTGGGCGATGTGACGGCAACCATCCCGGTAAAAAATTATCCAAACTTTGTCGACATCACCCCCGATGGCACATCGGCGCTGGTGGGTCATCATCTGCCAACGGGAGATGCATCCCAATACGGCATGGCATCAACAATTACTGTCATTGATTTGGGCACGGAGAGTGTTTCAGAGGAAATTGCACTGCCGTTTGGTTCCAGCAATCTGCAGCAGATTCGCTGTGCGCCGGATGGTCAGTATGCCTACGCTGTGCATACTCTTGGCCGTGTAACCCTGCCTACTACCCAGATTACCAAAGGCTGGGTTAATACCAACGCTCTGTCGATTATCAACCTGACCACCAAAACCCGCTATACCACTGTGCTGCTCGACCGACTGATGCATGGCGCCGCGGACCCATGGGGCATAGCCATCTCTCCTGAAAGTGATCGTCTTTGGGTCAGCATTGCCGGTACCAGACAGGTAATTCAGGTTGATTTGGACCGATTGCATGTACTTCTGACTGAAGGCGCCGGCAGAGGGGCACGCTTTAACCCATATGCCAGAGACAAACGCAATTTCGACAGACCTTACTCCGATGTATGGCTGAAAATTGCGGAGGATCCGTCAAAGATTTCATTGTTGCAGGACGACCTTGGCGCGCTGTGGACCGGCGGTGTATTAAAAATTATTGAGACAGATCACGATGGCCCCCGTGGCATCGACATCTCTCCCGATGGCAGCCAGCTTGCGGTTGGGGCATATTTCGACTCGGCAGTGATGATGATCAATACTGAAAACAGCCAGGTGGAAGAGGTGGTGTCAGTTGGCGAAACTCCCGAAATGGATGCATTCCGTCGCGGAGAGGAGCTGTTTCACGATGCCACCAGCACACTGCAGAGTTGGCTCAGCTGTGTTACTTGTCACCCCAGCGGCCGCGCCGATGCGTTGAACTGGGATCTTCTGAATGACGGTATGGGCAATTCAAAAAACACCAAATCGCTCATCTATTCGCCAATAACCCCACCGATGATCGCCACTGGCGCGAGGCCCAATGTGGACGCGTCCATTGCGGCCGGCTTCCGCTATATCAAATTCGTTGAGCCCTCCGCATCACAGCTGTCGGAAATTCGCGCATATCTCGATGCCAAACAGGTTGAACGAAGCCCGTATCGCAAGGGAAATCAGTTTTCTGCGGCCGCGCAGGCCGGCAAAAAGCTTTTCGAAGGAGAGGCTGAATGCTCGAAGTGCCACAATGGCGTGGCATTCACGGATCTTCAAACCTATAATGTTGGCTCTAAAGTCGACATGGATAAAAAAGACGCTTTTGACACGCCCACAGTCATTGGCATGTGGAGCACTGCTCCCTACATGCACGATGGTTCGGCCGCCACACTGATGGATGTCCTGACGACCCACAACACCAGCGACCTCCATGGCGTTACAACGCAGTTGACCGACGAGCAACTGCACCAGCTGGAGGCCTATATGCTGGAACTGGACTACCGGGATATGAAGGAGTGAGGTGATGGCTATGAAGACATTCAAAAATGGAAATATGGAAATGATGACTGGTAAACACTTCGTAAATCATATGACTTTTATTTTGGCGGTTGTTTTGGGCGCAGGCATTCTGTCTTTCAGCAGCCGGTCGATGGCTCAGATTGACCTCAATGACCCTGCATTTGATTTTGATGATATCCTCTTTGTCAGCCGCCCGTTCCTGAACGCGGTCAATAATCACGGCGCCGGTGGCCATATGTGTGACCAGTACCATGGCTTTAACGCCAGCGAAGGTGGTTTGTTTATTCTTCAAAATGCGTTTTCCGGAAATCCAACGGTACGGAATGTGCTTGAAAATTCCACTGTCGAAAATGGTCGGTTCGCAGGAAGAAAGCTGGACTACGGTGGTTTTCTGTCACCGGATCTGAGTTACGACGGTAAAGAGATTCTGTTTGCATGGACCGAGCGTGGGGGCTTTACTCAGGTATGGAACGAAACCAATACATTTCACATTTTTAAGGTCAATATCGATGGCACTGGGTTGACGCAGCTCACAGACGGTAAAAACAATGATTTTGACCCCGTATGGCTGCCGGATGGACGCATTGTGTTTATATCCGACCGCCGAGGTGGTTACGGTCGTTGCCATCCGCGCCCCGTACCCACGTACACGCTTCATATCATGAACGCCGATGGCAGCAACATCCGGACCATCAGCTGGCACGAAACCAACGAGTGGCACCCCTCGGTGGACAACAATGGCATGATAATCTATACGCGGTGGGATTACATCGACCGTGGTGAAAATCAAATGCACAGTCCATGGATCACCACCCCTGATGGCGTCGATGCCCGGGCGATCAATCTGAATTACCCCAACGATGAATGGCGTCTCCCGAGAATGATCGCGGAGCTGCGAGCTATTCCCGGTTCGGATAAATACGTTGGCATTGCGATGGGACACCATTCACAGAGTTTTGGTTCCATCATAACAGTCGACCCGAATATAGAGGATGACGACGGCATGGGGCCCATTGAGGTTATTACCAAAGACGCCGGATTTCCCGAGTCGACCGTGGGAATGAACGCCGAGCAGTACTACGCCACACCGTGGGCGCTGAATGAAAATCTGTTTCTGGTGGCCCACGAGCCTGATTACAACGAATTTAATATCCTTGGGCTTCACTATGGCGTTTATGTAATAGACCGCTGGGGGAATAAACAGGAAATCTTCAGAGACAACAATCTGTCGGTGCTGGATCCCATACCGATAAAGGCGCGGCCCAAACCCGTTCCTGTCACAGGTCTGTACTTCGATCCGATGCCCGCATCCTTCGCCGATAACGCGACGGTATCTGTTATGAACGTTTACGACAGTCTGATTCCGTTTGACGAAAACGTGAAAATTAAGCAGCTTCGGATTGTTCAGGTTCTCCCTAAAACAACGCCCAACAACGCCAACCCGCGGGTCTCTTATTTTATCAACCGGAATACACGACAGGTGCTGGGGACAGTACCGGTTGAAGACGACGGCAGCGCCTATTTCTATTTGCCCTATGATATTCCGGTGTACTTTCAGGCGTTGGATGAGAACGGTCTGGCCTATCAGTCCATGCGATCTGAAACGTATGTGCCGTACGGCAACAGCCATCTGACCTGTCAGGGATGCCATGAATCGCGTCACACTGCGCCGCCGATACCCAAGGCCTATCCCAAAGCACTGATGCGTGCGCCATCGACCATTGAACCGGAAACAGTACCTGGCGCGAAGCCATTCAGTTATCCCAGGCTGGTGCAGCCTGTACTCGAAGCCAACTGCGTTCGCTGTCACAATGGCAACCAGGCGTTCAGTCTTGGAGACGGGCAGGCGTGGGATACACGTTTCTACGAATCCTATACAAATCTGTACGAAGGTGGGTATGCATTCGGATATGACGACCGCAATTTCGTGCCCGAAATCAACAGGGCGTATTGCACGAAGGATGGTGGAGACGGTCCGGAATTTTACGGTTATCCGCGTTCCATTCCGGGGCGTGTCGGCGCGCGTCAGTCCAAGCTGTACCCGCTTGTCACATCCGGACACAATGGCGTCGATCTGAGCGAGGAGGAACTGCATCGCATAGCGCTTTGGCTGGACCTGACGTCTCAGTTCCTTGGAACCTACGAAAACGTTCAGGGACAGGCAAATGGCGAAATAGTGGAACCCATTCTCTATTAATGCCTCCCTCCATTGCCCCGGTAAAAACCAACTTCAATTTCAAATCTTTTTAAATGCTCGAAATATCATGAGTCTCATTCTGCAAGCGCTGTATGCTGTTTAAATCAGGGGCACCAATCGGGACGTTTAACGCTGGATTTTTTTTTTCTGCTGAGTAATCTCTCGCCCATGACAGTGAAATACAGGCGAAAAATCAGCTCTGACGTGTTCACACCCACCCGGCAATCGGAAAAAGAGCAACTGCTTGCTCGGAAAGATCCCCGGCGTGTCTGTGAAATCCTTGGAAAAATGATGACCGATGAGCGGCGTGCAACGATTGACAATGTGGTGGCCAATCGAACCCAAATGCTGCATGTGGCGATAGAAGGTGTGCATGACCCTCACAACACTGCGGCGATTATCCGTTCTGCGGATGCGTTTGGAATTCAAAATATTCATATTATAGAAGGCGCCACCCGCTTTAAGTCCTCGGCGGCTGTAACTCAGGGTGCACATAAATGGGTTGATGTCCACGTATATGCCGATACCTCATCGTTTCTTGAGAAAATGCGCGATCAGCAAATGCGGGTGTTTGTTGCGGCGATGGATGGCGCGGTGGCTGTGGCCAATGTTGATATTACTACACCGCTTGTTCTTGTTTTTGGGAACGAGGCCGAAGGTATCTCGGCTCAGATGCGCGCGGGTGCCGATGGCGCGTTCAGGATTCCAATGTTTGGCTTTGTCGAAAGTTTCAACGTATCGGTTGCGGCCGGCATCACCATCGCCATGCTTCGCCAACACGGCGGCGGCGATTTAAGTGAACCGGAACGTGATATTTTGGTGGCCCGCTATTACTTGCGGTCTGTCAGAGCGGGGTACGATATTGTCAACCGATTACAATGAAGCGATTGCTCCTGTCATCCTGTAACATGCCAATAATATGAGATTTATTGTCTTTGTTCGAATGGTTTTCTCAATCGGCCCCGAACTGAATCCTGTAGTCTGAAAAAAAAATTACATGAAGGCTGCAGTTATTTTCGTATTTTATCTGCGTGATGTAACAAATAATAAAAGTGTCACCTGTAAATTTGATCTAATGATACTATTGGTTAGAAACTTAATTGGTGGCTTGCACCAATTCCCATACCCAACACAGGGAGGGTTAGAAATGTTGCTTTTACGATACCTTACCGCATTTCTACTGCTGAGTGCAGTGCTCATGTCATGTTCTGAAAACAGTCCCGGAAACAAAGTTGATTCCTCAAAGGACTCAAACAATCCGACGGATACCAGTAGTGACCCAAACCCGGATTCATCCGACATCGGTCCGGACGGTTCGGACTCCAGCCCAGGGGGAGACAGCGATTCAGACACAGATATTGACTCTGATTCTGATGCAGACAGCGATGCCGATAGCGACTCTGATGGGGATTCCGACGGAGATTCGGATGGCGATGGCGACGCAGACAGCGATGCCGACTCAGATGTTGACGCCGATTCCGATGCGGACAGCGATGCCGATGGAGACACTGATAGCGATTCAGATTCAGATGCCGACAGCGACAGCGACGGAGACGCAGACAGCGATAGCGACGGGCCAACCCAGGAAGAGATCATGGAGAAGATATGGGGGCCATATGCGCCTCCTGAAGAATACAATGATCCAGGACCCTATGCTGAATCTTTCCAGAAATCCCTTTATTTTTTCGATGTAAATATGTCTGGCATTGGTGTTACCGGTGGCCGCCTGCAATGGCGTGGCAATTCCGAAGTCACAGACTACGCGGTGCCGCTATTTTGCAATGGCAAAGTCCCCCGCGAGAGTAACTGTACTGACATGTCTGAAGAATATATCAACAAGTACATTCACATATTTGACCCCGATGGCATTGGTACCATCAATGTGGGCGGTGGATTTCACGATTGCGGCGATCACGTTAAATTTGGTTTGCCCCAGGCATATTCCGCATCCATGCTCGCCTGGGCGATTTATGAATGGACTGATGCGTTCATTGCCTCCGGGCAGGCACCTCATGCTCTCGATATTTTAAAGCGTTTCACCAATTACTTTTTAAGAAGCACTTTCCGCGAGGAGGATGGTCGCGTTATCGCATTTTGCCATCAGGTGGGCAATGGGTCCATAGATCATACATTCTGGGGCCCACCGGAACTTCAGAAAGCGGAAGACTTTCCCAGACCCGCATTTTTTGCAACAGAGGAAAATCCTGCATCAGACGTTACATCGGCAGCTTCGGCGGCCCTGACCCTGGCATCGATGGTATTCCGTCCGCTGGATGAGAAGTACGCGGACAAGTGTCTCGATTATGGGACCGCACTGTACGAATTTGCCAGAAAGTATTCCGGCAACGACATCAGCGAAGACCTCGCGGACGGTGAAGGGGAGGGCGTTCGAAATCCGGATAAGGATCTCGTTGCTGATACTGGCGGATACTACACCTCAGAGTATGACGATGATGACCTGGCGTGGGCTGCGATATGGCTGGCCATCGCAACGGGAGACGACAAGTATGTGGATCACATCACCCACGTTGAAGGCGATCAGTATACCGGCTACCTGGGGCGAATTATGGAATCCACCGAGGATGGCTGGTACAATGCCTGGGCGCACTGCTGGAACACGGTATGGAGCGGCATGTTCCTGAAACTCGCACAGGTCACCGGAGACGAAAAATGGACCAAAATTGCAGTTGATCATGTTAACCTTTGGGCCGGGCTCGATGGTGATCGTGGCGTGACCCCCGGCGGTCTCAGCTTCCTGTCTGGCTGGGGCTCCTTACGTTATAATGTTGCAGCACAAATGACTGCCATGACATGGGGCAAATATGTTGACAATCCGGCATACGCCGCCTGGGCTGATACTCAAATCAGGTATATCTGGGGCGATAATCCGACAGGAAAATCCTACATTGTCGGCTTTGGGGATGAATGGCATACGCATATTCATAATCGAGCGGCCCATGGCTCCACCAAGGACAACAGTCTTAGGATTCCACCGACGCCCAGTCACGTGGCCTGGGGCGCTTTGCTTGGCGGCCCAGATGGTGATGACTCGTACAAGGATGACATCTGGGAATACGCGTACACCGAGGTATGTATCGACTACGCTGCATCACTGGTGGCCGCGATGGCCGGGTTGTATGCGAATTTTGCCATGGACGATAAAGGTGTCGGCGAAGCGCCACTGGAGAACTTCCCGCCGCTGGAACCGGAACAGTTGGAATACTGGGTGGAAGGTCGACTGGGACAAAATGACGACATGATTACTGAGCCTAAATTGATTGTGCACAATGAAACAGTGCATCCGCCGCATTTGAATCCCAATCTGTCCATCCGATACTACGTTGATTTCAGCGAATTTATTGAGGCGGGGCAAACCCTCGATGATATTCGACTTCAGCTGACCTACGATGGCCGCAGCGTCGATAACGGTATGCTCAATTCCGGTGATGGCAAACCCACTATCGTTACAGGACCGGTACCCTACGATGAGGCCAACCACCTGTACTACTATGAATTCGCGTTTACCGGTTGTAAATTCTATGGTTCCATTCCGCTGGAATTCCAGCTGCAGGCGGCAAGAATTGGTTCGGATAACGCCAGCTATTATATGGACGGCAGCAATGACTACAGTGCTCAGGGGCTTGAAGAAGGAAAAGATTCTCTGCATGTTGTAACTGAAAACGTCACCATGTACAGCGACGGTGAGTTGATTTGGGGAGTGGAACCATGACTGAAAAACCGATGACACTTTTAAGTACTATCGTTCTTACGTTGGCTCTGATTTTAATTGCAACCTTTGGCGGTCTCCAGAGCTGCTCGGAAGACCCATCCAAAAAGCAGGCTGCTGAAAGTGATACCGATACGGATACGGACACGGATACGGACACCGATAAGGATACGGATTCTGATACCGATTCGGACACCGATAAGGACACGGACGGCGACACTTATACCGATACGGATACTGATGCAGATACCGATACGGATACTGATGCGGATACCGACACGGATACCGACACGGATACCGACACGGACAGTGACAGCGATGCGGATCCTGTGGACACTGGAAATAAGGACACCGGAGAAAAGCCTAAAGACACGTCGAGCCAAAGCAAAGATTCCGATACCACGGAACCAAATGAAACAGATAGCTGTACGAACCTTGATTTAACCTTAAATCGTCAACCCGTGACTATCATGCTGGTGGTCGACCATTCCGCGTCGATGGATTTGCAGATGGGCGATACGGATACGCGATGGAGCGTGATGGTGAAGACCCTGATGGGAACGGCCACCCATCCGGAAGATGGTCTGGTCTGGTCGCTGGAAAGGTCGGTTAAGTTTGGGATTGTATTGTTTACCGCCAAACGCAACCAGCCCGAAACCTGCCCCTTGCTGCAGACTGTTGCACCCGAACTGGAAAGTGGTGACGATATCGCCGAAATTTTTAAGGCGGATGACGAGACGTATAAAGGCGCGTCACCAGTACCGGCTGGTGTGGAAGAAGCAACCGCGATACTAAACGCCATGGATGGTCCGAGTAAAAAAGTGATGCTGCTGGCCACAGATGGGGATCCGCAAACGTGTGACAATCTGGCGGTGAATGACGATCCCGCTGCTCAGGCTGCCACCATCGCGTCGGTGGAAGCTGCCTATTCCGCAGGTATCTCAACGTTTGTTGTTGGGATGGTTGACGCTGAAGATGCTGCCGCCGCCACCTATCTGCAAAAAGTCGCCAATGTCGGCGTTGGGCTTTCCGCTGATGGCAGCGAAAAAGCTGTGTTTCATCAGGGATTGACTGAAAGCAGTCTGGTCGACGCCATTACCGAAATTATCACTGTGGAATCACAAAGCTGTGTATACGAGCTGGATGGCAAGGGAATCGCTCCTGGAGATGAGACCGAGGGAACCGTGGCGCTGGATGGCCAACTGCTCGAACTCAACAACGACGATTACGGCTGGCGCATGAAGAGCCCTTCAGAGATTGAATTGCTTGGCGGCGCATGTACCGACATTCAGCTGGGCTCTCATCATCTTGAAGCAGACTTCCCCTGTGAGGTCATAATCATCCTTGAGTAGTGGCTTCCAGGGCATCAGCGCTGGCTACCGCTTCCATCCCACGTTAAAGCGTTCTCTAACCACCGTACGCAATTGCTCGATGGAGAGTTCCGTCGGATAAGGGGTATCGTCTGTGAGCATGCCTGCATCGATAAGTGCGTTGGTGACAGCCAAAACAGGATCTCTGCGAATATGGCACTCCCAAATAACAGCAACGATCCATCCCATTTTTCTCAAATCCTGCTGGTTGCGCATATCGCGTTGAACAGTATCCGCAAATTTCCTTATCCAGAATTCCCGGTTATTAGCGGGTGTGGTTGCATTTTTGCACGATTTGTGTCTGTGCCAGTAACAGCCATGAACAAACAGAACGGTTTTGTATGCCGGAAAAACGATATCGGGCTTTCCGGGCAAATCCTTTCGATTGAGTCGAAACCGATATCCCATGCGATGCAGAATAGAGCGCACCATCAGCTCAGGCTTCGTATCTTTGCCGCGAATACGGCTCATATTCCATGAGCGTTTTGCCTTCCGCCAATCGGCATTTGCATCGACATCAGATTTCATTTTCTCTCCAGTTGCGGTATTCAAGGGCAGCAAAACACTTTATCTTTGCGACAAGGCTGTTGCTGCCAGCATACCTGGTGCTGCATAAACATGGAAATAAATAACGCCAGGCTTATATTTACGTATATTTTCTCAAGCAGTATATATGACAGGGGACATGACCACCGGGAACTGACAGACTAAATGACAAAACACAGAAGCAAACAGGAATGGATATTTGAAATACTCGAAGCGGCCCGGGCCGAAATCGACGAAAATGGCTACGCGGATTTCAGTATGGAAGCTGTTGTCCGGCGGACGGGATTCAGCAAAGGGGGCATATATCGCTTTTTTGGCAACAAATCCGATATTGCATTGCGAATTTTTGCGGAATCATACGAAGCCATTCTTTCGTTTGATGTTCAGGCGTGTCTTGAGTGGCAACTGCCCATGGCCGATACTGTTTTCAGGCTATTCAACCGTTACAGACTTCCTGAGGAAGGCGCGCGCCGGCAGGATCGCATCTGGATTCGCCTCCTGCCGGAGGTTCTGAATGATCAGAGATTCAGTCTCAAGCGAGCGGAACTGCTAGCGGAGATTGAAATGAAGATTGGCACGCTGTGTATCGAACTCGCTAAACGCGATGGTTTTTCAATCCCAGTTGAGTTTAAAGAGAAATTTGCAGATTCCTTTGAACTGAGCGCGGCAATGATGGAGGGGTTGGCGGTTCAGACCGCTTTGGGTAGTGCCATCGAACACCAGGGCGCTCTTGTAAAGGCGTTCATCGATAATTTGCTACACGATATGTTTTACCCGGAACCACGGGAAAAATAACGCTTCGCCAATTTATCTTTGTCTGCTGCGCTGTGTATTTTTTTTCACAACGCCGGGGTTTATCGGGTGACAAAGTGCACGCTTTGGCATATGAAATGCGTGTCTTTTAATCGGGTGCGTTGAGGATGCGGACTGCATTGTTCATTGCGCTTTAAATTAATAATGTACAGGAGGCATTTATGTCAAAAACAGTATTGGTTGCTACCGAAAAGCCGTTTGCGAAAGCCGCAGTGGACGGAATTAAGAAAATTCTGGATGACGCCGGATATACACTTGTGCTGCTCGAAAGCTATACCGACAAAGCTGATCTGCTCAAAGCCGTGGAGGGTGTTGATGCACTGATTATCCGCAGCGACATGGTCACCGAAGAAGTGATCGCCGCCGGTAAAAATCTCAAAATTGTGGTACGGGCCGGTGCCGGTTACGACAACGTCGACTGTGCAGCTGCGACCAAAGCTGACGTTACCGTAATGAATACCCCAGGGCAGAACTCAAATGCGGTGGCTGAGCTCGCATTTGGCATGATGCTCAACCTCGCTCGTAAAAATTATTCTGGAAAGGCCGGGACCGAACTGCGCGGCAAAACCATAGGCATTCATGCATATGGCAATATTGGCAGAATCGTTGCTGTTATCGCCAAAGGATTTGGAATGACGGTTAAAGCCTTTGACCCGTTTGTGGACAAATCCGCCATCGAGGCCGACGGGGTTGAAGCGGTCGATTCCATTGAAGCACTTTACAGCAGTTGCGATTATGTTTCTCTTCACATTCCGGCGACTGCGCAGACAAAAAAATCCATCAACTATGACCTGTTGTCCAAAATGAAGGCCGGCGCCGCGCTGATTAACACGGCCCGTAAGGAAGTAATCGACGAAGATGGTTTGATTAAAGCGATGACCGAGCGCACGGATTTGCTCTTCGGTTCAGACCTGACACCGGATTGCCTTGCCGAACTCACTGATAAAGCCGGTGACCGCGTATTTGTAACCGCGAAAAAAATGGGCGCGCAGACAGCGGAAGCCAACATCAACGCCGGTCTCGCCGCCGCCAGCCA
Source organism: Deltaproteobacteria bacterium (assembly GCA_016937015.1). Lineage (GTDB taxonomy): Bacteria > Myxococcota_A > Polyangia > JAAYKL01 > JAAYKL01 > JAFGXQ01. Next base: position 1,679 of record JAFGWT010000524.1, on the reverse strand, counting down.
GATAGTGGATTTCTTCGAAAAGGGCGATGCGAAGTTCAAAGTAAACTGATTTTGGCCCGCTTCACATTCAGAACAGTTCTTCCAATTGATTGACGAGTGATTCAAAACGCTGCATCAATGCAACCACCGGAGCTGGCGTGGTCAGATCTGCACCGGCCTTTTTCAGCAGTCCCAGCGGGAAGGCGGATGCACCGGATTTGAGGAAGTTGAGATATGCATCCCTGTCGTCGGCGTTGCCATTGAGGACTTTCTGACTCAGGGCGGTCGCGGCGGTTAATCCAGTGGCGTATTTGTAAACATAAAAAGCGCTGTAAAAATGGGGGATTCTGGACCACTCCATTGCCAGCGCGTCATCGAATGTGAAGTCCGGACCAAAGTAAGTTTTAACCAGCGCAGTGTACTCATTCTTCAGCCGCTCCAGCGTTAAGGCGTCTCCACTTTCGACAATTTCATGGCTGACCTTTTCAAATTCCGCAAACATGGTTTGTCGAATGGCAGTGGCCCGAAGCTGATTTATTTCCCTGTCGAGAATGTACGCCTTCATGCGCCGATTTTTTGCGGTCTTTAGTAAGTGGTCTGTGAGCAGTTGCTCGTTGAATGTGGATGCCACCTCAGCCACAAAAATGGTATAATCATAATTTGCGAAATGCTGATTTTTGGCGCTGTACCAGGTGTGCATGGAATGCCCGGCTTCGTGTGCCAGGGTATATACGCTTTGTAGTGAATCTGGTTTGTAGTTCATTAGAATATATGGCGCCACATCGTATCCGCCTGCGGAAAACGCGCCGCTGCGTTTGCCCCTGTTCTCGTATCGGTCCACCCAGCGGTCAGAAGTCAGCCCCTTCTTTAAGGTTCGAACATATTGTGGACCAAGGGGAGCAAGGGCCTCGCCAATCAAAGTGACAGCGTCGCCGTACTCGCATTTCCAGTCCACCGAATCAATGAGCGGGACATATGTGTCGTAAAAATGAAGCGAATTGAGCTTCAGCATTTTTTTATGCAATCTGAGATATCGATGATTAATCGAAAGATGTTCCCGTACTGTGTTTATAAGATTGTCGTATACGCTCACAGGAACGTCATCGGCAAACAGTGACCGCTCTCGAGCCGATGAAAAATGGCGCACTCTGGCCTGATACACATCCTGCAGCACGGAGGCATTATAAGTCTCCGCAAGTGTGTTTTCGAATTCGCAATATTTCTCAAACAGCTTGCTGAATGCGGATTTTCGCACCTTGCGATTTGGCGATTCGAGAAAAAGACTATAGCTGCTTTGGGTGAGTGCGACGTCCTCGCCATCCACTTTCACGTGTCCAAATTTAAAGTCGGTGTCATTTAGCTTGCGAAAAATATCTCCAGCACTTCCGGCAATTTCACCCTGCATGGCCAGAATGCGTTCTTCTTTGTGACTCAGAATATGCTTTTTCTGGCGCACAATTTTTTCCAGCGTGATTCTGTAATCCGAAAGACACTCTGAGGTCATAAATTCGTCCAGCTTTTTAACTGGAACAGACAGAATTTGGGGCATTATGAAACTGGCAGCAGACTGAATGCGGGTCGCCAGGCCAGTGTACTGCGACACCATTTCCTGGCTGCATGCGTGATCGCTTAAGCGGGCCATTCTGAGCGTATCCGTCAATATTCATCGTAGTCTCGGGTCATATTTGTGAGTTCCGGTT
>JAFGWT010000523.1 GCA_016937015.1 Deltaproteobacteria bacterium | reverse complement strand
TGCGGATGCCCGGTCGGGTCTGGCCGGTCTGATGCCGCCGGGGTCTGCCAATGTGGGTGCATTGTCGGCTGGCGCATTGGGCAGCCCCGAATCCCGATCGTCCAGATCCAGTCCATCGAGGTCGTCGTCATCGTCATCGTCGGTCAGCGCTGCAATATCATCATCATCATCCACATCAAGAGAAGACAGTTTGGCCCGTTCCTGGCGATTTCGCGACAGTTCAATTTTTTCAAAACCGTCAGTGTCATTGTCATCATCAAATGCGTCCAATGTTCCAGCTGCAGAGACAGGAGGCGGTGCCTGGGACGTACGTGCACCTGGTCCAGTCGGCAGGAAAGCATGTGTCTCCGCATAGGCCCGCATCGCTTCGTTGATCAGATAGTCGATTGAACAGTCCATTTCCTTTGCCTGCTCTGTGAATATCTCCCAGAGGGTATCCCTGGCGTGAAAGCTTTGCAGTACTTTTTGACTGGCGGTACGTGTACTCATGAAATATTAACCTTTCTTCTCAATCGCCGAAATGGCGGCTGAGGCTGCAGCGCCTATTGTTGAAGCAGAAAATACAGACGGCAATCTGCCACGATTTTCTCTGAGTTTTTCCAGCTGCGGAATGTCATTTCTGTTTCCCACAATACCCAGCACAGAGATGGCAATGCCAACAGAGAAGCTGTGTGTGCCGCTTAATGTGGATATCAGCGTATCTTTCAGACTGGGAAACTTTGCGACGAGAGATATTAACTCGCCGGTTTCCGTTGTGTCGGTGACAATTTTTCGCGTCTGTAAAACAGTTGGCAGATGCTGTTTTCCGTTTTGTCTCAGCAGACAGCGCGCACCCAGCATCCGCCAAAAGAAATCCCGGCTGGATAGCAGTAGGCTGAAGCTCGCAGTCGCGACAGGGAACGTCATTTGGGCCAATGTCAAATAGACCTGCTCCCGGAATGCCTGCGCCTGGGTCGTATCTTCGGCAATGGCGACAAGTTGGGTCGCATGGCTGACTGATGCAATAATGCGTTGTTGTTCCATCGCTGTAAAAAATACGAGAAGCCCGTAATCTCTCAGCTGGGCGGAAAGGTTTGGGTTGACCACCAGCGCAATTAGAAAGTCGGCGACAGGCTGGCCACCGAGAATGCCGGCAGCTCTAAGATGCGCCATGGTTATTCCGCCAATGTGTTGACCAAGGGATTGTGCAATCTGCTTCGATGCATGGCCAATGATGGATTGGTCTTCGGCGTCTTTAATAATGGCGGCAATTTTTTCGATGGATGGTTCGTCAATGTCAAGCCGTTTGCTTAGCGCCAGATAGGCCGGCGCCCCGACTTTTTTCATGATTACCCGGATGTTAAAACCAGCGCGTTCTCTGGCGCGAAAGTTTCCATGGGTGCACCAGTCGATTAGCTCATTTTCAAGAGACGTTTTGCTTTTATCGCCCGCGAATGCGTAGAGAAGATATGCACCGTTAATTGCCGCAATCTGGACAGATGTCAGTGCATCGGCAGCACCGGTTTTTGCGTTAATTTGTTTTGAAAGCGCAGGGACCGTGGCCTGTATTACCGTATCGGCGTCATTTTTTGATAACTGCCGGTATGTATCATTCAACAGCGAGTGCTGTTTGATTTCAATCAGAGCAAGAGTGGCGGACGCGCGAAGGTTGAGCTCCGCCGATGTATCAGACAGGACATCCGCCAGTTTTTGAGGACCATTTCGGGTGCTTTTCCACAGCGCAATTTTTTCTTCTGTAACACTGCAACCACCAGGAATGGCAGATGCAAAAAAAAGCAGAAAAATGATGCGTTGCAATTGAAGTGTCATTAGTGATTCCCGGTTTCTGGAACTTCTGAACAGATTACAAACAAATTGTATTAGCTGTCAAAATAAATGCGCGGGCGATACATTCGTCTCAATCAACAGGTCGATTGCCATCGCGAATTTCTCGCGCCGATTGCCGCCTTAAGATAACAAATTTGTTACGAAATATTAATTAAAAGTTTGATGTAGTTAAATAAAAACAAACTACAAGGGCTGAGCAAAAACACTTACGTTGATTTTATGCAGGAGAGTTAAAATGGAAAGTGAAAAACCGAGGGAGTCAATGGGTTGGCATGCGCGGCTTAGTTTTCTTCGAACTCCGCGTCAATGACATCACCGTCATCCTTGGCTGGCGTGCTGTTCTGGGTGGCACCGCCTGATGCGCCAGCGGCCGCTGCTGCGCCTGCCGGTGCGCCACCTGCCTGCTGATATGCCAGCTCAGCGACTTTATGGGACGCTTTGGTGAGATTTTCCATCTCTTTCTCAATTTTCGCAGAATCACCTGATTTGATTGCTTCCTTGAGAGAATCGATTGCCGTCTGCACCTTGGAGACTTCTTCCCCTGGCAGCTTGTCTTTGTTTTCTTCTATGGTTTTTTCGATGCTGTAAGCCAGTTGCTCCGCTTTGTTTCTGGTTTCGATAGCTTTTCGTTTGGCTTCGTCGTCTGCTTTGTTTTTCTCGGCATCGCTAACCATCTTGTCGATTTCATCATCGCTCAGGCCAGATGACGAGGTAATTGTGATCTTCTGTTCTTTACCCGTAGCGAGGTCTTTGGCCGACACGTGTACGATACCGTTGGCATCGATGTCGAATGTCACTTCAATTTTGGGTACACCGCGAGGGGCGGGCATAATGCCTTCAAGATGGAATCGGCCAAGTGTACGGTTATCCGCCGCCATTTCACGTTCGCCTTGCAAAACGTGGATTTCAACCGATGTCTGGTTATCCGCCGCAGTGGAATAGACCTCAGATTTTTTAGCGGGTATTGTTGTATTCCGTTCAATCATTTTGGTCGTTACGCCACCCAGCGTCTCTACGCCCAGAGACAGCGGGGTAACATCGAGTAGCAGGAGATCCTTCACGTCGCCTGCAAGTACACCAGCCTGGACCGCTGCACCCAGCGCAACCACTTCGTCGGGATTTACACCTTTATGCGGCTTCTTGCCAAAGAAGTTGGTTACTGATTCCTGTACGGCCGGAATACGGGTGGAGCCTCCGACGAGGATGACCTCATCAATTTCAGAGGGTTTCTTTCCTGCATCGTCGAGTGCTTTCTGGCAGGGTATCAGAGTCCGTTTTACCAGGTCCGCAATCATGGACTCAAATTTGGCACGGGACAGTGTCAGATTCATGTGCTTGGGACCTGTCGCATCGGCTGTCAGGAATGGCAGGTTGATCTGTGTCTCCATAACGCTGGACAGTTCAATTTTGGCTTTCTCCGCCGCTTCCTTCAGGCGCTGCAATACCATTTTGTCGCTGGAAACATCGATGCCCTGATCCTTTTTAAACTCACTAATCAGATAATCAATGATGACCTTATCAACGTTATCTCCACCCAGATGCGTATCCCCATTGGTGGAAATCACCTGAACCACATTGTCGCCAACTTCGAGAATGGAAATATCAAATGTGCCGCCGCCAAAGTCGTATACGGCAATCACTTCTTCCGATTTTTTGTCGAGGCCGTATGCCAACGCAGCCGCAGTGGGTTCATTTACAATTCGCTTAACATCCAAACCGGCAATTCTTCCCGCATCCTTGGTGGCCTGACGCTGCGAATCGTTGAAATATGCTGGAACGGTAATAACCGCGTCGGTAACCTCGGTTCCAAGGTAATCCTCGGCTGCTTTTTTCAGTTTCATCAGAACCCGGGCCGAGATTTCCGGTGGCGCAAAATCCTTTGACCGGGATTTTACGATCACATCCCCATTTGAGCTTTTGGCAATATTGTAGGGTACCATCTTTGCTTCCTCGGAGACCTCGTCGTATTTTCGCCCCATGAAACGCTTTATGGAAAAGATGGTATTCTCTGGGTTGGTGATCGCCTGGCGCTTGGCCACCTGGCCAACCAGTGTCTCACCCTTTTCATCCCATGCAACAACTGACGGAGTGGTGCGACCGCCTTCCTCGTTCGTGATAACGACCGGTTCATTTCCTTCGATAACGGCAACACAGCTGTTGGTGGTTCCCAGGTCAATACCAATTGTCTTTCCCATGATGATAGCCTCCTTATACGAGTATTCGTATGCTTCCTTACCTAGTTCTTATCTGAATAATCTGTATATATTACAGAATTGTCGTCCCCAAAGGTGGCCCTAATGTAAGCACGTAGAAAATTGTGTCAAGCAACCTCTTAACGCTTTTTTGTTTCGTGCGTTTATTGAAAAGTGAGCCAATTTTTTTGGAAATAAATCATCTTCTGGAGTTCGTGGATATTGCGGTTATTATTTTATAAATACTGCATTTTCACTTTATTTTGGTTTTCGCGGTTGTTAGGATAAATGGCATTCTGTATAGTATTCCCAATTATCCGGGAATTTTAGGAACGTTTGGAAAAGGAGTGCACTTTGGCGCACATTCTTGTAGTTGACGATCAAAAGAACATGCGAGCGACGCTGTCTATTATGCTTCGCAGCGCCGGTCACGATGTGGCGGAGGCCCGAGATGGCCAGGATGCCTGCGACGCAGTCGACGACGAAAGTTACGATTTGGTTATAACAGACCTGCGAATGGGTAAGGTGGACGGCATCGATGTACTGCGCCACGTGCGCGAGGTTTCTCCCCTGACAGAGATCATCGTTATGACCGCATATGGCACCATTGAGACAGCCGTTGAAGCGATGCGGCTGGGCGCCTGGGATTATATCCAGAAACCGTTTTCTGAAGATGAACTGTTTATCAAGGTGGATAAGGCGCTTGAGCGCCGCTGGCTTTCCGGCGAATTCTCACTTTTGACCCAGGAGTTCAAGGAACGCTACGGTTTTGAAAACATAGTGGGAAGATCTCGTCCGATTCGCGACATCCTCGCCCGAATCATCAAAATCGCGCCAACGGATACCACTGTTCTGATTACCGGCGACAGTGGAACAGGAAAAGAGCTGATTGCCAAAGCTGTGCATGTCAATTCCAAACGTTCAGACAGACCATTTGTTCCGGTGAACTGTGCCGCCATCAGTGAGACGCTGCTTGAAAGCGAACTGTTTGGTCATGTGAAAGGTGCGTTTACCGGTGCAGTCAGTACTCGCAAGGGCCTGTTTGAAGAAGCCAGCGGCGGGACATTCTTTTTTGACGAAATCGCGGAAACCACACCATCGTTGCAGGCCAAATTGCTTCGGGCCGTTCAGGAAAGGGAAATCAGACGGATTGGCGATAACAAGGCCATTCCGGTGGATGTCCGAATCATAGCGGCCACCAATCAGGATTTGCTGGAAGCCATTCGCCAGAAAACATTCCGCGAAGACCTGTATTATCGGTTGAACGTGGTTCGTTTTATGCTGCCGAAACTCAGAGAGCGCCCGGAGGATATTCCCGTCCTGGTGGAACATTTTCTTAAGAAATTCTCAGTTAAGATGGCCCGTTCCGTTCGTTTGGCCAAAGGGGTAATGGAGCGATTGACCACGTATGAATTTCCGGGGAATGTGCGTGAACTGGAGAACATGATTGAGCAGGGGGTCGCCCTGACTATGGAAGGTGACGAAATTCAGATTGAGGATTTGTTACCGGATATGTCCCGGGAAGACGGTCCGCAAACGCTGGATGCGATCGTTTCCGTTGCTGAAAAGCAGGCCATTCGCGCTGCACTGGTCAACTACGAAAGTACGGACCGGGCAGCAGAGGCACTGGGGCTGTCACCAACAACCCTATGGCGAAAAATGAAAAAACTTAAAATAGACAATCCTCACAGAAGACATTAACCCCAACCGAGGTCATCGCACCGCATTTTTTCATGACCAACGCATTCAGAATCGGAAGCTACGAGTTTGGACGGGGCGCTGTGCTTGCGCCAATGGCAGGTATTACCAATCCGCCGTTTCGACAACTGTGTCAGGAATTGGGCGCCCTCTATTGCGTGACGGAGCTGATTAGCTGTCACGCGGTGGTGTACTTTGATGAGAAGGACAAAAACCGGCACAAAAAGCGGGGCCAAAAAACGCTGGCGTTGATGGATCGCTATGTTGGCGAACATCCCCATGTGGTTCAGCTCTATGGTCGGGAACCGGATGTGATGGCGGATGCGGCGAGAATTGTAGCGCGGGAAGGCGCGGACATTATTGATTTGAATTTTGGCTGCCCGGCGCGAAAAGTGATTAAAAACGGATCGGGATGCGGTGTTGCGTTGATGCGTGACCCCGAATTATTGGGCGAAATTACCCGCCGAGTGGTGGCGGCGGTCGATATTCCGGTGACTGCCAAAACGCGCCTTGGGTATGGACGGGATGAAAAGAATGGTGTTGAAATCGCGCAGATTCTCGAAAAAAACGGTGCAGAGCTCATCACGATTCACGCGCGAACCAGGGAACAGGGGCACAGCGGTCCAGTTGACTGCGATTATCTGAAACAAATTGTGGAAGCTGTGAACGTGCCGGTGATTGGCAATGGTGGTATTCAGTCTTTGGCGGACGCGACGGAAATGATGCGTCAAAGCGGTTGTGCCGGTGTGGCGGTAGGGCAGGGCGCCAAAGGCAATCCCTGGATTTTCAGCGAGATTGCGGGCACTGGGCAGAGGCCGGATTTGGCCAGCCGGGTAGCGACGTGCCGAAGACACCTCGATTTATATGTGGCCTGGGGCGGAGAGCAGCGGGCAGTCACCGAAATGCGTAAGCACGCCTGCTGGTATCTGAAAGGATTTGACGGCGCTGCGGCTTTTCGGAAACGACTTGGGGAAGCCACCAGTCGTGGCGCATTTTACCGCCTTCTCGACGAAGTTCCGGTCTGAGTTATTTTACCAGCCAAGTTCGTCTTTTAAACGGTCAACAAGGGTATCGGCCATGGCCTGATGGGCAATGAGATCCGGGTGACCGGAACAACCGCTCCAGTTGGGGGCGTTCAAATTGATTTTGGCCACATTAACATCCCCAAGGGTGGCAATCACCTCGTCGATTTCGTCACCGAACGTACTGCCCGCATCGTTGACGGCGCAGAGAATATATGCATCGGGGTAGTACCCGCGCAGGCGGGTCACAAATGCCACATAGTCATCGATGAAGTTGTCGCGGTTTACTCCGCCATTAAAATCGTTGGTGCCCAGGTTAATCACAATCGCGTCCGGGATGAATTCGCTGTACTCCCAGTCTGTCTGGTCATCGTCGGGTAATGCGTAATTGTAAAGTTCAGGAACGATGCCGTCGGTGGAGCCATCGAGGTTGACGCTCATACCTCTGCCGGACCAGGCTTCCACATGGGCAACCGCGTCCAGTTCCCTTGCGGCAAGCGCGCCATATGCGGCGGCGCCAAACTCGGTGGCCGCATTAAACGGGCAGCCGCCATTGCCGTATCCAGCGGAAATTGAGTCCCCAATGATTTCGATTTTGCGGGTGAACGGTGGCGGGGAGGACACGATGTTTCCGTTAGTAACTTCGAAACCATGGAATTTGACCACGCGGAACATCGCCTCAGGATTGCGATAAATCTGCACGTCGTGCGGACCGGAAGTTACATTTTCTGCAAGACGATAGGCGCGAACGGTGGGATCGCTGTTCCATTCCCCTCCTTCTGTGATAATCGTCGAGGTTGGTTCTCCATCGAGTACCACCTGAAATGAAATGCCGCCGGCGCCGGAAAGGTTGATGTCGAGAGCGTCCCCTTCGAAACGCGTGCCTACACCGCAGTTGGACCAGGCGCATCCGGGGCTGTCCGGTTCGCGATGGTCGAAACGACCTAAATAATGAATTTCGGCGGTATTGGTTGAATCCTCGGTATCGGTGCTGTTATGTGTGTCACTTTCGGTATCGCGTGTGCCGGATTCCGTGTCAGAATCAGTGTCAGTGTCCGAATCAGTGTCAGTGTCGGTATCCATGTCCGAATCAGAATCGGTGTCAGTGTCGGTATCCGTGTCTGAATTAGAATCGGTGTCAGTGTCGGTATCCATGTCCGAATCAGAATCTGTGTCCGAATCAGAATCGGTGTCAGAGTCGGAATCGGTGTCGGTGTCCGCATCAGAATCGGTATCAGAGTCAGAATCAGAATCTGTGTCAGAATCAGAATCTGTGTCCGAATCAGAGTCGGTATCAGAATCAGAATCGGAATCAGAATTCGAATTGCTGTCTGAACCGGAATCTGACTCTGTATCGTTATTTTCTGTCCCGCCGCTGCATCCGGATGTGAGCAACAGGAACATAATGATTATCCATAGATATTTCATTGATGAGCCTTTGTTTTCCTTTCTGTCGCACACGGTTGCGAATCGCTGTAACGCGAGTGTAGAGGATAGCATGATTGCAATTTTGTGCGTGCGGTTTTTGTGCAAAAGCGTGAATGGAACAGCTGCGACTAAAAACGTCAGCGGACCGGGGTAAAAGGAGTGAACTGTTCAAAATCCTGCTTCATCTGCGGATACAAATCGATTCTGTCGTTGGTGACGCGCCCTTGACCATCCACCCAGTCCAGCAGCACTTCCATCCAGTCTGCCGGCTCCCACACAAAGCTACCAATTCCTTGTTGATTGGACAGGCCATACACGACGTCATTGACCGTGCGATGATTGTCGGCATATTCCACAACAATGACTTTGGTGTCGTGATTTGCCTGAACCTCGGTCAGTATGTTTCGAAGAACATCGGGCGCACCATGATACTCGGAGTAGTAGGACAGTCCCAATATGTCAATCCGATTGACACCGTGGGATTGCAAATTGGAAAGCCAGCCGGATGGAGAGTTTTCGGATATGGTGTGCGCCATGATCGCAATATGCGGATCCACATCGTAAACCCCATCAATACCGGCATTCATCAGTGCCGCGAAGTTATCCATATTCTGATAGCTGCCGTCTGGCCATATCATGCCACCAACGGTTTCATTGCCTACCTGCACCATTTCGGGGAGTGTGCCCTGCGCGTCAAATGCTTCCAGGGTTTCGCGTGTGTACGTGCGCACTTTTTCGACCAGTTGTTCAAATGAAAGCCCCTCCCATGAGACCGGTTTATATTGCTTGCCGGGATCTGCCCACGTGTCGCTGTAATGAAAATCGAGCAAGAATTTAAAACCGTTTTCCTTTACGCGTTTGGCCATCCCAAGCGTGTGGGACAAATCGCAAAACCCAAGATCGGAGTATGGCGATTCGTCCTCGCCTGGAATGACAGCGGTGGGATCGACAAAAAGTCTGAGTCTAATCCAGTTGAACCCATGATTCTTTAAAATATGGAACATATCCTGGTTCACGCCCCCATCCCAGTACTGTACATTCCAGTATTCCCGCTCGTCGATAAATGAAATATCCGCGCCGAGAATGTATTCGTCCACCAGCGCTTCCGTGGGATCGGCATCCGTATCGGAGTCGGAGTCGGAGTCGGTGTCGGTGTCCGTATCAGAATCGGTATCGGTATCGGTATCGGTATCAGTGTCGGCATCAGTGTCGGTATCGGTGTCGGTATCAGCGTCGGTATCAGTGTCGGTATCGGTATCGGTATCGGTATCGGTATCAGTGTCGGTATCAGTGTCGGTATCGGTGTCGGTATCAGTATCGGTATCGGTATCGGTATCGGTATCGGTATCGGTATCAGTGTCAGAATCCGAGTCAGTGTCAGAATCCGAGTCAGTGTCAGAATCCGAGTCAGAATCGGTGTCGGTATCCGTGTCACTGTTTGATTCAGCATTGTTGTTGCCTTCCTGTGAGCAACTCAGAAGCATGGCCCCTGTCGCCAACAACCATATGGCAAGGAAATACGCTTTTATCACTGTGGTCCTCTCTTTTTTCGTTGTGCCCAGACACGCGAAGTACTGCATTTGCGGTCAGTATTGCGTACATTACTCTATTTGCAGTGTATATCAAGTGATCAAAAGGGGCGGCATCAGGCCATGGAACCCCTGTTCGGCACGCTCGTGAACGGTGTTTAATCGAATGGTACGGCGATTCATTAAAATCTGCAGCGGGGATTGAAGTGGCGGACTGCCGCAACAGGTCGATGCTGACCGGGGTGGGAGAAACGATGCTATCTGTCTATTTTGATTCCAGACCCTGCCAATAGCGCTGAATCATCGAGGTTTTTGTGCTGTCAAAAGCCCCCCATGTGCCCCATGCATCTTCGTTGGTGCCTGCGCGGTACGGGGTGGTGTACAGCCCACCGGTGTCACCGGACTCGGGGTTGATGGCCCAGTAGCAGGCCTGAATGTTTTTCTCAATCATGTAATCCACAAATGTATTTTGCCAATCTAAATCAACTTTTGAGGTGATGTGACTCCATAGTGTCTGTTCCGCTGGCCGGGTGTTGGACGGCCAATCAATATTGCCGCCAAATTCGCCAATAACCATGGCATATCCCTGGCTGCGCAGATAACCAAAGTGTTCTTCCCAGCCGGGGTAAAGGCGTTCAGGGACAATCTCAACGGGGCAATCGTTTTCTCCGGCTTCGTCTCCCTCCATCCCCTGACACACGCTGCCCGCAACAAACTGTTTCTGTACAAAGACCGACGGACCATAGGTATGAGGCGAGAGTACGAGACGCTCTTTGGGGATGTTCAACGGTTCATCCTTGAAGTTGTAGAAATTTTCTCCCCAGTTGGGGTTGGTTTCATCGGCGCCGTGAGGGATTTTTGTTTCATCTGAAGTGTTGGAACCAATACCTTCAACGAAAATCAGAATGTCTGGATTCACAGAATCAATGGCTTCAAAGGCCTTTTCCGCCAGTGTTTTCCATTCGGCCCAGGTGTAGTCCCAGGGCTCATTGAAAATGTCGATGCCGATGATATTGTCAACCCCCAGACTCTCTGACAATCCGGCGATATCCTTAATGTTGGCGAGCCATTTGGATTCGTTGTATTCTTCGGGGCCGCTGGCGCATGTGTGATCTTCGCGGGTATAGACATAGTCCTCCCGCTCCGCATCCACGTACGGGGGCGCTGCGTCAAGACGGCCGGCGCGCCAGCCCACATAGTTGGAACAGGAGTGGATATCAACCAGAACTTTCAGATCGTTTTCATCGGCCAGTTTGATGAAATCTTCCATGGCCTGGCGGGAATTCTCCTGCATTTCGGATTTGGCGTTTTTCAGGGGGCCACCTTCCTGGGCGTGGCCGATGCCCTGCGGGTCTGTGGGATCAAGGGTTTGCGGGGCGATGGGGAAACGAATCATATTGATGCCCAGCTCCTTGATTTCGGTCATCGTCGTCTGGATGGTGCGGCCGGAATCATTCCACCACATATTCCCAATGTACAGCTCCAGAGGAGCGCCGCCAGGGTTGTTCGCCGCGTCCGGTGGTTCGTGCTGACCTTCAAGGCCAAACCAGTTGCCGCAACGAACATTGAACATGCTGCCGCCGTCAGTGATGTTTCCATCTTCATCAACACGGTACTGACCCGCTGTGCTCAACTTCACAATTGAATCCTCCTCAACTTCCGCCACGGTCATATCTGTATAGAGTACGTCTTCCCATGTTGTCTCAAGATCGTAATCATTGTCGGTAACTTCAATGGGGCCCTCGTCGCTGTTGTCATTGGAATCATCACTGTTGTCGCTGTTGTTGGTGTTGTTGTCGTCGCTGTTGTCGCTGTTGTCGTCCTTTGTTGAATTGTCCACAATACCGTAATCGTCCGATGCTTCTTCGGAACCCGTTTCACAGCAGATTGTTTGCTGACCAGAGCAATTGCCTTCCACAATGCTGGCCCCTTCATCACATTGTTCCCATTCCATTTTACAGGTGCCCAGACATTGCCGATGCGGCTCTTCCCCAGGGGTGACGCAGCAGGCCTGGCGTGCTTCGATACAGGATCCCTCAACCACCACACCGACCAGGTCATCGGTGCAGTGTCGTTCATCCCATGCACAGGTGTACGCGCAACTGCCGTCTTTATATACTTTTGCGTTGTCTTTAATTATTTCTTCTTCGGATTTTTCGTCAGCGGTATTACCGTCATCGAAATTATCATCGGCGGAATTATCGTGGTCGGAATTGTTTTTATTGGAATTGTTATCGTTTGCGCTGTCGTCCGACACGTCTTCGTCATCGTGGGGCAAATCGCTGTTGTCATCATCAGTAATTTTTTCAGCGGTGTCTTCTGATGACTGATAAATAATGGTATCGCCGCATCCACCCAATAACAGCAATGCAGCGAACCAGGGAGTTAAACCATTGAAATTTGTCGTAAAATGAACCATGTTAATCTCCTAACGTTGTATTTTTTAAAGAATAGTCGGATCCGGTGCCTGGAAATCGCGGTCACTAAATCGTTGAGAGTTAAGTTTCAATGTGCCTGAAACGAGGGCCATCTTTTAGATAGGAGGAACTGTGGAAGTTGTTCCAATTACAGTGTGATAGAAATCTAATTATAACAGTGACTTAGGCAGATGAACCCGTTGTTGTGTGCGCAATTTTGAGTATAAATGTTTGTATTATTGATAAAAAATATACATTTCAAAGCCAGTTTTATGTATTTGATGTAAGAGATATAAATTTATTTTCAGACAACTGCGCAAAACAGGTTTCGGTTCAGTCTTGTGGCCCAAAAGAAAATGCCTTGAGCGCCCATTTCATGCCGCATTTTTGTCCCCTGGAAAACTGGGTGGCAGCACTTCGGTAAATAGTTTTTCCACTTCCGCCAGCGGCAATGCCGTCAATGATGCCGCCGACTGTCCACGCGCTGGGATAGGTGAGAAAGTTGTTCATTGCGAGTATATAAACATTTGAATAAGAGACAAATGGTCGAACGTACTCGTTACTTATGCAGGCAAGTGCAAATGTACCTTTTGACAGAACAGATGTTCGGTGGTGGCGGGCGCTTGTCAGGTCCATAAAAGCCGCGGTTCCAGAGGGCGCATCCATTAAATAATCGTGGCCAATATACCCCACAATATGGCTTTGTCCTGCAGCTGCGATGTCTTTGCCGTCGGGTAGTTCAATATTTTCAGCAGAGTCAAAGTGGATAGCTTCGAAATAATGTTTCATGGCGTCATGGATTCGGCTGCCGCGGTATGCTTTGGCCACGACATACGCATTGAACGAGCGGGGAGCGCCGTTTTGACGCAGCCCCTGTCCCGCAAAAACGCGTTTTTGCCAGACATCCTGGCGGATGATTATGCTGTCGCCGTTTATGCCGTGGCCATTGCTGTTTGACTTAACTCGTTTCCAACCGTGGGATTTCAGGTAGCCGGCGATACCGTTACCCGTCCAGTATATATTGCGCTCCGGGTCATCTCCGTTACAGATACTGGGATTTTTAACGGGAATGATGCCCTGTGAATCATTATCGCACAGTGCCACATATACAGTTGCAACCAGTGGTTTCCCCACTGCGGTATCCGCAGCGATGCGCGACAGCAGGGCATGTGTGTCAGGGGCTGATTCAGCAGCCAGCGCAACAGCACCTGGCAGCAGTAGCATGACAATTACCCCAACTGGAATGATAAAGTGATATATACTGATTCGTCCAGACCGCCTAATCTGAGGTATTCGTAATAGTTTATTTTCGCTCTTCATTACTTTTTAAGACGTTTGTCGATGTGAAAAGTTTTCAGTGTATCCGGGAATGCGGTTACATCGTTTCTTAAAGTGAGTATAACAGCTTATTAGGAGTTTGCTAATGGGACTAAAAGATTGGCTGAAACCGGCGTGGAAAGATAAAGACCGCGATACGCGATTGGCAGCGGTCAACGAATTGACCACACAGAAGCATTTAATATCTGTGGCATTGAACGATGACGATGGGGAGATTCGCGAAACAGCGTTGAACCGTATTGATATGTCCACGCTGTGGGAACCGCAATTGCTTCGGCGCATCGCTGTATCAGACAGACCATGGGACACGCGTTTGGTGGCGGTGGATCGCATCGAGGACGACAATGTTTTATGCGACATCGCATGCAGGGAACCCAATCCAATAGTACGCTGGGCAGCGCTTCGTAGAATGGAAAACGAAACACTGTACGAAAAAGTGGCCCGAAGTGATGCGCCCGACGATATTCGGATTGCCGCTCTCGCCCACGTGGAAGATGAAGATGCATTGAAGCAAATTTTTGAGGCGGCACAGAGTGAATGGATAAAGGAAGCAGCTGTGCGGCAGATTCACGACGCCGAATGGCTTGATAGCGTTGCCCGCGGTGACAGCATCCGCTGGGTGCGAGTGGCGGCGGTGGAAAATATTGACGACGTTCAGCTGCTCAGTTCCATTGCCGAGACTGAAATGGATCCATTTGTAAAAAAAGCGGCAATCGAAAATATTGATAATGCAGATGTGCTCGCCCGATTCAGGAATGACCCGAGCGAACTGGTTAAGGACGCAGTGAGAACCCGGATGGCATTGTCTGGTGACGAATCCCTGCCGGCCTGAGGATGCCTTCCGGAAAAGACTCTTCTCACTTATTTGCTTCAGCGTTTTCCAATTGGAATTCAGTCAGGCAATTCCGTACGAACCGCCAGATTAACGACGCGTTTGTTTTCCTGAAAGAGCAGGTTCTGATTAACCAGATGCCGGATGGTGTCGGCTGTGCAGCCCAGTTGTTCGATAAGTGTTTTTACGGGTGTGATTTGGTGGGTTGCGCCGATGATGGCTTCTTCATCACTGGTGAGGGGAATGAACGTTTCCTCACCGCCATCAATACGATGAAGTCCAGCCATGGGGGACAGGAACAGGCCATCTCCGGCCTTGTGCAGCTGATGCCATTCATTAAATGCGGCTTCCAGATCATCCCAGTAACCCTCTTCCCGGTTATTGCCCTCGCCTTCAAAATGATACGCCAAATCAAAAAGTGTCTTGTCGTCAATATGGGGATGTGCAGCGCGATATTCCGGGGCGGGATGAATTTGAGTCCAACCGAAATCCCGATAGTTATCAAAATAGGGGCTGAACCGGTCAATGTGGACCGGTCCAAGAATCCGTGGCGGTTGCAGATGGGGTATTTTTTTCATAATGCCTATCTGCTCGCGGTAGTCAGCGACCGTTTCCTGTGGAATTTTGTAAAGCAGATTCCAACGGACATCCAGATGCCGTTCTCGGGACCATTTCAGAGCGGCGATTGCTCGGATGGCTGATGCGCCTTTTTGCATGGCCTTCATCAGTCTTGTGCTGAGCGTCTCAATGCCCATCTGTACTATCACGCGTGCGTTGGCCAACGCGGTGATGTCGGGCTCAGTCAGATTTACTTTCAGTTCGTAGAATAGCCAGGGTTTATGATAGAATCTGGCCAGTTGCGGAATGGCGTGACGCAGATGATCAAGCGAAAGCACAGCGTCTGTAGTCATGATTGGCTGTCCGTACCGTTCGTGCAGGGTGCGAATGTCGCCCACGACCATGTCAACTGGTTTGGCCTCGTATGATAAATGGGAGCGGTGGATGCCGCAGAAGGTGCAATGACGCTTCTGGCCCCACCAGCAACCCCGGGAGCTCTGATACTGAATATTGACTTCGCTACTGGTATCCATGCCGTACTGTTCGGCTTCCCGGCGAAAGTGACGGAAGTCTGGAAGGCTCATTGTTGTAAGTTCCGGTGGAAGTGGGGCTTCAATCAGTTTTTGCGTCGGCGAATGGCCGTTGCACAGATCCAGCAGAGGCTGTTCACCAAAGCCGCTGACAACGTAATCGATAAACGGATATGCCTTAAGTATTGCAGCACCCATGACATCGGTGCATGCGGTACCGCCGAGAACCACTTTTGCTGTTGTATTCCTTTTCACAAGATCACTTAAAAAAAGCGATGCAGACAATTGATTATACGATGTGCTGAATCCTATGATGTCGGCGCCTGAGAGTGTGATCCGCTGAAGGCACTGAACGCCGAATCGCTTTGTGATGTTGCGGCGGTGCTCAATGTCTCCGAAAAATTCGGTCAACTGCGAAGCGAACGGCTCGGCCAAATCGCCATGCATGGCTTCGGCAAACAGCAACTCCGCCACATTGCCCTTGCGTCGTTCAACACTGTTGTCATAGGTTTTTTTGCCCACGATGCGCATTAGCTCCAGATGCAGGTATGCTTCCTCGCAATCCACCTTGTGTTCCCGGAGCCATGTGGCCATGCCGGCAACTGCAATGGACGAAAGCGTGGTGTGCTGAAAAGGGGGGCATATCAGAAGGATTTTTTTTGCCATGTTTTTTCCGATCGGATTTGGGTAAACGTTCAACGGGTGTGAATCATACCAGAGTCATCGTTCTAAAACATCCAAAGCCTTTTTTTTTTGCTGCGGCCAGATGAAACATGATTGGTTCATTCGATTTTAAAGAGGTTGTTCAATTAAAACAGCTGGCCATAAAATGCCTTTACGCCGAAAGGTCCAAGAAGCACAACGAAAACGGAAAGGAAAATAAGCATCAGTGGCGCGAGCATCGCGACAGCAGCACGGCTGGCCGTCTGTTCCGCTGCTTCTGAACGTCGAACGCGAATAATGTTTGCCTGGATACTGAAAATATCGGCAAGAGAGCTGCCTTTATGGTGGGACCGAATAACGCTTTGAACAAACTGAAGGACTTCAGGGCAGTCAATCCGGTGGGCGAGGGTTTGAAGCGACTCGGCGGTTGATGCCCCCAGCGAGATTCTGGCGGCCATGCCAGCCAGCTCAAGTCGAAGAGGATGATTGGCGGCCATTTCGGCGTTCACTGTGGTGAGGGCGCTGTAAAACGTCTGCCCTGCACGCATGCACAATGCGATGAGGTCAATCGTGTACGGCAGCCCGGTGAGGATGGCTCTTTTTCGTTGAGCGATGACATTGTCCAGTCTGGCAAACGGAAGTGCGGTTCCGAGGACACCACCGACAAGAGCCCCAGTGAGTGACTGGTTTGCAATGATGCTCGTAAGCAGACCACCAGTAATTGAGAACGTGATGCCCAGCAGGGGTGCGGTGGAAAGAAATTCTGCACCGTTTAGTCCACCAGGAGCTCCGGCGGACTGTAGCTTGTCATTGTAACGCTGTATGGTGTCGGTTGGAATTAAAGGAGACAGGACGCGTGTCCATAACCACATTACGCGATGTATCAAAGGGTAAAGCTTGAATTGGGCGCACATGCATTCATAGCTGGTTTGGCGTTCTCCGGCAGGTAACTGATAATCTTTCGCTGCTGTGACAATCTGTAGAGCCATCAGATAGGCGGATATGCTTAGAAGCAAAACGGATACAAGTGGAAGCGTGGTGGTCATAGCGACACCGCCAGAATTTTTTTTATGAGTAACACAGCGAAAAATTCCAGACACAACGCGATTGAGAGCAGCACCCAGCCAAACGGCGTCGTCCAAAGTGGTGTCAGCCAATCGGGATTGATGAGTTGCAGCGCACCACACAGAAAGAACGGCATCAGCCCCATGACCCATGCCTGAGTGCGGGCTTCAGCGGTCTTTGTTTTCAGCACACCGTCCAGTCGTTTGAGTTCCCGAATACTGGCAGCTGTATCAGCAAGTATGTCCCCTACCTTTCCTCCGGCACGTTTGCCAACTATCATAGCGGTGATGGCTGTTCTAAAAAGAGGAAGGTTGCTGCGTTCACCCAATTTCTGCAGCGCTTCGTCTTCATGGACGCCCAGACGGATTTCGTGCAGCACCCGCCTCATTTCGCTTTGCATGGGTTCCGGTTCCCCGGATGCCACATCTTCTATGGCATTTGTCAGGTTGCCGGTAACTGACACTGCATTGGCCAGATTTGCGAGCATGTTGTCCATCTGGCTGTGTAACATTTGTCGACGTTGTAGGGTTTTGCGTTTTTGCATAATCAAAGGCGTTAAGGGCATGGCCGCTGCTAATGCAACAAGTGGCAACTGTTGAAGCATCATCCCCAAAAAGGCCATATGAAGTGCGAGAACTGTTGCCAAAATGTTTTTGCGTTTTTTCCCAGTGTCTTGTTTTTCCAGCAACGTAAAAGTGGCAAAACTGGCAGCGGCAGTAACGAGTGCAATGCATATTGTCATATGGGTTTCCTCTGGGTGAGTTGAAATTGGGGAATCCGTCCTGTGGATTGAAATGACTGATTGGCGTCAGTTTCGTTGCGGTGAGCGACAAATCGCCACAAATCAAATGTTTCAATTCTATCGAATCGATCCATCCCACCGACTTCTGTAATGGCGGTAATTCGGCGTGCGCCATCCGGAAACCGCTTTTGCTGAACGATGAGATCGATAGCACCGCAAATCTGCTCGCGAATTGCACGTACAGGCAACGCCAGTCCTGCCATTAATGTAAGTGTTTCCAGCCGCGCAATCGCTTCTACTGGGGAGTTGGCGTGGGTGGTAGTCAGTGACCCATCGTGGCCAGTGTTCATGGCCTGCAGCATATCCAGGGTTTCACTCCCACGACACTCTCCAACAATAATGCGATCGGGACGCATGCGCAGAGCGTTTTTGACCAAATCTCGAATTGTGATTTCACCCTTTCCTTCACTGTTTCCTGGTCGCGATTCAAGAGAGACCACGTGGGGCTGAGACAGTTGGAGCTCTGCTGCATCTTCGAGGGTGACAATTCGTTCCTTTGCAGGGATATGTGACGACAGCACATTCAAGAGTGTCGTTTTCCCTGAACCGGTGCCGCCGGAAATGATAATATTCTGCCTTGCAATTACTGCCTCTTGAAGCAGCGCGGCCATTTCATTTGTCATGGAACCGAACGACACGAGATCATCGGTGGTTAGGTTTTGTCGTGAAAATTTGCGAATAGTAAGTGTTGCGCCCCGCAGCGCGAGCGGAGGTATCACCGCATTGACACGCGACCCATTTGCAAGTCTGGCATCGACCATTGGTGAGGCTTCATCCACGCGGCGGCCCAATGGCGCAACGATGCGATCTATGGTTGTTCTCACCGCGGTTTCAGATGAAAATGACAATGCTGTTTTCTCTAGAACACCGGATTTTTCAATGTAAATTGAATCCGGCGCATTAACCATGATTTCGCTGATTGAATCATCTCCAAGCAGTGCTTCGAGCGGTCCAAGTCCGAGGGCTTCATCTCGAATCAGCTGACAAAGTGTCAGTCGTCGCTCCGATTCAATTTGGTACTCGTGTAATCGTCTTTCAATAATACTTTCAACACGGTATTGGAGATTTGGAGTCCTGTCCCCAACTTCATGGATCTGAAGCTCTTCAATGAGTTGTGAGAGGATGGCCTTTCTGATTTCTTTTTCGTCCAGATTGGGCGCGGTTGGTTGTGAGTGATATACGTGAAGTTGAAGGGAGCTGATGGCACATATGGTGTTGTACGGCACGATACCGTTGTTTTCCTGCGCCTGTATACGTGTGCCATTCAGGGAGTGGTCGATAATGCGGTATCCAGATTCTAAAAGAGCAATGCTGCAGTGCCGACGGGAAATATCCTTTGTTTTTAATACTATGTGATTGCTACATGCGTGATCGCTTAAGCGGGCCATTCTGAGCGTATCCGTCAATATTCATCGTAGTCTCGGGTCATATTTGTGAGTTCCGGTT
>JAFGWT010000522.1 GCA_016937015.1 Deltaproteobacteria bacterium | reverse complement strand
CGCCTTCGCGGGCATGACGATATATCTTCGCGAGCATGACGATATATCTTCGCTGTTATACCGCGCTCTGAGCGCGTTCCAGACCCCATCTAATAATTTGGCGCCTCGGCACTGACGCGATATTGGGCATATCCAACACCGCCGCGAAGGTCATTTACCACCACCCACAAATCAATCAGCCCCCCTTCCACCGGCGGCCGCCAATCCACCGTGAACCAGTGTTTGCGAGCGGGATTGGCCAGAAGGGCGTCAAGCGACGCCTCATTGCCATTGGTCATTGCCTCCACTGCTGCGCCCGCGTCATCCGACCGAATCCGGTCAGTGGAAAATTCACCCCCATTGGCAAACCAGGACACGAACATTTTTTCCATCTCATTTTCGCGCCGTTCAAACCCCTCGTAATATTGAAAATCATCCTTCGAGACCGCCACTCTCAGTGTTATAGGGTCGCGGCAACCGTCCGCGCCCTCGCACACCACCTTTCCCGTTTCCCCGGGAGTTGCATTGGGTGGATGCACGGTATCATTAAAAAGAAATACCGTAATTTGAGGGTTTGTGTTCAGGTCATCACCATTGACGGCATTCTCGTCATTGATGCGAATGTTCAACGTTTTGTAAGATGCCAGGGCGGACGCATTCGGTCCCTGACAGGCCGCCTCCAGATCGCCAATCTGCTGGGCATTCGACAGCGCGCCCGCACTCTGGCGCAACGCCGCCTCGTCAATCACACCGTTGCTGCACGCAAGCAGATACACCGGCAATCCGTCGGTTTGCCCCAGCAGCTTCATCATCGCAACCAAAGCGGGGCTGACAACGACATTGTCTGCGGGCAACACTGCGACACCGGTGACTGCATCCACCGGCGACACCGTCACGGCAAATTGCGGAACCAGCATCCCAGCTGCATCCGCGCTGTCAATTCCCGCCTGCGCTGCCATACTGGTCAGCAGTGTCTGCAACTCCGCCTGTGACAGCTGGTCCACATTGTCAGGCAGGATGCTGCTCAACCCGGCTATCCACTGGGTGTCAACTGTCACAAATGCCACATTCGCCGTTTCGCCGGCCACTGGCGCAAATACACCCCGGAGCTCAATGCGATCGCCCACAACTGCTTCCGGGGGGGAGGCCTGAACGCCCAAAATACGAAATTTCGAGATAAAGGAACGGGACTCCATTTCTTCATTACATGCTGAAAAACATGCTGAAAAGACACACACAGCCAGCAGCATGCATGACACTGCAAATGGACAGGGGATACATAAACGATGTTTCATGTCACTTCCTTATCACGAAAAACTGATATTTTTTAGTCGTTTTTTGGGTTCGGGGATACCACAGGGCCTGATTTTACGTCGGACGTCACATTGTCGGGATTAATCGGGACGCCTTTTTTATCCGTCTTCTGTATTGGCTCGTCATCTGAGGGCTTCCAGCGGCGATCGAATTTATGACCGGCATCGGGCATGATTTGACGAATACACGAACGCTTTCCTGGCCCTGATGGATCTACCCAGAAATATGAGGACTTTTCCCGCACATCCACATGAATAAAACCGCTTACCGGATAAAAACCCACCCCCACATGCCCGAGACGACGGGCCGCCTTGGCAAGTGCGGGCAGCGACACGCCTGGGATCATAATGTCCATGGCGGTCCCATTGCCATGATGACTTTCGGAGTCCTCCGCAGACTCGCGATATCCCGATATTAGATTGACCTGCTGGGCATCAAAACGAACCGCAAGTTTATATAGCAGCCTGATTAGCCTGGGATGAACCGCAACGGTTGCCTTAGTGTGTTTGTCGGCAAACGCTTTTTCAATCTCGACAACCGCCTCGGGATCCAGGGTGCCATCGGGCAAAAATGGAAAGACGCGCACCCTGACGCCCAGATTCACCGAATAAATCGTGATGTCCCTGTAGCCGTTGCGCCACTGCGTCTTTTTTATTTTGGGCACCTGCTGCCAATTTCTGCGCATTTTCCGGTATTGAGCTGAGGCAGACCTGTCACAGCCACGGCGACGACGTTTTTGGGCTTTGGCGGCCAGGGAATTGACCGGGGTCTGGGCAACTGACGCAACCTGTGTTCGCTCGGTTGCATTGTTCTGCCGCAAAATAAATCTATTGCAAATATAATCGGAACTGCTTCCGGAAACAGAAAGAAAATACAGAGAAAATAACAAAGGTTGAATCGACAGTGGCATCTCAAAATCAACTAATAATCAGTTTTAACCTGGCAATTTCAATCCGATTAAAATTGAATCGCCCGAGTTTGATACAGGGTCTTGCCTTTTTATTCAATCTCAATCATCATCTTTGACGATATCATAAATTCCCATATATAGTAAAAACCACGGAATCTGTTGACAACTGCCCATCAGTCAACGACAAAGCGAGTGAAATGAAGAACCTGAGTGCCAGAATCTATACCGGAGTCTTTTCGCGAATTCTCCTTTCCCTCGTTTTTTCTTCTCTATGCACAATGATTCAGTATGCGGAGCTGTGGCAGGAGAGTACCCGGGTCGAGACGGGCAAGGCGGCGCCAGTCACTCTCAGGCTGCCACCTGGGTATTTTCGCATTACCCTGCTGCGCAATGAATTTCATTATTTGCCCGCGTCCTCTGCAGGATGCCCCGACCAGGTTGCACGGGGAACCATTGTTGAACCCGGGACTGAGTGTGCCGGTCTGGTGACCGCGTTTGAGAATGTTCGCCGTCCTATCGGACTCCCACGTCTTTTGGGATCGTTTGTTTTCTTTTTGATGATTGGATTTTTACTCAGTAATTACATGAGCAAAGATGGTCTTGGCCGTGCACGCTGGCTTCGATCGCAGATTTCCGTGTTTGGACTTCTGTTATTCGCCACAACGCTGTCCAAAGCCATCCTTTTGTACAGCGCATTCAATTTCACCATCCTGCCAATTGCCATGGTTCCGTTACTGACCGCCATGCTTCTGGGTCGGCGTCTGTCATTCGGTGTTGCACTGGCATCCTCACTGGTTGCGTCGTCCCTGCTCAATTTCAATATCCAGTCCCTTTTTGTTTTTCTTGTGGCCGGCGTGTCCACCGCCGTTGCAGCCGACATTTACAGACACCGAGTGATGGCCATTGCCAAAGCCACCATATTAACCGCGCTGGCCACCACTGTCGCCACGGCGCTGACCACGCTGCTCTTTGCCGGCACCCTTGACATTTACGAAGACATTGGCGATCACCTCAACCCACTCACGTCAATCTGGCTGGCGGGTGTGATTGGCGGCGTGGCGGCGGGCATTTTGTCGCTGATGCTGCTGCCTGTCTTTAGCCGCCTTGTGGGCGAAGTGCCGCGGCACAGGCTGTTTGATTTGCTGGAACTCGATCACCCATTGCTTAAACAGATCCGGTCCCGAGCGCCGAGCACCTGGGAACACAGTCGCGCCATGGCAAATCTGGGCGAAGCGGCGGTGCACGCAATCGGCGGCAATACCATGCTGCTTCGTGTAGGCGCATACTTTCACGACGTGGGAAAAAGCCTTCGGCCTGAATTTTTCATTGAAAATCAGGGCGGGGAAAAGAATCCCCACGACGAGTTGACCCCATACGATTCAGCCCGGGCCATTTTCGCCCACGTTATCGAAGGAGTGAAGCTGTTGCGCAAGGAGCGGCTTCCCGAAGATGTTATTGAATTCGCATACAGTCACCACGGCACCTCCATTCTTGAATATTTCTGGTACAAGAACCTCAAAAACGGCAACCCGGAAAAACTGACCGAAGCCGAATTCTCTTATCCAGGGAACAAACCGACCACACGGGAAACCGCGGTACTGATGATCGTTGATGCCATGGAGGCCGCCGCCCGCACGGTGGAAAAACCCGACAAAGCCAAATTCGAAACGCTGCTGCAACGCATCGTTTTTGGCAAGCTGGCGCAGGGGCAGTTTGATGAGAGCGGACTGACCATGCATGACCTGCGAAATATCATCAACACGATCATCGATACGCTGGTGGGCATGTATCACGCACGAATCAAATATCCGTGGCAGGAAGAGGAATCTCAGAAGATGGAAACAGCCAAAGAGAATACCTCTGCCGGGACCGCAATTGAAGGCAAAAGCGATACAGATGCCACCGACTCAGCCGAAACACAGACCGAAGAAGTCACACCTGTTGCACTGTCTGAACGGATTGAATCGCGGGAGAATGAAAGAACATCCGCAGATGCATTGACCGACAATGCATCTCCCGATTCCGGCATGACCACCTCATCGGACAGCAGTCCCCCTAAGTCGTCTGTCAAAGCGGTTGCCATCGCCACTGTAAAGAGCCCAACCCAGCCCGATGTGGCCGAAGTCAGGCCGCCCATCGCTGTGGAAACCCTGGTGCCCACAATTATTCCCGCGTCGCCCACCGAAAGCAGCAGCATTCGTGAAAACAGCCACTCATTCATTGAATCGGCCAACGCCGAGGACAAAAAGCCGGATTCATCTGGGGGAAAATCTGATTAAACGGCATCGTTGGAAGCAAATAAACATAACTCGAATCATCAGTGATACGCGCGATTGGCCAACCTGCAAAGCACCTCAGCCAACCCATCCATATCGAAAGGCTTTTCGATAAACGCACATCCGTCAGCGACAAGCTCATCGATGAATTCATCATCAGGGCGAATTCCCGAGGATAGGGCGATTTTGGCGTTGGGATTCATTTCCTTAATTTTGCGATACGCTGACTCACCGCTCATACCCGCCATGCGCAGGTCCAGCATAAGGAGATCAATTTCGTTTTGCTTTTCCTGATAAATCGCAATCGCCTTTTCGCTGGCGTCCACATCAATCACCCGCGCCCCCAGCTCTTCGGCCATGAGCACGATAATCTGCCGAAGCCGAATCTCGTCGTCCGAAACCAGCAATGTAAGCCCCTGCAACGGACACTCCGATGTGTATTCCGTTGTGTGTTCAATAATTGTCGTCATATCATCTTTTTAGAGAAACCGCCTTCAAAGTCAAGGTAAAGGAAACAAAGCGCATCAGTTCAACTGCGCTCACTGTACTTTTTTGGACGCCCCATTGCCTGACTTTCGACTCAGCTTTTTGCTCTTGCGTTTACGGTACAGTGACATTATGCCAATCAGTATCAACGCGGAAAATCCGGCGATTTGCGCGAGCGTGCCAAGGTGATGATACAGCCATGCCGATTCCAATCAGTGGCTCCCCTTGTCTGTATTTTCCACAATTTTTTTCATTGCCTTCACCATAACGATATTGCTGCCCAGCACAAGCCCATGTTCCAGATAGGGCTCCCGCTTCACGGTGGTTTGCAAAATGGCCGACATCTTTCCCACATCGGCAAAGGCGTGGTACGCCACAAGGGTTCTGTGATTGCCCAGCGCGGCGGTCTGCCAGCGCCACACTGCGCCCTCAAGGTCACCGGAAACCGCATTCAGCGCAACCCCATCACTCGTTGGGCTTAACTCGTTCACCGAATTCAATCCAAAAATCGAGAGACCGATTGTCCAGGAGAACGTGGTCTTTTCCGCTGATTCCTGTTGCACCTGGATATTCGAAATAGCGCCAATATACTTTGCGTAGTTGTGTGGATTGGCCGCCGCCTGGCGAAACGCCATCTCCGATGTATCCGCAATATCAACCACACTTACCTGGCTAAGCCGCCCCCCTTTGTGAGAATCACACAGGAAAATCTGTCCCCTGGTCAGCAACGGCTTCAGTGTTGCCATCTCCTCATCAGACAGCAAACGGGGGGGGCCACCGCTTTCTCCGCCAGTCTGATGCGGACGATTGGGCTTCTTTTTTTCCATTCGCTCTGCCAGGTCCTTTACGCCTTTGAGCACCACGAGACCGATGGCAATATTCATCGCCTGCTTCATGGATGGATTGTCGCCAACCAGAAAGCGAATGAGCCATTCTGATGAATTGACATCCAGAAATCCTGAAAAAATCATAATGGTATGATCTTTACCATCCGGGTAAAACTGAAAGGTATATGTGCCTTTGCCAACGCTGCTCTCTTCGATGGTCACATCCACTCGACGGGGTGGATACATCACCAGGCTATTGCGACCGGTCACGCTGAGTATTTTGTGACGGGAGGCCCAGGACCACACCATCGCGTTTTCGTGTTCGTCCAGAACAGTATTTTCCTTAAACAATGTGGAGACAAAATAAAAGTTATCGGGATCCCGGAATATATTCAGAATGGTATCCCGGTTGGCAGCAATGCGAACCGCCATTGTGACGTCCCTGGGGCTCCCTTTTTCATCGAATCGCGTGATCCCCAGTGCGTCATGAGCCTTGAGCATGGGAATCAGCGACTTGATTTCCTTTTCATCCAGAGGGGCCGATACTGCTGCTGCCGCAGCGCCGACGGGCACCAGCAGCAGTAAAACAAATGAGATTCCCGCTAAGGATATCCATCCGGAGGGGGGGCTTTTTTGCGCCTGGCGTTTAACCGTGCCGACAATGATGCTGATGCAGGAAAAGGTCATATGCGAATAGACGTCAGGCCTCGCCAATGATTCAGCGGCCCTAAAAGTGATATGCGCCCAGTCCACCCAGGCATTTAGACCGAAACAATGTAAAGTTGATGGAATCTGGCAGCCTGGAAAGCCAGATGTTTCGGTAGGACGATGAGCACGGATTCGATCATCTGATGCGCGTTCAGGTCTAGTAATAGCGAATCCCCATAAGAACGCCGAACATCAGCAAATCATCGGCGTCGCTCAGCAGGGTGTAATCCATCCCAATGCCAATGTATGCGGCGATGTTGGTGTTGACAAAATGCTCGTACCCAAAGGATGCCCCCATGTTCATACCGATAGCATTGTCATTTTGCGGCTCGGTTTTTAGTCCCATCGCGAGGCCCACACCGAAATTGACATAGAGATTTTTCGCGACGAATATTGAGAATTCAGGCCCAGGGATGATCATCCCCTGCACAACGTTGTTTCCTATCTGGAGTCGATTATCGACGTTCAAAGACACCGTCAGATTCTCGGTTACCCCCAGCCCCAGCTGCAGATTCAAACCCAGATCGCCCAGTCCCACGTTTTCATCACCAAGGAGCACCCCACCGCCACCAATAAAGCCGATGCCAGTAAACGGACCTTTTCTGGAATACGCGGCGTCAAGGGCAATCGCCGGACGGGTCATCATAAATATGCCGAGCAACAATGCCGCACCAATTACAATTTTATTGATATTTTTAATTCGTTTCATGATTTCCTCCCAATTGAATGAGTGTTTAAGCAATCAATCATCTCAGCTGATGCACGGGCACGACGGCGAACCCGCCTGGCTGTACCGTAATCTCCCGCTGCACATTGTTAACACCGGACGCGCCATGAAAATGCACCGTGATCTGGTGGGTTCCGGCCGGCACCTCTATTCGCGAAATAAAAAGCGACGCGGGCAGTGCATTCCAGCAACGGGTATCCGGGGTATCCGCAACCGTCATTGCACCCTCCACCAGCACCTGCGCCAGCAGCCCCAGACCGTCCCTGCCACTACCTGAAGACACTGCCTTATTGGTCACCGCGCCAGTGGCCGCCCGGGCAATCATTCGCACAATCGCCGCCGCAACCAGCTTTCCTTTGGTTTTATCGAAGGAATTCTTCACCACCTGGGACAGATTTTCACCGTACTCCGAGGGTATTCCCGAGCCATCCACAGTCACCTGTACCGCGCTGTAGCGGGAGGGTGACTGCACCAGCTCGGCAAAATTGACCCATTTGAGGAGTCCCTTGACAGCGAAGTCATTGGCCTGCGCCATCTCATTCGGTGCCAGATAGGCCCCTGCAATAACCACTGCCGCACCAATTGGAAGACGGACGGCCGATTTATGAGGCGCCAGCCCCACAGACGAGATAACCAGAATCGTCCCCGTTTCCCGGTCGGGATGTCTGCAGATGGGGACAGTGGAAACCGCTGTACTGCCACCGGTGTCCGTATCCCCCACAGGCGTCGCCGCCGCTTCCCCGGACGCTGCGCCGAGTGCGTCCAGCCGCTTTTGAATATCGTCGTTGCGATAACTGGTGCACGCGGCCAGTTCAGGCAGAACCCGGTCGAGTGAGGGATATGCGTTCACATTCAACGCATCGCTGTAATGCTGAAGCGCCTGCTCATATCGCCCCGACATTTCGTATGTAAACCCGGCCAGATAATCCCCAATCCCAAGTACCCCCAGCGAACGCAGATTTTCATCGCTGCCGTCAGCAAGATACTGCTGCATCAAATCAAACCGCCGTGCCTCCACCCGCGCTGATTCAAGGTCAAAAAGCGCCAGATAATTCAGCATGTTCAGGGTATTCAACAGCAGTTTTTCATGGGCTGGCGCCCGATAAATCCCTGAATCTCCCGAAAAGATCCACTTTGATATTTCGCCAACCGTATTGTTCTTAACGTCGAGAAATTCAACATTCTGATCAGCGATGCGGTAGTCAATTGCAGATTCCCGATACATAAACGAGGCCTGCTTCACCGAGGCGCGCTCCAGTAAAAGCAGCGATGTTTCACTTTCCACTTCGACCGGATACTGATCGTCGTCATCAAGCGCCAAAGCTTTGTTGATTTCCTTCAGCGCACCGGATTTATCCCCCGCCTGCAACGCTGTGCGCATGCCTTCGACCTGCCCCGCGTATCCTGCACACCCAACAGAAACGATAGCCGCCAGCCCGATACAACACAAAACACTGTTTGGTCTAAAATCTGTCATACTGTATTCCGGAACCAGTCACCCGTCACTGGGCGAGGCATCCCCCGCAACCATTGCGCTGCGCCGGGCATGTCGAAACGGGCTATTTCACCAGTCCTTTAGTCAAATCGGCTTCATTCTGCCAACGGATGGCGCCGGTTTCAATGTCGACCACTTTCATGAACAGAAAGTACTGCACCCGCTTTTCGCCATCGACTTTTTCAGATGAACTGTGAACCTTTCCGGTAATGAAAAACTTTGCCCCCAGCTGCTTGCCGATTTCGGCGGATTTGGACTGGTCAAACTCCCCGCCCTGCTGTTTGCGAATCTCGGCAATCAGGGTATCCTGCTGACTGTGGTCTATCATCAGGACCACACCGCTGTTCACCAGATTGGTTTCCATTTTGGACAACAGCGCATCCAGTGAATCCCTGATATGCTCGCTGGTTTCGTTGGCAATGGGGAAAATGGACACCAGGGGCGGTTCGCCTGCTTCCTTCCACTTGGCGACGACAGCCGAATTCATTAAAGAATCGACGTTTTTATCAAACAGAGACTCCAAATCCTTTTTGTCGAGTCCGGTACTCATCGCCAGATTATCGAGGCCATCCACTTCTTCGCCTCTTACGTAATTGGCGCCACACGCGGTTAATCCCATCATGGCAATCAATGCTAAAGCCGCAGTCAGAAATCTCATCATTTCATTCCTTTCTGTACAAAGTCACAAGCCGTACCATTAAAATAATGACGTGACGCAAATTATGGCTCTTCGGCGCTGCCGTCCGTCTTTCATTCTGCACAACAAGCTAACCATATATCACATTCCGGGCAATGTCATTTTTGAAACGGATACTTAACACGACAAATGGACGCATTGGTATTCGAAAAATTTTTTCCATTTCAGAATTGATGGAAACAGCGGCAAAATACCTTAACCAATCCATCGATTTGAAGTATGGTCTGCGAACAGAAATCGGGCAGTGGTGCCCGAATCGATTTATCGTAGAATGACAAACATGACTGACACCCAACGCAATATAAACGGCCAGCTTCGCAAAAAACCCCTCTGGCCTCCCCTGCGCATCCTGTTCACAGTGACCGGCATTTCGATTTTTTTGGGCACACTGACGCTAATCGCCAGGCACCTGCTGCAGCTTCGTGCCATGGCCACGGCAACCCTGGACGGCGGACTGCTGACAGTGACCGCCACATACAGTCTGCTGGGACGCGAGTTCCGAAAAACCCAGACAGTCATCCCAGGGGCACAGGTTCGTACCGTTCAGTTTGAGAAGCGGCAGCGAATCAGTCACCTCGTTGTAGGATTCGGGTTTCTCGCCGTTGGACTGTTCTGCGGTGTCCACTGGCTGCTCAATGGACTTGGGGCCGGATACCCATATCTGTTTTTAGCGGGCGCCGGAGTTATTCTCGCGGGCGTCGCCATTGATCTCATCCTGAATCATCTGATTCCAAATGGAAGAGGTCAAACCAGTGTGAGCATTGCCACCGCCGGCTGGCGATTTCGCCTGACCGGGGTTTCCGAAAGCGACGCCAGCCAGTTTGTCTCCTTCGCGGCCGGCACACTGGCCTCTCCCGCAATTCATAACCGACCCTCCACAAAGGTTCAAAATGAACCGGCTACTGAATAAGAATTTTATTGTTGTCGCCGGCAAAGGTGGCGTGGGCAGAACAACGGTCACGTTCTGTATTGGAAAATGGGCTGCGCGCCAGGGCAAAAAAGTGCTCATCTGCCTCGCGCATTCGGGCAGTCGCTATCGCCATATTCTCGAAAACCGCGAGCAAAGCGGGATTCATCAAATCGAGCCCGGACTGTTTCTGCTGAACGTTGACCCGGTTGCGGCCCGGGAAGAATATGCACTGAAAATCATTCGAAACAGACTGCTGCACCGACTGGTATTCAGCAACCGGTATGTTAACAGTTTTCTGGATGCGGTTCCGGGACTGAGCGAGTGGGCCATGCTGGGCAAAGCCACCTACCACGCACTCCCCGATGCCCCCAAACACGAGCGGTACGACATGGTATTGTTTGATTCGCCACCCACCGGTCATGGTCTCGATATTCTGCGGTTGCCCAACGCCATTGCAGAAAGTGTGCAGGGGGGCCTGATGCGTCAGGATGCGCTGCTAAGAGTGGCGCTGCTCAAGGATGCCAGCAAGACGGCCGTTGTGCCGGTCTGTCTGCCGGAAGAACTGCCCACCAACGAAACCATCGAACTGACCACAGAGTTACGGCGTCATGGCTTGCCCCTCTACGCCATTGTTGTGAATAAAATGCTGGACGTGCTCCCCGACGGCGCGGGGGATTTTTGTGATTCCCGGTGTCCGGAGATGCAGAAGATGAAAGAAGCGCAATGGGCTCAGCCTGCGCTGATACGACGGGATCAGCGACTGGAGCAGTTGCGCCATGTTGACCGTCTGCACAGCGAAGTACCTGCCCCGTTGCTTCGGCTGCCCAGACTGGATACCGCCAGCTTCAACAACGACGCCATCAACACGCTGACCGAAGCGCTGACGCGGGAACTTCAGCGATTTCAGCTATAACATGTCAGACCGCAACCCACAGCAACGGTTCACAGCCCCGGGCACATTCCGCGCGTTTGCGCTTCAGTCCGGCAGCAATGGAAACTGTATTTATGTGCAGGCGGGAGACGCCCATTTGCTCTTTGACGCCGGCATCAGTGGTATTGAGGCCCAACGCCGGTTCGCAACCCATCAGTTGACGGTTCCTTCTCATGGCGCACTGTTTATCTCGCACGATCACAGCGACCACACCCGATGCGCCGGCGTCTTTCATCGAAAGTTCGGATTTGATCTGTACATGACCCAGCCCACCTGGTTTGCGCTGAACAGCAGGAATCGACTGGGCCGCGTGCGCCACGTCCATTTTTTCGACAGTGGCGACGACATCGCGATTGCGGACATCCGGGTGGAGACAGTTCCCACCCCCCACGACGGCGTGGACGGCGTGGCATTTGTCGTTGAATATCGGCAAAAGCGGCTTGGTATTTTCACGGACCTCGGTCATCCCTTTGATGGACTCGAAGAAATACTGTGCACCCTTGACGGCGTCTTCCTCGAGAGCAACTACGACCCCCACATGCTAATGACTGGCCCCTACCCCTACCCCCTAAAAAAACGCATCTCCGATCCATCGGGGCATATCTCCAACGAGGAGTCTGCCACCCTGCTTCGGGCCGCGTTTAATAAGCGACTCAAATGGGCCGTGCTTGCGCATCTCTCAGGCGAAAACAATACCGCCGAGCTGGCGCTGAGCACCCACCAGCGCATTGTGGGCAAAGACAAACCCCTGTTTGTTGCCCGCCGCAACGAAGTCTCCGACATCTTCACCCTGTAAACGGCGATGGACCCTCTCGCACAAGTCCGCACATCGTCACCAACCCCATTATCGCCAGGTGTGTTGATGCAATTATGGATATACAGCTTCCAAATATATACTGAGTATTTCATAGCCGCTGCTTTCGGTTTTCGCAGATCGTTTAATGCGGATACATGCGTGATCGCTTAAGCGGGCCATTCTGAGCGTATCCGTCAATATTCATCGTAGTCTCGGGTCATATTTGTGAGTTCCGGTT
>JAFGWT010000056.1 GCA_016937015.1 Deltaproteobacteria bacterium | reverse complement strand
TAAAGGAAAATCTGGCGGCGGCCATGCTGATTATGAGTGGCTACAAGGGGCAGGGTGCGTTGGTGGATCCCATGTGCGGCTCGGGCACCATCCTGGTGGAAGCGGCGCTGATGGCCCAGAATCGTGCGCCTGGACTGCTTGGCCGTCGCTTTGCATTTATCAATCATCCCACCTACGAGATGCGCATCTGGAACAATATGCTGGGCGATGCCCGTTCCGAAATCATCGAAGTGGAGGGGTGCCCCATTGTGGGGTATGACATCAGTTACGACGCCATCCGCCGGGCCCAGACCGCGGTGATTGGGTCGGGCACCGATGACATCATTCGCCTTAAAAAGCTGCCAGTGAAAGACATGCCGCCCATCGAATCCGGCATGCTGGTGACCAATCCACCCTATGGGGAGCGGCTTGGGGACATAAATCAACTCACCAACGTGTACCGGCAACTGGGCGACGCTCTGAAAAACTGCGGCAGCGGCGTTACCGGACACGTCATCACCAGCTCCAAATTTCTTTCCCAGAAAACCGGCCTATCCTTCAAAGCCGCCGATCCCTTATGGAACGGCGCCCTCGAATGTCGCCTGCTCCATTACGAGATTTACTGAAGTGATTATCGCGGTGCTTAATCGCTTTGATCGACGAAATGACCACTCTTATGCAGGAAACAAATATTAACGGCAAAAGGACAACAGATACAAATGGGTTTTCACAGCTGCAAAAAGGCCATCGATAAATTTCGCTCTTTCCTTCGACCCATTTTTTTTCCAGGACTGGTATTGGGGGCTCTCAGTTTTTTTTGCGTATTTGGCTGCGGCGCCAATAAAATCACTGATGATGCACGGGTAAAGAGTAAGCCCCCAAGTGCGCCACATCAGGAAGAATTGGTCGAAGACGGTGTTGTAAACCCAGATGCGGCGACAACGTCTCCTGTTGACGAGGAATCGGTCAATTTTTCACAGCTTCAGCAGGACATTGCGCTCAGGATGGCCCAAAGCGCCGCAATCCCAAACGACCTTGTTCGACAGCTGCTGAGTTTGGAAAATCGCTTGGACGCATTCGTTGAGTTGGCCAACCGTGCAGGCGAAAGCTTCAAATTCAGAGACGACCTGCCATACGATCCCATCGCGAATGTCATTGTCTGCCCCCAGCCTGAAGGCCCCCCTCTGTTTGCGGTGTTTCACAGAAAACCACTGCCAAATGGCAGCTTCTATTCAACCGGTTTCTCGCTTATTGACAGTAATGGGGAGTTTCATAAGATATACGAAAATGCAAATGTGGCGGGTGGTATCTTTCAGGATGTTAACGACGATACAGTGGTGGACAAAGTTGATGATACAAAGGTACGGAAAAACAATGACTGGTATCGACAACTTACGATAGTTCCCATGACCAAAGCGCCCCAGCAGCCCGCACTCATAATTATCATGAATCCTGTAGACTGGACATGGCGCAGTGAAGCGACAGACAATCCCAATATCATGAAGATACACGTTGGACCAAAGCCAAAAGGACCAAAGCCCAAAGAAGGCGAAATGATGACGCCTTCGGCAACCTGGGTGTGGGATGCAACTCAAAAGTCATACATAGGCCCCGATGGCGGAATCGGGCACCAATTCATGCGTATATCCGCCCGTGATTATGCAGCGTTGATCACACCGTTCATTGCTCAATTCGCTCCAGGATACCCTCATAACGTATCCCCCCCCGGGGTTTCAAAGACACTGACCAGTGGCCCGTCTCCACTAACGCCCGCACTTGAGACCATTGTTGGCGCCTTTAAAGAAAAAAAAGGCCAGATGATCAACCTTCGAGAAGAGCTCGCAACGTACAGGAAGGATTTCGTGTACAAAGACTTCAAAGCGTTGCCTTCAAAAAAAATGCTCGCCGAGATTCTCGAGGTGAAAAAAAAGCACCTCATGATGGCATTCATCTCACTGGTGGATGACGGCGCCGTACCCTGTGATGAGGATATTGATAATGGCGGGGCTGATTGCGATCCTTATTCAGAGACCGTTTACGCATTGCATATCGTCCGGGATGAAAACGGCCGAGATCGCCTTGCGTTCAGGGATTGGGATGGCGGAATGAAGTTGTTTGGCAGTATGTCTCAGGAAGTGGTGTTTCCCCAAAAGGCTTCGCAGGTACCTGTTTTCGAGGTTCATTATGAGGTTGATACAATTAACAGCAGAATCGCCTGTAGCAAGACGGTTAAAGTGGTGGAAGTGTATCATCTGGCAAAGCAGCAATCGATAACCGGGAAGGTATTTCCCACATTTGACGAATGTGGGTTCACTGGAGAAGACACTGAAACAAAAACGAAATTTATCTGGGTTCCGAGTAAGACGCCCGGCAGAGTTTTTTTATTGAGTGTCTCGCTTTATGAATGGAAAACATTTGATACCAGCGATGATGATGATCCGGACGAATCGAGATGGAATCAGGTGACATGCGAAAGAACCACTGCACTCTCCATTGTTACATCAGATGATGTTTTGGAACCCTCTGAAAAAGAGATAGAGGAGTTTCGCAAAAGCAATCCCGGCCTGGCAAAACGCCTGCCCGACGTTAATGGCGAGACAGAAAAAGAATGCAGGAAAATCAGAAATTTTGGTTTTTAAAAATCCTGACCCTTTTGGAAATTCGAATGCTGTTTGTATCTGCAGGCAGGGACGTGTGCCGGCCTCGAAGCGCGTTTGCTTAAAATCATCTTTTTAATGCGTATTCTGATAATGAGCGTACATTCAATCCTCACAGATTTTTTTTAGTATCGATACAGGTCGCGGCGCGGCAATGGCGCTGCAGATAAAATGGAGGAATCAATGACTAAAAAACTGGTTGCAGAGTTGCTCGGTACATTTTGGCTGGTGCTGGGCGGGTGTGGCAGTGCAGTGCTTGCCGCGGCATTTCCGGATGTGGGCATTGGACTGCTTGGTGTATCACTGGCATTCGGATTGACTGTACTGACCATGGCCTTTGCCATCGGCCACATATCCGGCTGTCACCTCAATCCGGCGGTGAGTGTGGGATTGTGGGCAGGGGGACGATTTCCCGCAAAGGAACTGGGCCCCTACATTGGCGCGCAGGTGGTGGGGGCCATTCTCGCCGGCGGCGTCCTGTTTGTGATTGCCACCGGAAAGGCCGGTTTCGATGTGAGCGCCGGGTTTGCCGCCAATGGGTATGACGCCCATTCGCCAGGGGGGTACAGTCTTGTTGCCTGTCTGGTCAGTGAAGTGGTGATGACGGCCATGTTTCTGCTGATCATCATGGGCGCCACAGATAAAAGAGCGCCCGCGGGCTTTGCGCCCATCGCTATTGGACTGGGGTTGACGCTGATTCATCTCATCAGCATCCCGGTCACCAACACGTCGGTCAATCCGGCGCGCAGCACCGGCGTTGCCGTGTTTGTGGGAGACTGGGCCATCTCCCAGCTGTGGCTTTTCTGGGTGGCCCCACTCATCGGCGGCGCTCTGGGCGCTTTAATTTACAGAGCCGTCCTCGGTAAAAGCGAATAATTCGACCGTTTCTTCAAAACTGCTTTGATGTTGATGTTCAGGTTTACAGCCTGTGGCCACGAGGGATGCGTGGTGACTTATTCGGTGCGACGAACAGTGGCGCGGGTCAGCACAAATCGGGAGGTGCCGCCGGCCCGCACCAGCTCCTGGCCAATCCGGGTAAAGCCGTTGGCCATGGCGGTTTGACACAGCACATGCCGTTGCATGTGGTGCCATTTGGAT
>JAFGWT010000521.1 GCA_016937015.1 Deltaproteobacteria bacterium | reverse complement strand
TTTGTAGCAAAACTTTTTTGGCAAAACTGATGGCCTTTTTCAATTAATTTTCAGAAAGTGAGCTTCTTAAGCGAACACGCATGTAGCAGGAATACATAATCTCTTCGTCGATTCTAAAGGAATTTTGTAGTCACAGGCAAGGTCTGATAAATCCTTTCTGGTTTCATTAAACTGACTTACAAATTCTGTCCACGACTCTTCGTCGTAATCGTCAAGGTCTAATTCGCTAATATCCAATTCGGTCTCATATTCTTTAAAAATATCAACAATGTCTTCAATCATACTCTTGTGACCGTGCCTGAAATTCAGCGCTGCGGCGGGCTGAGCGAAAACAACTGTGACCAGGATAAAAAGAGCAATAATTTTCCATTTGTATCTATTGTAAAACTTTGTGTTTTCTAACATAACAATACTCCCAATAATCAATCAAAATTTGCGCATCGAAATCCCAACGACAGACAGTCCTTCTGACTCATGGTCTTCCATTGACTCCAATGTCCTCTAACTCCGGCAGAATTGACGGCACGTACACGGAAGGTTCCTCGATACGGTTTGATATCGTTGGCCAATTTACCTTTGTCTCCCGTATCCGCATCTGTGACAATGAATTGAATCTGGCCATGGGGAACTGGGCGCCCCAGGTCAACCAGGTCCGATGACTTCTCCTCGTCTTTAAACGTTACCAATAAATGTGCCTTCTGACCGTCTCTGGTTTCACCCTGAATCTCGAATTGATAATAGATAACGCAGCCGTACGGCTGATTGGTTACTTCTGATATAACCAGAAAAACCTTTTGCTGATTATTGGTCCAAAAAAAGCCACCCGGAGCACTGATTCCCGGGACGTTGGCATCTCGACATGCATTATCTACAATAATGTTATATTCTTCCAGTCCTGCTCTTACGGCATCATCATCTGGCGCATCGGGCAATTCTGTCGGACATCCGTTGTCATCTACTGGCATGAGATCTACTGTCCCCGGACAGATGTCAACATCGTCTTTCACCCAGTCCCCATCGCCATCCGCGTCGTTACAAAGGGTTAATGCCCAGGATTGATCTTCACGTGCGTGACGCATCTGCAATGATCGATGACGTGCAACACCGAGATATTGACGTCCTGACATTTCTTCGTTTACAAATTGAAGCGCGGCAGAAGTGCGGTCGACTTGCGCTCTTGCTGCGAGAGTCATGTAGCAGTCGTCAATGTCTGTTGACATACAATATTTCAATTGTGCTTTTCCGAATTCAACATCAGCCTGATGTGTCTCCACATTTTCAGGGCCTACCACCTGGCCAGTACACTCCACCACATCAACGCCAGAAGATGTAAGCACTGCATTGCTAATATGATGAATCACATGAGTATTGGCTTCCACGTTGATTGCGTTGGCGTAAAACGCGCCGGTGTGTGTGCCTGCGAACAGAGATACTTTTGCGTTGGGGGCGACAACAGTGCCGGTAAAGTTTCTGTCGAGATTGAGATCCTGTTGGCCCAGATACACCAGCACCCATTCGGCATCTTCACCGGTTGTTGTGGTGATTGCACTGCGAACCGCAACAATTTCTTTGGCATAAACGATAATCGGTCCGTCTGTTTGTTTTAAAACCAGATTTGAAGAATCGTCGAGATTCAATGTATCAACGTAATATTTGCCGGATTCGAGCGCCAGAGTCGCATTGGGGCCAACTCGAACCATGCCATAGCCGCCTGGAGTCAGTGATTTGGTCTGAAGTGGTTCCAGCCATGTTGTTTCAGTTTTGGTGGTTGGAAACTCAATTCTGAACGCGAGTTCCGAAATGGGCAGCAGCATCGCATCAGTGACAGTTTCGCCATCAATCTGTACATTTTGCCCCAGGGTTACCGATTTTGCGATAAGCGATCCAAGCAGATGCACTCTGTCGCCAATATCGGCATTACCGCCGGTGATTACATTTCCCAGAAGCGTGTCCGGCTCTGCCATGCGAACGGTTGTTGCGCCCAGCGATGAAACCGTCGACATATTCAGCTCCGGTGATTCGACCTGAACATTGGCGCCAATTTTCATGGTTGTATGAGAATTCAACGCAATCGTGAGCAACCGTGCCATGCCTGGCGCTTTCAACGAAAATTCTACGACTTCGCCTTCGGTTGAAATGGGTTCCGGTTCAGGAATGGGATCGTTGGTCATAACTATGTTGTCCAAAAGATAGGGTGCAAAAAGCGCAGGCGCATTTACAATTACAATCAGTCGTGCATCATCATATTCGCTCTCCAACGCGGCAAGGGTTTCAGGCGGAAACATAAATTCCACATGTGTGAATTGCCCCACAGGCAAATCGGCCAGCGCTTGAGAGCCCAATTCGCTCCACCAGATGTTTTTTGATGGAATTTGAACAACAATTCGAAGTTCTCCCCAGTTCAAGACCTCGGGAACAAAAACATCCAGAGACACTGCGCTCTTCATGCTTCCAAGTGTTGAAAGGGGTGGGCTGTGCAGCTCTGTCCAACCGTTGGGCGTTACAGCAAGCGAAAATACACCCGACGTGGCGTTGTAACTGGTACTCAATACACTGTTCGGGTTGGGCGTCGTCCAGTCATTCAACGCATTTTCAAAATCAAGAATTGACTGGGCACCCGCTGTCAGCCCCATTTTGGCTGACGTCATGGCCATGGTTTTGGTTTCATCGCTGCAGCCGGATAACAACAGGCATAGAAGCAGCAGAAACGCGACTGTTGGGACAGTCTTATTGTTTCGGGGGGGGGATATAACTCATTCAGGGACC
Organism: Deltaproteobacteria bacterium; assembly: GCA_016937015.1. Lineage (GTDB taxonomy): Bacteria > Myxococcota_A > Polyangia > JAAYKL01 > JAAYKL01 > JAFGXQ01. The sequence goes on along the minus strand of JAFGWT010000521.1, from coordinate 2,395 downwards.
TCCTCATCTAAACAGAATCAAAAAATCAAAGCGACAAGACTTGTTCTCAGCGCTTAAAACAGCTCGATTTCCCACATACAGTATCGATTTTGCATCCATTCTGTATCGTATTTGATTTTATTTTTCAATGTATATTTTTTTTGGATCAAAATATTTTTAATACGATTTGCCATGGACAACACATTGAATGCATAACAAACGACACAGCGATGGACAAAACGCGATCAGCTGTTGGTGGATTACGATACGCGGCATCCCGTGATCATTCACGACCGCAACAAGTGCATCAAGTGCGGCATCTGCATTAAGATGTGCGCCGAAGTGGTCAACAAAACCCTGCTCGGTTATCGCCACCGCGGATTTTCAACCGAAGTGGGCACCGCCTTTGGCCGCCCCCTCCCAGACAGCTGCGGCGACTGCATGGCCTGATCGACGCCTGCCCCGTGGGCGCGCTGGATAAGCGGATTAAACCGTAGACGGTCTGTGTCTGTGGGGCATTTCCCTGATTGCATTAAAGGGCATCGCCATACCAATCACATTGATGTGTGCTATTGCACTCTTCTTTTTCGAGATCCTCACAGGGAATCAAGTTACCTTCGCACACCTCCCTGCATACTCTGCCTTTGGGCACTGTACCTTCGGTTGCTGTATCGGTATCATTATCAGAATAGGTGCTGGAATCCGTGTCGATATCGGCCTCAGCGCTTTCGCTGGAAGTGGCAGTGTCATCATCTGTTGGATAATCGGTGCAGTATTCGACCACGTTACAGTTGGGCAAATAGTCTGAGTAACAATATTGCAAATGGTCGCCATAATCCTCACAGGATTTTCCTCTGGCCGATGGATGACAGGACTCTTGACCTCCCCAAAGATCATTAACACAGCCTGTGCAAAGGAAAACTATTGATGACAAAGTCAGTAATATAGGCAGTTGACGCATTTGCTCTCCAGTCTGTTCTTCAAACACAGGGCAATCAATAGTCCTGTTAAATTTGCAGTATTTCTTGTCATAACATTTCCTTCAATGTTCAGGTTGTCACTCACTTCTACCGGCAGATTGAGCACCTATATCGAAGTCGCGTCATTGTACCATTCGCAATGATGTGCACTTTTACAGCTTTTTTTACTCAACTCTTCACAGGGAAGCTAGTTCCCCGCGCATACCTGTTTGCAGACTATGCCCCTGGGAGTAGCTGAGGCGTCAATCGAATCCACGAATCAGATGTGTTCCCTGTGAGGTAATTGCGACGTCGGAAGCCTGCATAGTGGCAACACTTGAGATTGCACAGGAAAAAAGATACCCCAGGAACCAACACGGGTTCAAAATGGGCCTTTACGAAAAACGCTGCAGCGCAATAGGCCCGGTCAGGGAATGTGGTATCAACGTCGCGGTATCCATGATAAGATTGATGCTCAGGATTTCTGGACATACCTGGAAAAGGAGATTCTTATGCGTTTATTTTCAGTTACCTGGCTTCTGATTTTTCTCTCGACAATGTGGATGGCTTGCAGTCATGACTCCGGCGATGCCCAGAGTGATGTCAATGAGACCGATGCATCATCGGACGGTGATACGGACAGCGACGGGGACATGGACACGGATAGTGATGCCGATACGGATTCGGATTCAGATGCCGACACGGATTCGGATGGGGATTCTGATTCGGACAGCGACGGGGATAGTGATTCTGACAGTGATACCGATTCGGACAGTGATTCCGATGCAGACAGTGATTCCGACACGGACGGGGACACCGATACGGATTCGGACACGGATTCGGATACGGATTCGGACGGAGATACCGACACGGATACGGATGCTGATTCTGATGCGGACACGGATTCGGATACGGATGGGGACGCGGATGCGCTGGTTGAGCAGCAGGTGGAGGAAATTCTCGGGCGTCTCAGTCTGGCAGAGAAGGCGGGGCAGATGGTGCAGGGGCAGTTCGATGACGTGACCACCACCTCGATTCGGGATATGTGTCTTGGCTCAGTATTTAACGGCGGTGAGGAACCGGTGAGTCCCAACGAGCCGAATAGCTGGGCAAACGCCCTTGATGCGCTGCAGACGGGGGCCATGGATGGGTGCGGCATTCCCATCCTGTACGGTATTGATGCAGTGCACGGCAACGCCAAAGTCATCGGTTCCACCGTCTTTCCCCACGGCATCGGACTGGGCGCCACCCGTGATGCCGACCTGGTCGCCCGTGTGGGACAGGCCACTGGTCGGGAGTGCCGCGGCGTGGGTATCCACCTGACCTTTGCGCCCAGCGTGTCGGTGCCGCGGGATGAGCGTTGGGGACGAACCTATGAAGGGTTTGGCGAAACGCCCGAAATCAATGAGCTGCTCGGTGCGGCATATGTGCGGGGACTTCAGGGCATGGGTGACTTG
>JAFGWT010000520.1 GCA_016937015.1 Deltaproteobacteria bacterium | reverse complement strand
TGCCCTGCTTTAAACAACTGGATTGCCGCCTGCGCGGCAATGACGGTGCGCCCAGGAAGTCAAGCAATACTTGTGTAGAATCTTGAGCTGCAGGCGAAAATCCACTCGGCGCCCACAGGAACCCAGGCGACGACGGAAATGCACCTGCGACTTTGCGACTGCCCTGATTATCGGGCGAGGGCACATCATTTATGTTTGGGGACATGGCACCCGGCGCAGGCAATCGGCGCCTTCTTCCCGGCTGCGGCGTTCACCTGCTGGTGACAGTTGATGCACATCACATGGTAGGCGCGGGAGAGCGGCAGGACGTCCTCGGATTTAACGTAGGTCATGGGCCGGTGGCATCCCTCGCAGGTGACCGGCGCCTTTTTATTTTTGGACAGGATGTGACAGTCGCGACACTGCATATGAAACGCCCGCTTCAGTCTGGGCACGGTCTGGCCATCCGCGCCGCGAACCGCCAGTTCCCGGTGACATTCAGAGCAGGGGGAAAGATCTCCCTTTACATGATGACAGCGATCGCAGCTGATTTTATATCCGCCCTCATCAAACGATGCGTGGGAATAGTGCGAAAACGGCGTAGGGGTAATTGTCTTTGCTTTCATTGACAGAATCAGATTGTCGTCCGGGCCGTTAAGTGCATTGTTTCGATTCTCGCCCGCCTCGTGACAATCTCCGCAGGGCGTGCCGGCATCGTCAGCCTTGTCCACATCGTGGTGACACACCAGACAACCAATGCCATACCCATCATCCGCGTTGGAGGAATGGGTGAAATGACTGAAGGGCACAGCGGGATATTTACCCTGTATCTCATCGATAACCGCGTCATCGTCCGGTCCGTAATCCGCCGGGTTTTCCTCGCCTTTGGCAATCCGCTGGTACGGCATTGGGGCGTTGTCCTTTTCAATAACCAGGTCGGGCTTGGTGCACGACGCAAAAAGCATACAGGCACACAGAATCAAAATATGTTTGACACCCACTCTCATTCTCACGCCACCCCCACCTTTTTGACCAGTACAAATCCCTTTTTACACGACGGCACACAGGCCCCGCAGCGGGTGCATTTGTCGAGAGAAATGACCGGCAACGTTTTTGGCTCGCCCACAATCGCACCGTCCTTACACGCCCTCGCGCACAGTCCGCACTGGATGCAGCCCACCTCGTCGATAACCGGCATTTCATCGGGCTTTAACGGTACAGGCGGTGGCACATCCCGCTTTATTCGTTTGGGTTTTTTCCCCATCACTTTTGCCACCTGCACCATCGCTCCCCGGCCGCCCAGATCACACACATCAATGTCCGCATCTTCACTGACCACCGCCTCTGCCGCCATCATGCAGCTGGGAAATCCGCACGCGCCGCAATTGGTCCCACCAAAGATGGCTTCAATCTCAAGCACCCGCGGATCACGCTTCACCGCCAGAAACCGACCGGCCACGCCCAGACAGACTGCGCAAATGACCCCCAGCGCCCCCATCACGCCCGCCGCAATGGCAATGGAAGAGGCCATTACATCACCCCCTTGAATGCCGTGAACGTCAGCGCCAGAATCCCCGCCGTAATCAGTGCCAGCGATGTGCCCTGAAGCGGCGCAGGAATATTGCAAAGGGCCTGCCGCTCCCGAATACCCGCAAAAATCACCATGGACAGGCCAAATCCAATGGCTGTGGAAAAGGCATGCACCACCGTGTGAATGAAATCATACTCATTTCGGATATTCATGATGGCCACCCCCAAAACCGCGCAATTGGTGGTGATGAGGGGCAGATAGATGCCAAGGGTGCGAAACAGTGACGGGGACACCTTTTGAACAAACAGTTCCACAAACTGCACCAGCGTGGCGATAATCAAGATAAAGACTGCCGTCTGCAGATATTCAATTTCAAGGGGGATGAGCACGTATTTGACAGCAATCCAGGTCACCATGGAAGAGATGGTTGTAACGAACAGCACCGCCATCGACATGCCCAGCGCCGTGCTCACTTTGCCGGACACGCCCACAAAAGGACAAATCCCCAGAAACTGCGCCAAAACGATGTTGTTCACAAAAACGGCGGCGATAAAAAGCAAAACGTAGTCCATCATAACGTTGCCCCTCCCGCCCGGTTTCGTTGCGAATAAAGGTTAATCAGAAACAGCAGCAGTCCCAGAAAAATAAATGCACCGGCAGGCTCCACCGCCAGCCTGAATACATACCCGTCCTGCGCAGGGAGCAGCTGAAATCGAAAATCGCTCTGAGAATAAAGCGTGACGCTGCCCCGCCCCAGCAGCTCGCGGACCAGTCCCAGCGCGCCCAGCGACACCGTGAATCCCAAACCGATGCCCACTGCGTCAACGACCGCACGCAAAGGCGCATTTTTTTTGGCGAACGCTTCGGCCCGCCCAAGCACAATGCAGTTCACCACGATGAGTGAAATAAACACGCCCAGCACATCAAACAGCACCGGCGTGTACGCCTGCATCAGCAATTCGGTGATCACCACAAATCCGGCAATCACCGTGATAAATGCGGCGATGCGAACCGAATTGGGAATAATGTGGCGCAGGAGCGAAATCACCAGGTTGGACATCATCAGCACAATCAGTGTGGCAATGCCCATGCCCACCCCTCCTTCCACCGTGGTGGTCACCGCCAGCGCCGGACACAATCCCAGCACCAGCCGAAACGGCGGCAACTGCTCGGTAAAGCCTTTGGTAAATTCCTGCCGCAAACTTTTC
>JAFGWT010000055.1 GCA_016937015.1 Deltaproteobacteria bacterium | reverse complement strand
TACCTGGTCTTTTTCCGAAAAGAATGGCAGGTTTGGCCATTGTTTTCGGAAATTCATAGAGCAGGTTATTTCTTTCCAAGTCCTAAAACGCTTTCATTTGTCTTTTGACATGGAGCAGTTTTGAAAAACAGCTTTCAAATCTTTTTCTTTCCAATGGCTCAACCAGATAACCACTTGCGCCTGTATTGTATGCCTCCAACGCATACCCATCACCTTCTGAAATGAAAACAACCTCCGTGTTCTCCCCACTTTTATGAAGTTTGTCTATCATTGATAATCCAACGGGATCATCGTTGCTTAATTGGATAAATGCTATATCCGGAGGATCTTTCTCAGCCGATTCCATAAATTGCATTTTGTTCTTTATGAATGTAATCTCTTCCACATCCTTTTTCTCGTATAACCATGACAACAGGTACATCCGTGAATGCACACTGCCATTTTCCAAGATGCAAACACGCATAATCCTCTCACCTCCCGGCAAATGAATCTGACATGAACCAACTTTTTTCTTCTTTCATGATTGTAATCAATCAATCTCCCAAAATTCTCCCAAACAAAAAACCGCCAAAGACATTCAATGTCTTTGACGGTATAGCATTGTTTCGCTATCTTTTTATTCCCATGACATCCAATATTTCCTTTGGCGGACGGAGGTTTAATTCGTCTTGTAACAGCTGTTCGAATTTTCCAAAATGCAACATGGCTTTTGATTTTTGGTGGGTCTCATGATACAGTTGCAACAAGTTCAAGGAAGTATATTCAACGAAAGGATTCTTCTGATATGCCTTGCAAAAGCATTTTTCAGCCATCTCATAACTTCCCTTTCCGACAAGATGGTTGGCATATCGATTCAAGAGTTCCACATAATCATTCGCATAATTCTCCCTGTCAATCTCTGCCCACGGCCAATCAGCACCTTCCAAATAATCGCCTTTATATATTTCTTCGATTCGATCCATACGCAAATCAGTTTCGTGAAGCTGCAAAAGACTTCGCCATTCCTGTTTGTCAAAATTAACCTCACCAAGCGACATGCAATACTTTTCATGGACTTTAATCAAGTTTTTTTCCACGCCATATTCCTGTAAGCTTTTTCGAATGTAATAGATGGCATTATGCAATTGCTTGACTGCCTTTTCCATCTCGATGTCCGGAAAGACCGCTTCGACAATCTGGTCTCTGGCAACCACATTTCCATCATGCATCAATAAATAGGCAAATACTTCTTTTGTTTTTTCCGATCGCCAACCAAGTGGTGCTTCATGATCCCAGGCAATTTGGAAGTTCCCAAAGCATTGTACTTTTAGTTGTTTGCCTGAACTCACCGGAGGGGCTTTTTGAATTCTTTTTATGACTCTCCTCATTGTATTCTCGAATTTTTCCTGCGCTATAGGTTTTAGGATATACGCAATTGCATTGAGTTCAAAGGCTTCCATCGCATACTGGTCATACGCCGTTACAAAAACGATTTCCATATTGGAATCCATATCAAGAATTCTCGATCCGACATCAATTCCCATCAACTGCGGCATCTGTATATCCAAGAAAACCAGCTGTGGTTTTAGTTCGGGCAGCTTTTCCAATGCCTCCAATGGATTGATAAACGACGCAAGCACAGAGATTTCAGGATACCTTTTCAGATGAAACGCTATCTCTCTGATTGCGTGCCGTTCATCATCGATAATGACTGCAGAAATCATCTGTTTTTGCTCCTTCCTCTTGCCGGTATACGCCACCTGATTTCGGTTCCAATCATCTTTTCGCTTGTCATCGTCAGTCCGGTTCCATACATTTTTTTCAATCTGCTGTCAATATTGCCAAGAGCAATCCCATTTTTCATGATGTCCGGCTGTTCCTGCAATACTTTCTTGGTGTCCATTCCAATGCCATTGTCTTTCACCGTGAATTCCAGAAATGATCCAATTTCCACAATGTTGATTTCAATTTTTCCACCTTCCGGCTTTGGCAGCAATCCATGGACAATTGCGTTTTCAATAATGGGCTGCAAAACCAAAACGGGGATATAATAATCCAGTCGTTCCGGTAACAGGATGGAAAATGCTATTCTCTCTTCAAACCGCGCTTTCTCAATTTCCAAGTAGGCATTGACATGTTCCATTTCGTTCCTGAGGAGCGTTTGATTGTCCGTACTTTTGAAATTGAAGCTCCCTCTCAAGTAGTTGCTGAAGGCAACAAGCAGACTCGTGGATCTTTCCTGATCCTCTCTTGAAATGGATATGATCGCGTTCATAGCATTATACAAAAAGTGTGGTTTGATTTGAGCCTGGAGAAATCCAAGTTCTGCCGCAGTTTTTTGCTCATAGTAATCCTTTATGTTTGTCGCTTTCATGAACATTTGGATCAACAAGAAGACAAAAAAACCAATATACATGATTTCTCCATGGCCATTCTGGATTAAATTGGTGTAATACAGCACATCATGGACAACCGCAACAAGAATGATCATGATGGAAATCAAATTCAGTCCACTACGTTTCCTTTTATTGATGACTCCCATGATGGCAATGACAGCCGCACCGAACAGACCAACGATTTCAATATAGTTGGCGATTCGCCCATAGGCTGTATAAACAGCGACGGGGGCCACCAGATAGAATATCTGCATGGCAATGACCAGCACCACAAGCACGCGCACTGCAACGCTGGAAAACCCGTTCTCAAACAACGCATTCAAGTATAACAGAACAAGCATCACCGCCCAAATACTTGAGGAATACCACAAAAAAACCATGATTTCCAGACGCATACTCGAAATCGCCTTGGTCAAAACAAGCTGTCCTGCCGTGTCGTAGGCAACGATTGAAAAAAGGCAAAGCATACCAAAGTACAAATTCGCTTTGTTTTCCTTCATTAAAAAGTACGAAACGATGTAAAACATGGCAACGACCAAAAACGCACCCATGACGGCCATGTTTTTCATCAGGATGGAATCATCAAATTCTGAGATGAGCCTTTGGCTTCCCAGATGCATGGGTGACCAAAAGCCGCCTCGCGCATATTGATGATTTGACACCTGAATGACAATATCAAACTCATTGGAAGGTGCTGAAAAATAGACTGTTTGCGGTTTATACTCTCCGATTTCTTCAGACGCACTACTGCTGATCATGCCATTTTTCGCAACTGGCTTGTCATCAATATATAGCCGATACGCACTTGAAAACGTCTGGATTCTAAGGCCCATCATTTCATCTTGCATGCGTCCTGTCTTCACATGAAGCCGATAGGTTCCATAGCCCTCTCCTGGCAATCCATGTCCGTCCAGGATGTATTCATTCCATGTACTGGGGACCGGTACCAAAAGATCCGGTTTTTCTTGTGCTATCTCTGAAGCCGTCAAAAATTGATTCCAATAGAATTCCCACTGTCCATTCAAGGAAATGGGGGTGTTCGCATCAATATCCCACGATTCAAGATTCAGCATGCCGTTTTGGACTTCAATCTGTTCAGAATCGCCTATTGTCAGAAAGCAAAATGACAATAAAACAAACAGCAACACCACAAAAAAAAAGCGTACTGTTTATTCTTTGCCATGACCGGTGATTCTTTATCTTTCAATGCTTTCAATAAAGTTAGCATATGTGTTTTCAATTGGTTTACGCTATCTTTCATATTCATTTCCGAATCACCACCTCGCCTTTATCCCGTCAAGGGTGATTTGGCCAGCCAATGTATCCCATATTTCAACTCGCCCTATGTCATTATTCCATCACTTATCAAGGGCTGAGCGTCAGTCTTCTTATAGCTCTAAAATAGGCTTAGTACCACCCTATGTTTTGGCTAAACACTACGTTTTCTCTCACGAACCACTGCGCGTCATCAGAACAATTGCTTCCACGTGCTCCGTCCAGGGGAACATGTCCACCGGCTGTACGGACTGAACCCGATAGACAGGCTTCCCGTCTCCTGTTTCGCCCACGGAATCATGCCTTGTTTCGCCCACCGGTTCACCCCCCGCATCGCCTGCCGAGCCATTCCCCGCAGCGTTTGTCCGTTCCCCGCACAACACTTTCAAATCCCGGGCCAGCGTGGACGGATTGCAGGAAACATAGACGATTCTGTCCGGCTGCATTTCCAGGATGGTCTGCAGCAGGGTGGCATCGCAGCCCTTGCGGGGTGGATCTACAATGACGACATCGGCCTTCACGCCCTCGGCGTACAGGGCGGCCACCACGGTTTCCGCCGTGCCCGCATGAAACGCCACATTCTCCACGCGATTGCGCCGCGCGTTCTCTTCGGCGGACTCCACGGCTTCCTCCACCACTTCAACCCCGATGACCTGTTTGGCCTTGCGCGCGGCCAGCAGTGATATGGTGCCGATGCCGCAGTACAAGTCGAAAACCGTCTCTGTCCCAGTGAGCGCAGCCGCTTCCAGGGCTTTGCGATACAGGGCCTCCGTCTGCTCCGTATTGACCTGGAAAAAGGAGAGCGGTGTGATTTCAAAGGTCATGCCGCCCAGCTTTTCGAGCAGCACCGGGCTGCCATGCAGGATGAAGTTTCGCTGTCCCAGCACCACGTTGCCAGCCTTTTCATTGACATTAAGCACCACGCCGACAAGCCCGGGCACCTCCGCGCGCAGCCGGCTCACCAGCTTGTCCGCATGCGGAATCCGGTCCTTCGCGGAAACCACCATGGCCAGCACTTCGCCGGTCTGTGTGCCTACACGGCAGACAATGTGCCGAAGGATGCCTTTGCCGATGGTTTCATCGTACACGGGAACCTGATGCGCTTCCGCCCAGGCCAGCACCGCGGCCCGCACCTTCTCTGTCGAGGGATGTGTAATTCCGCATGCCGATGCGTCCACCAATTCATGACTGCGCCGGGCATAGAAGCCTGCGATGGGACGTTTGCCCGTATGTCCCACAGGATATTGGGCTTTGTTTCGGTATTTGAACGGGTGATCCATACCGAGCACCGGTGCCACCGCCACATCCGCCAAACCGCCAATCCGCGCCAGGCTGTCCTGCACCACCTGCCGTTTGAACCGCAGCGTCTCCGGATAGCTCATATGCTGCAGACTGCAGCCGCCACACCGCTTGAATACAGGACAAAAAGGCTCCCGGCGCTCCGGGCTCGCCTCCTCGAACGTCTGTACCCGTGCCACGGCATAACTGGACGCCACCTTGATGAGCCGTGCCGTGACACGCTCTCCTGGCAACGCACCCTGCACAAAAACCGCCATGCCATCAAGCCGGGCTACCCCCATCCCCTCATGGTTCATGGCATCCACATGAAGCTCCACGTCATCATTCTTGTTGTGGGGCCATTTGGCACGCCTGTTGTCTGCACGCATATCCTGCTTGGCAGGTGTGTTTCCCAAATGCGCTTCCTGGTTGACAGGCCCATTGTCCGAATGCATATCCTGATTGTCGCGCGTGGTTGATTGATTCATGATGTCCTTTCCCGACGCGTCGGATTCCCGAACGTCCATCCATGGTGCGTGACACGGCGGCCATCCAGCCGTGGCGTGTCAGCCCGCATATTCCTCCAGAATGGCCTGCAGTCTCCCGGCCGCCTCTTCCAGCACCGTTTGCAGGTGTTGTGCCTCTTCCCGCTGCCGCTGGCCTTCCTGCAGGGTTTTCGCCACACGGCGCTCCTCGGCATCCCACATCTTTTCCTGATGCTCGAACACGCCCAGCAGGGCCAGCATCTCCTGATTCACGTCGAGCTGCAGCGCGCCGGTATCCGCATACTCCGCCAGGCTGTCAACAACCTGGTGCACCCGTTCGGTGATATCCGCCAGTGAATCATCCAGTCCGGCCATACGTCGGGCCCCCTCCTCAACAGTCGCAACCCCGGCATCCATCCCGGATACCGTTTCGGTGATGCGATGCTGGATCTCCCCAAGCTGCTTGCGGATTTCCGCAGCCGCCTTCGCGCTGGCATCGGCGAGCTTTCGAATTTCATCCGCAAGCACCGCGAAGCCACGCCCGCCTTCCCCCGCCTTTGCCGCTTCGATGGCGGCATTGAGTGCCAGCAGGTTGGTGCGCTTGGCAATCTGGGTGATGGTGGCGGCGACATCCACAATTTTACTGGATGATTGTTCCAGTGCCTCCATTTGGCCGGCGATGTCGCGAACCGTGCTGGATGCCTTCAGGATGACTTCCCTGGCTTCCGCCGCTTCCGCCTGGCTGCGCGCGGTGGCCTGTTCCAGCGCGCCATCGGATGCATGAGTCTGCTGTGCCTTGTGCGTCGCAGTGTCCAACTGCGCCTTGTGCGTCGCAGTTTCCAACTGCGCCTTGTGCTGTGCCAGTTGATGCTTCGCCTGACGGCCGGATTCCTTGCTCTTTTTCAGCATCACCTGCAGGGTGCCG
>JAFGWT010000519.1 GCA_016937015.1 Deltaproteobacteria bacterium | reverse complement strand
TGCAGCAAGCGTGTTGACCGATACATTTCGCAATCGGGATGTCATCGCACGAATCGGGGGCGACGAGTTTACGGTTATTCTGCATGTGGGAGAGATGCTGGAACCGGAAAGCAGAATACTGCTCAGACTGCGGGAAAAGCTGGATGAATTCAATTCGTTCAGCGGTAGGCCGTTCACGCTTTCGATGTCAGTGGGCTCCAGTTATTTTGAACCGTCAGGTACGCGTTCGCTTGACGATATTTTAAAGGAAGCGGACAATCGAATGATGGCAAAGAAGCGTAAACGGTATAACCCGTGAATATTATATTCAGCGGAAAGGAGAAATATTTTTCCCCGTTATTTGTTGCATTTGCATAATCACGGTCAAACATTCGAAAGGAGGCCTGATGCAAACGGTTTCTTTCTCAGATTTTCAAAACAATCCCGACATATTAACCCATATTTGCGACATACTGAATGATGATGGTATTGTCTGCGTGCCGACATCGTCCGGCTATAAATTGATGGCCAATTTTGCATCTCAGCGAGCGGTGATGAGCATGATTCAGGCAAAGCGTCGCGTAAAGAGCGCACCGGCTTTGGTGCTGGTGCCCGATAGAAGCCATGTGGATAATATCGCAGATTCGGTTTCAGACGAGGCTGCGCGGTTGATGAACGAGCTTTGGCCTGGACCAGTGACACTTCTTTTTGCCGCGGGTGAACAACTGCAGCCCAAAATCCGCAGTGTCTTGACCAAGGCTAAAGGGTGGCTGGGCATTCGGGTGCCGGATACGGGTATTGCACAAACCATTGTATCTGCATTTTGTCACCCCGTATTGGTGTCGAGCGCCAATCTGTCCCAAAAAGGTGGCGCCGGATCACTGGCGCAGGTGAAAAAGAATTTTGGTCGCGCTATCGCGCTTCTTGTGGAAAACGGCGACATCGTTTCCACTCGACCGTCGACACTGATTGACGTCACCAGAGATATTCCCAAAATCGTCCGAGCGGGGGCGGTATCGGAAGAGGCGATTCATAACGCGCTCGCTGTGTAGTATTATTTTTTTAAAATTTCTCTCCAGATCCTTTGGCAGTGCATTGCGTCACAATGTACAAATCAGCGCGCCCTGAACATAAAAGTGTGGTATGGTGTGACTGCTAAATTCAAGAGAGGTCTGGAATGAAATACGTAAGAATCGTTTTACTGTTTGCCGGGTTTGCTTCATTGGCCTGTGGGCCATCTGTCACCGTAAATGTAATTGGCGCCGAGGATTCCAGCGTGGCATTGGATACCGAGGGTAGAGGCAACGACGTCGGAGACGGGGGAGAAGGTGATGGGGGCAATGTTATTGCGCAGGGTTCAACATGGAAAGCACCACCGCAAAAGTTTGAACCTCGCCTTGTTCAGTTTAAGCAACGCGACCAGGTAATGCGGGCCGACTTGTCTGCCATGCCGCCACTTCAGCTTCGTCTTGGACAGTGTTATGGCATGTACGATGAGGAGGAGTCCTCAATCGCATACAACAGTGGCCAGGGTGTGGGAACGGGATACGCTCCGCCTGCCGGCTCGGTGAAACGTCGTAACGGCGTTAAATCCGGCAAAGGGGCGACCAGCCGGGGGAGTAAGAAGCGCAAAGCCAGCGGCAGTTCAGGCCCTCTCGACAGTCTGCTCGCTAGCGGTGGGGCTTCGTCCAAAGCAACGGAGTCGGCACCGTCTTCCCGAACTGAGCGAAAAGCTGAGCAGCCGTCATCTCCTCAGTTTTCGTCTTCTCCAGATATGGATGCTGCTGCTGATATGGCTGCACCCGATGCAGAAATGGCTGAAGGTGCATACGGTGACGACTACATCGCGTCTGATGATGTGCCCTCGGACGCCTACGATGCCTGGGGTGCTGCCATCTATCTCTCGAACGATGATTCCATGAGTCTCTCGTCTGCTCAGCGGGTGATGTATGCCATCGATAATTATCTGCCCCTGCCTATTGAACATATTCGTCCTCACGAATTGCTGAACTACTTTACCTTTGATTCAGCCGAGGTGGCGGTCGGACATGATTTTTCGGTGTATCCCGATGTGGTCGCCGACGATAGGCAGAACGATCTTTATACGCTGGGGCTCTCCGTCAGTGGCCGTAAAGTCGATTCGAATACCAGACGGAATGTGGCGTTGACATGGGTAATTGACCGGTCTGGATCCATGCAGTCCGAAGGGCGGATGGAATATTTGAAGCGGGGGCTGCATACCAGCTTGGATCAGTTAAAACGCGGCGACATGATCCACATGGTTCTGTTTGACCACAATGTCTGTACGCCAGTCGAAAATTTTGTTGTGGGCCGGGACGATATGAATGATCTCATCCGGGCAATAGATGCATTGAGTCCTCAGGGCAGCACCGATATGCACAGTGGGTTGAGAGAAGCCTACGCCATCGCCGACAGGTCGTATCAGGGGCATCATTCCAACCGGGTGCTTCTGGTAACGGATGCGCTGACAAACACTGGAGTAACGGATGAGGATCTAATATCCATGATTTCCAGGTACTACGATTCGCGTCGGATTCGTTTGTCAGGGGTTGGTGTTGGACGGGAGTTCAATGATGCGTTGCTGGATAAACTGACCGAAAGAGGCAAGGGGGCTTACGTTTTTCTGGGATCGGAGGCTGAAGTGGACGCGGTGTTTGGTCCGGGATTTGTGTCGCTGATTGAGACAGTTGCATTGGACGTTCATTTCAGGCTCCATTTGCCCAAATCCCTTAGAATGAATGTTTTTTATGGTGAGGAGAGTTCCGTTCATAAGGAGGATGTTCAGGCGATTCACTATTTTGCCAACACCACCCAGCTGTTTTTGTCGGATGTGATCGCCCGAGGGGGTGAGATGCGCCCTCAGGATGACATTATGCTCACCATTGAGTATCAGGACCCCGAGACTGGCGCGGCTTTGGTGGAGGAGTACGCGTTTAATCTGGGTGATATGATGAAAAATGAACCGTATAATGCGCGCAAGGGAAAAGTCATTATCGCCTGGGTAGATATGCTGGCGGTGATGGCGGCACGATCCATGCCCACAAAGTATTCATACGCAAGCGGCTCCTGGGAGGATGACGAGGCATACGCCATGTGTCTTGACGGCTCGGAACAATTGAAAATACTGTCAAAGGGAATTTCAGACGATCCGGAAATCAGACGCGTTATGCAGCTTTGGGAAAAATACTGCACCCGCTATTCCCGGCCCGAAGTATTTGAACCACCAACCATTCACAGGCGGGAACCCCGATGGCCAGGGGCTCAGCCAGACGTCGCACGTTAATCGGTTCGTTAAGATACTGAAAGATACTGAATTTTTTCTGCATCAATTCCTGATGACAGGGAACCCCGGTTGCTGACAAATTCAAGTGGCAGATAACCGCCACGCTTACACGCCGGATTTTCTTGGTTGCGACCCTTCAACGAATTCCTTTTTAAACTGCTTAGCTCGAACGCCGATTGCATTTAAAAGTTGCGAATTCCACTGGTTGCTGATTTATTCATCTGCATTTCCATCGGAAGGGTGAGTATGATTTGTTTGAAGCAATTTTTTTATGCCCGGCACATGGGCTGCACACGGCGGGACTGTTGTCAGCGGATGCTTAATCGCATTTTTCAGACAGGCTTTTTATTCGGCTGTATAGTGATGCTGTTGCCGATGACTGCGAATGCCAAACCCGGCACTCACGGCAGAGCCATCTCCACATGGGATACAACCCGTTCCTCGATTGCGCTCATGTATCATCGGGGGATTATTTTGGAAGGTGGCTTGGCCAACAATCTCAGTTACAATGTGAATTTTACCAGTACCTCAGGAAAGCTGGGGTCGCAGTTTGGATTGCAGTACATGAATCTCTCCCCTCGGGAACCCCAGGATACCCTTCATGGCGGCTCTGTCTCAGCCGTGGCGTTGTATGGGGTTCCAATGGGGAAGCGCTACAGCAACGGTCTGCCCAAAGCGGCGCTGTCATTTTTTTTTGGCGCGGTACCGGCGGTACACACCAATGGGAAGTACACATTTTCGACGTTTCCGCTTGTTTTTGGGCTTGGGGTCGAACTGAATCCCATACGGCATCTGTCGATTACCCCCTGGGTGGAAGGTGCACCCAGTTTCAACTTTGATTCGGTTATTCGGTATGATGCATTTCAGAACCGCATAAACCAGGGAACAATCGACGATATTCAAATTGACTACGGACCCAATGGGGAAATTCTCGATGTTTCGGTGGATAACGCTGTAGTGGAGGATCTTCTGGATGATGCGATCGAATATGAACTGGCCATCGCGTTTAGAATTCGCGGTGGGGTGTCAATTACAGGGCACATTGGGGATAGGCTGGATGTGCAGGTGAATGCCAGCGTGGTCCAGATGGGGAATGATTTCGATGCAAAGCCCACTGTCAGTTTCGGAGGGGGACTGGTTTGGGCGTGGGACGATGCCCCCATGGGCATTCTGCCCGAAGAGGAGCGGGCGAGCACGCTTTCGTGCAAGGCTGTTGAGGCCAGATATACGCAGTGCGGTGAGTACCACACCTTGGTGGCAAAAACCCGGGAAGACGAGCGGCTGATGGTTGAGCAGGAATGCGAAAAAAAAATTATCGTGCATGAAGACGACACGAACGTGAACAATTCCAGTGATGCAACGGGACGATCCGGCGGCAGACCGCTTTCTCCCACTGCGGTTGGCGTCGCAGCGTCTGAGCTGCATTCTGCAACAGACACCATCATGGTCCCCGGTGCTGAGCCAATGACTGATCCAACGCCGCCGGAAACAAATGAGGATAATCCGGCAGTCACGATGGATGCCACAACCGTTTCGTCTGAAACACAGATTCCAGAGGATATTCCAACAGAAGTCCCATCCTCATTTTCCACGGAGAGCCCATCTTCGCCCTAAGTGAGTGCGTGGCAATCCGCCAGGGATTTAGAGCATTGGCTGGAAACGGTCATCTCGCGTGCAGAGAATTACACGTCTAATCCAAATCGCGATAACCACGAGTACGCCGAAAATAGAGAGGAATACCATGAAACGGTGATGCGCAGGCATCTCCCATTTAAACTTTAACCGATGGACGCCGGCTTCAAGATGAACTCCCACAAGGTCGGGCCCCGTGGCGAATGTGGGCACCGCCTCGCCGTTGATATACGCTTTCCAACCAGGGTACAGATTGAGGGGCAAAACGGCGATGGTTGGTTCCACGTTTTCCACATCGAACACAAACCGCTGATACGTGTGTTTTTGTGGCTTGATGTGTTCAATTTGGGCGATTTCGAGCCCGGGATCAAGCTCTTCGCGCAATGTCGTCCGCAAATTTGTTGGCGCGCTGTTGATTTCTTTTGGTAGCGATGGCCAGGGGGCTTCGGAAACGTCCAGAACCCGGACATCCAAACCGTCGATGGGCAAAGGTGAAATGACGACGCCACCACTTTCGATGAAGCTCGCCAGCGCTGCGTAGTCCTTGTCTACTTGGGCGTGATCAAAATAGAAAATCGCCCTGGCGCGGTTGAGCAGCGTGCTGTCCTCGAGAGTTCCCCCTTTCACGCGCATGGTGACAGGTATCGATTTTTCCCACAATTTATAGCGATAGGTGGACATCCAGCTGTTGGTCAGCCAGAGCCACTGTTTGTTATTACAGATGACTGGAAGCGGACTGCCAGTTAGCGGGCGCAGGAATTGCTCTGCACCGGTATCCAAAGTGATTCTGGAGGTGTTGGGCTTCCCATCCCGGGTTTTTCCTGTTTCGATGCGGAATGTGGCAGGTAATTTATCCTCATCAACTTCGTTGCGAAGAGGCTTGATTGGCGGTCCCCAGCCCGTAAACCACCGGACACCGGAAAGAGCCAGCATTGGAATGCTGTTTTTGGGGGTTCCCATGTACGCGCAGTGTTTGTATGTGGTCTCTGGTCCGGTTCCCTTCCAGTGTGTGCAAAACGGCATGTACCCATTCATGGCAAACCACGCGTGGCGGATTTTGGGACGACCGGGTGTCTGAACGTCAACTTTGAACGGATATCCCTTGTCAGGAACATTCTGCAACGCATCCAAATCCTGATTAAGGATGTCCGGCTCTCGGATAACCAGGTGCTTCTGCCCCAGTTTGACATTTTCGTAACCGCCCCATCCTACCACTGCCGCTGCCAGAAAAAGCCAAACCAGGAAAAATGGCGCTTTGCCCCACCAGTGCATTCTCGTTCTAGCGAACGTGTAGACTGAGCCAACGATGACTTCGATCCCCAGCGCCGAAAGACCAAATGCGAATATTTCATAGAGGTAGGTGCATCGAAATGCCTGGATTTTATCCATGAACGGCAGATGCGCAGTCCATCGAAAATCATCGGGACCAACGAACAGCATGATCGAAAATGCGAATCCTCCCAGCAAAAATCGTACTGACAGTTTACGCAGCTGAAACAGCGCACAAAGAATTCCAAATGCGGTCAGGATACTGAAAATTGGCGGACGGTGACTGATGGCTGAAATGATATTTATTCTATCCATTAGCTTTTCAGCGTCATTGCGTTCGTCGCCCATATGTCGTGAATCATCAAGCATGTAGCCATGACCAGCGACATCAATAAGTTCTGCGGTAGAGACGCTTGTGTACCAGTGTACGCCACTGCCTCGAAAAACCGGGTCAGGCACCGGACGCATAGTGCTGTTGTGTTCAATAAAAGGGAACACCCAGAAGGCAACCAGCGCTATTCCCAGCAGGCCAAAAACTGCAACCTTTTTAATATTGGCGCGCACGCTTGTTTCGCTCATCAGAAAATACAGCGCACCGCCAAACGAGGCGTATACGGCCATGATCGCATGGGACAAAAACGCCAGTGCAAACAGAACAGCTGCAGTAATCGGACTGTTCTCGCCTCGCAACATCCCAATGAACGCCCCCATGAACCACGGAAAGAAAAGGCCTCCCATCGCCTGGGTCACAATACCAGCCTGAAAGAAAGCTTCAAAGGAATTGCCGAAAGCCGCAATGGAGACCATGCTCAGGTATGATGCCACGCCGGCAGTCCACTTGTTGAGTCGCAGCTTTCGCATAAAATAGTACATTGTAAATGGGGACAATCCGAAACAGATACAGAGTGTCACATTGTGGATAGTGCGGAGATCGATGTTCGTGATCAAATGCACTGCGACGTTAAATATATAAAATAGCGACTGATAGAAGCGAAGAACCGGTTGGCCCATTTCCATCCCCAGTGGCCCAAGGATGCTATCACCTGCCTTGGCGCCGTTGGCCATGGTATATTCGTTCATCAGGTGATAGATGTTGTCCCCGCTACGGTTCAATACCGGTCCAAAAAGGATATACGTGGAAGCGAAGCTCATTACTGCGGCGCTTAGCGGCAAAATCAGGTGGCCATAACGCTGCAGCAGGTACGTGACATATGCTAATATTGATTTTAAATTGCTCATCGTCAGGCTCTACAGATTAATATGTTGCTTAGATACAACGAAATTGGAAATGGGCCCCGGAACGTCGTCCTGGATTAGCCGCCAGTAGTAGACTTGTCCTCGTTGCAGATTATCTGCATAAGGATGGGTGATACCACTGACTTCCTTGTCAAAAAGCGGTTCCTCGAAATCTTTTGTGGTTGCAATCTGGAGGGTGATGGGTTTGTCGATGTTACCACGGTTCCATTGAAGGGTTACTGTACCCTGCTCAAGCACATATCCGGATGGTGGTAATTGCGGCACTGGCGGCATGCCATAAAGTAGCGTTGAACCAATTTTCCAGCTGATTATTGCAAGCAGGACAAGTAAAACCGCATATCTGCGGATCCATCTGTATATAGCGATAAACATATTCGAATTTTGCATGGGGCACTGTTTAACAGAAACCGAATAATTTTTCGAGAAGATATCGTTCATAAAAGGTGGATTGATTCGATTTGTACCAAATGGCGAATAAAATTCGCATCCTGATTTTAACTGCCCGGGAATTCTGCCGCATAAGCCGGGCTGTTTTTACAAAAGAGCCGGCGATGGATGTCATTTCCGGATGAACAGCGTCTTTAGCGCACCAGGACTAGTCCAACTCCCAGCGTGCTTTCGTTGGCGAAAAAGGCGCTGTTATCGGCTGTTCTGCGGAATCGTCGGCAGAACTCGGAATACAGGCGCAAGGGGCCTGTCACTCTTTGGTGATATGCCAGCCCCAGTAACGCATCCAGAGAGAAAATGTCCAACCCACCCTGTATGTCCTGCCCGCCGTAAAAGCCGCTGAAAGATAAGTTTTCAGTAGGGGTGAATTCAAACCTGAACAGCAGCCAATGCGGGCGATTTTTTGACTGATAATCATAACGAATACCCAATTGGAGAATGTGATTGATGTGCATTTCTACATCCACCATAATGCCGGCAGCGGGCTTGACATTCATATTTGTATTTGCCAAATGATCCTTGAAGGTGTTTAGTTCACCTGTAACCGGATCCCGTGTGAAAAATCGTCGGTTATAATTGTAAAAGGGGTTCAGCACCCCGGGATAGTAGTCTTCGCCAGCATACCGAAACTCCGATTGGAATCGCAGTCCCTGATTTCTTTTTCTGGAAAACGCAGTGTCCGTCACGATGCCACCGTGGAAGCCGGCATCCCCATCCATTGCGCCAAAGGAAATATATGGGGTGAGTGACGCGAGGGCTGTTTCAACCGCAACAAAACTGAGATTGATTCCTGCTGCAACCAGACTGGTATCCTGAATACGAAGCGTACGACTCTTCACACCTTTGTCTGCAAACAAATGAGCGCCAACTTGAAACCGACGTGCCATCCTGTGACTGGTAAACCATGCCACTGGGGCCAGAAAAATACGGCCTGCGAAAATGCTTGGAGAGACCACATCATCCAGCAGCACCGCCAGTCCATTTCCACGAAACGACATTGATGCATCCACCCCTCCGTGGTAGTGGTCCATATCCGCGGAATTGAAGTATTCGCTGACTACTTCATCAAAACCCTGGTGAACGCCATTTAGCTCTCCAGCATGAAATACGATGTTGCCATCGCTGAGTTTTTTGTTGATACGGAGAGTGCGAAGAATGCGAGCCCAATCAGAGTGGTCATCCCAGTCCTGTTGTCTTAGAACGCCGGTGTCTTCAGGGGCGTTGTCCATTATTCGAAATCGGAATGGTGCCTGAATTGAGAGCTCAACTGATTTGGAAATCAGACCCATTTCGACGATGACCGGGACAAACAAGTCGTCATCAATATACGTTAAACCAGTATCTGAAGCGGCGTTGAGTTTTACCCCCGAGACCTCAGCAGATAACGGGACGGACGATACAGCCCAAAGGGCTTTTCCCGAAAATGAAAAGACTGCTGTGATGAACAATGGAAGAAGAAGGATGCGTGTCAAATGTGAGGGTCTCTCCTGGGCCAATCCAGAGGTTAATCGTTACATTTTACCGCGAGTATCCAGCGTCCATTGGGACTTTTGAATCCGGCAGCCATGAATGGAATACCATTTCCCGCCTTTCCGTCAATTATGATTGGCGGCTGCTGTGCCTTGGCAAGCTTTAGTGTGAGTTGCAGGCTGCTGTCAGATTTCCCCTTATACGCGAGTATGCCGTTTAATGTGTCAGGCAGAGAAAGCGTTCGCGGCGTATTAAGAGTGAGCGTGTAGTCTGTTTCGCTGATTAGCTTGAAACTGTTGAATGAATTAAAAGGCTTCTGGGAAAATACTGACGTGTATTCCTTCAGAGACTGGGCGACGCCAGAGTTATCATTCGATGCTTCGATGGTAAGTACTTTACAGTTGATGTCCTCCGCTGCGTGCAAGCGAGTCGCGAACAGAATGCTCGATAAAAACAGGATGGATGCGAACATCTCGACACCAGTTATTTTTGTTCCCTTTACCATTTCCTACCTATTCGTTAATCCAGACGACAGCGATACGCTGCCCGCCTTCGGTTTCCAGGTTGAATTCCTGCACATCTATATTGTCCGGAGCCGTGACATCTACCGTAGAGACCACAGACGGCGTTGTTCCATTTGCCTGCCAAGTTTCCAATCCATTTTGGGAAGGCATCTCTGGCATCATGACACTTGTTGCCTGTAATCCAACCACAAGCAGTGCGGCAAATGCTGCACCCGCAACGGACGCGGCAGGAATCCAGACTGCTTTGCGATGGGAGAGAAATTCTTTCAACCATACACCGACTTTTTCGCTAAATGGCACGGGCTCCCTGGCTGAATGAATCTCATTGAGAATTCGTTTTTCAAATCCTTCGAATGAAACATTTTCGAGGTTCTCTTTCTTCATTACCTCAAAGAAATGGCTGATTGTTTCAAGCTTTGTTAGTGCGTCAGTATCTTCAGGTGATGATTCGATTTGTGCCCTGACCCTGGTGCGCATTGCATCGCTGAGTTCGTCGTCGTAGTACTGGGCCAGAATTTTTTCGTCCTGTTTCATATTAGTCCACCGTTAGGTCTCCCTCCAGATACGGCTGCAGCGCCGTCTGAAGCTTTTGTCTTGCGTGGTGCAGTCTCGACATCACTGTTCCTTTGGAAATGTTAAGCGTATCTGCCATGTCCGCATATGACATCCCTTCTACTTCCCGCATGAGTATAACGGCCCGATGATAGGGCGGTAGTTCTTCAATGGCTTTCTGCATATACGCGGCGAGCTCCTTGCGTCCAAGATTTGCTGACGGATTATTGCCCAGGTCGGATGACAGTACACCACGACCATGACCTTTTTCTTTCGCGTGAATCCGTTCATCATATTCGTCGCTGACATATCGACCTGTTTTTCGTAAATGGTCGATGCACAGATTGACAACAATCCGATATAGCCATGTGTAAAAACTACTGCTGCCCTGAAAATTGCCGATATACCGATGGACTTTGACAAACCCTTCCTGAGCAATGTCCATTGCGTCATCCGGATTTTTCACCATACCCAGCGCAACGGTGTACACTTTCTTCTGGTATCGCTGTACTAATTGACTGAATGCCATCTCATCGCCATTCCGGCAGCGATCGACCAATTCAAGATCTGTTAGCTCTTTTGGGACCGCCGCTTCCATTGAGATGGACACCTCACTATTGGTTTTATTCATTCCTGATTCATCTAAAACAAATGTTATTGGAGCTATGTTTGGCTCCGCTTTTTAACTGTGAAAACAATTTATTTGGCACTCTAGCATCAAAAGTCTACCATTCGCAACTTACGTAAAAAGTCGAGAAGTTAATTTTTGTTTTTTGCCGTTATTACGGCGACAAAGGGTTGGACGGTCGATGAACTCCAGGCAATATGTTGGCATGAATTTACAGTGGCATGAAATTTCGCTGATGTTGCACGTTAATAAATTCAGCCACTTGGATACTGTATTCCCCGGTTTATCCACTCTTTATCCACAGGGGAGTGAATGTGAAACGTATGGCGAAATATGTCTGTGTCATATATGACATTCCACCAGCTCGGTTGGGGTAACCTGTTGAAATCGTGTTATTAATTACGCTTTCGGTAAAAAATGGCAAAACGTGTAGGTACACAAATCCGGGTAAAAAATGACCCTGTTTAAAAAAACTGAAATGTCGAAGTTATCCACATATTTTGCCCGTATCCTGAAAAACCCGGTTTGATATTTGAATTTTTGAAATCAGTCAACCATAGAGTGAAAAATCAGAACAACTGCAAAACCCGAAGGGCCAAAGCGTTCATTTTTTTTTCGTTTATTGTGTCGTTATGGGTATATCCCAACAGGTGCAGGATGCCGTGCACCAGCAGCGACGTGGTTTCGTCAAGTGCATCCCCTCCCAGTTCAGCTGCCTGACGTTCGGCGGTTTCAATTGAAATGACGATGTCTCCGAGCATGATATCGGTTGGTGCATTGAGGGTACCCTCATGTAGCGGAAAAGACAGAACATCAGTTGCCGTGTCCTTGTGGCGGTATTCATTGTTTAACTGTTGAATAAAATTGTCGTTGCATAGGACAATGGACAGTTCACACCGATGACACTTCAGGAATTCGAGCACTATACAGGCCCGTCTCTTGATAGTCGAGGGTGAAGGCCCCCGGCGAATCCCACGTCTTGCGACGTCCACGAGGTTATCCGAATCATTTGAGACGTTTCTGGTTTTTGATTGCATGTCGGGCGTCCTCCTTATCTGAATATCCAGTAACCACTTAGTTCAGTTTAGATTACTTTGAAATGGCAAATGTTATCGAGTATTCTCTTGTTTGGAAGCGATGTTTTTTAGAATTTGTCGGGCAGTGCGCTGAATTTGTTCAGCACCGGTTCTGAAAAGGCAAGTACCTTGAATTCGAGTTTGGAGAGTCTGGGATGGCAGATTTATCAGTTCCTCCAGGCTTGCGGCCAGGTTTTCTGTGGAAGGCGGTTCAATAATTGAACCAAGAGGCCGGTTGTGCGGACATGCAGATACACATTTGTCGCATCCGAATATTTTCTCAATCTTATTAAGGACATCGGAGGGTGGTATGAAAGATTGTTTTTCGATTGTTATGTACGATAGACATTTGCGCACATTTATGGTGCCGTCAGCTCGCAGCGCGTGAGTCGGGCAGGATTCAATACAGCGATTGCAGTCATGACAGTTTGCGAATGGTTCACCTGTGGCGATTTCCATTGCGGGTGGAGCGATTTTCGGAGTGGCAAGGATGATTTCGCCGAGCAGCACCTGTGGGCCAAATCCAGGGACGATTATCATGCCGTTGCGACCAGGGGTGCCGACACCGCATAGTGTGGCCCATGTGCGTTCCATTACGGGGCCGCTGTCCACGAAAATTCTGGAGCTCGTGTTCGAGAAATGGATCGACAATTGGTTGGCTATTTGTTTGAGGCGTTGTCGGATGGTTTTGTGGTAGTCCCGTCCGGCTGCGTGGTCTGAAACAAAGGTCCATATTGGGGGAAGCGTATTGTTTCGCGCATAGGGAAACGCCAGACTGACTACCGTCGTTGCAAACTGGACGACGCCACAGGAAGTCGGATCCCGGCGCTCTGGCAAATTTTTGCGGAGATAGGTCATCTCTGCACTGGCGTTTGACTGCACCCAGCTGACATATCTTTGGAAGATATGGTCTGGCACAGCAGATGCTCGTGCGACACCAACCGCAACAGCTCCTGCGTCCTCGGCCATCTGCACAATACAGCGCCAGTCTGACGGAAGATTACCGATGTGAATTGACATAACGTTACTCTATCTACATTAATTGGTCGAACCTGGTTGCACAAAAAAAACAATGAATCTAAACTGTATGAATTATTCGATATTTAGTTCAACACTAAATACAGTCGCACAACATTGTTTTATCAGAATTGAGAAGGGTGCCAATGGCTTCTTTTATTGACGACCACGAACTGACTACCGTGTCTACAAAGGATGTCACTTTTGTTGGTGCTATGGAGCGACAGGATGCGCTGGTGCAGATATATCCTCCTGGTCCACAACTGGGAAAGAAGTGGGAGCTGGGGGAGGAAGCAATCACAATTGGGCGCGACTCATCAAATCATATTGTGATTCCCAAAAATGCGGTTTCGAGGCGGCACGCCAAGGTCGCACTTGAGGGGGACACTCGCATAATCACAGATCTGCAGAGCACCAATGGGTCTTATCTGAATGGCCGGCCTATTATCTCGGCGCCGCTCAACCAGGGGGATCAAATTAAAATTGGTGGTACCATTTTTAAATACCTGGTGGGCTCAAATGTGGAGACGGCGTATCACGAAGAAATTTATCGAATGGCCATCATTGATGGTTTGACGAGTATCAATAACAAGCGGTTTTTCATGAGTGAGCTGGAGCGGGAAACGGCCCGCGCGGTTCGGCATAATCGTCCATTATCATTGATTATTTTCGATTTAGATCGATTCAAGAATATCAATGATACCTATGGCCATCTCGCTGGAGATACGATCCTTCAACAGATGTCCAGGGAAATATCAACCCGTATTCGTTCCGGTGAGCTTTTTGCACGGTATGGGGGCGAGGAATTTGTAATTCTGCTCCCAGAAACACCCAGGGCCGGTGCGATGAAATTTGCCGAGCAGCTCCGTCGTTTGGTCTCCGAAACGACGTTTCGATTCGAAAATGTGGTGATTCCGGTGACAGTCAGCGTCGGCGTAGCCACGCTGGACCCGGAACACTGCAATCCTGAAACCCTCATTGCTCTGGCGGATGAAAAGCTCTACGAGGCGAAAGCGGATGGGCGAAATTGCGTGATGGGATGATAATCGACGCCGGCTGTGAACGGCGATCCGATTGCTAATGGTTTTGGCTGCGCTGATAAGACGCAGATATGCTTTCAACTGGGGCCTGTTTCCCAAAGGTGAAATTTCAGTGGACGTATTGATTGAATCTATTGATGCAGTATTGGGAGTTGGCAAAAAAAAAACAGTCTATTTTTCTCGCTGACTTTTTCTGGAGCCCAGTGCACGAATATCCATGGCCCCTCCGGACTCTTTCACATAGGTGAAACCACCGGAAATAAGGAAGTCGTCTGACCCGTTGTCGAAGGTGATGCGGATGTCGACAGGTCCAGGCTCGTTACCTGGCGGTGTACTGATAATCAGTTTTTCGGTACCTTGAATAGATACATTGTCCGCCTTATTGCCGCCCACGTACACCGAAATGCCCATGTTGTTGTGAAATCCGGTACCAATAATTTCCAGCGGTTCGCCACCGGCGACATTGCCGGTTTTGGGAGACACATCCTTGATGGCAAGCGGCTTCTCACAACCGACCAGCGCCACCGTTAGCAGCATGATTCCAATTATCCAGGATATTTTTTTCACAGCAATCACTCCTTGTACTGAAAAAGTAGGTTAACTGTTGTTTACCGATTTTATCTGACTGCTACTTGGTACTCGAGTGATGGTGTTAAAGTCAAGGAAATTCCACGAATGTTGAAATTTCAAATTACTCACATCAACGCGTATACACATAACTGTCCTGCGGTGCTTCTTGTGCGCTTTTCATTTTTTACTGCAGATGACACTAAATAGTTGGCGACGCTGGTTGTTTAAATGTTGTCGAAAAGGCGCATCTGATTCGTTGGCAGATAAATTGGCAAAATGACGAAAGTGGTTTAACTAATGCTTGAAAATATGTTTTCCAAAGACAATACTAACTGTCATTATAGTATTAAATGATGAAATCAGGCAGGGTTCACAGTGGCAAAACAACATCTGTTAATTGTTGATTCAGATCCGAAAAGTTTACGTGTTCTTGAAGTCAGCCTTAAAAAGGCCGGGTTTAGTGTGACGCGGGCATCCAATGGATTGGATGCAATCGAGAAGATTCAAATATCAGCGCCAGATATGATTATCACGGAAACCGCCATGCCCGAAATGAACGGTTTTGAATTGATTCAGCAACTGAGAGCCAATGCCGAGTGGAAGGATATTCCGGTTATGTTTTTAACCGCGCAAAAATCCATTGAGGACAAGATTCGCGGTCTGGAACAGGGGGTTGAGGATTATCTGACGAAGCCTATTTTTATTCGGGAAATTCTTGCCCGTGTATCCCTTGTCATGCAACGCCGGCAGAGAGAGAGACTCGAAACCAGAGGATCAAAGACGGAGTTTTCCGGCAGTCTGGCCGATATGGGTATTATTGACCTGATTCAGACCATTGATATTGGTCAGAAATCAGGTGTGATTCACGTCAAGAGGGAAGAAGACAGCGGTGAAATTTTTTTTAGAAATGGGAAAGTGATTGACGCATCGACCTCCAGCCGTCGGGGTGAAGATGCGGTATATCGGATGCTTGTGTGGTCCAGTGGTCATTTTCGAATCGAGTTTAAAAATATCAGCAACAAGGACTCCATATCTCTGTCCACTCAGGGGTTGTTAATGGAGGGCATGCGACGCCTTGACGAATGGGGACGCTTGCAGGAGCAATTACCTTCTTTAAGCTCCGTTTTTGATATTGATGACCAGTTGCTGGCTGAACGGCTGGGTGAAATTCCGGATGAAATTAATTCTCTGCTAAAGCATTTCGACGGTAGGCGTTCCCTGCTTGAAGTTGTGAATCTGTGTCCTTTGGGCGACCTGGAAGCGTTGACAATCATAACAAAGCTGTACTTTGAAGGATTGATTTACGATATTGGGATGGTCGAGCCAGAGGAACTTGAGACCGCACCGCCGAAGCATCCAGCGCCGTTTGAAGGTCCGACGCATAATACCTCGATGCCCCCGTCTTCTGACTACGAAGATATGCCCGAGCGTGTGTCTCTGCCTCCAGTGACCGATGAGCCGCCCAAACGGCTGTCAACAGGTGGTTATAAGCTGCATCCGCAGACTGAATCGATGCCTGTGAGCGATAGTACTCAGCAGATGCCGGGAATCAGCAGTCAGCCATTACCAGTGGAACAGCAGACCATGATGAGGCATGTTTCCAGAACTCCCACCAACCCACCACCAGCAGTGGGAACGCAGTCTCGTGAAACTGGCAGTATGCCAGTCGCCGAGTCAGTGACTTCGGGGGGGGCAGTGGAAACGGCTAGGCTGGAAACGAATCCGTCTGCAGGAGAGAACAGGCCGGTTTCTGTCGGCGTGAATGCGATGTCCGTCGGGGGAACTATTGTCGGAATGGCGCAACCGTCAGATTTTGATGAACTCGTGCGGGGACCGGATAATCAGGATGTTGACACAACCGCACCGACTTCTGTGGTTTCTTCAGACGAGGATGCATTCGTTACTGATGTGCACTCCGACGATCTGTCAAATGAGTACACCTCGACTAAAACTCATCATATTCCAGCTGACGAGGATGCGGCGGTGAACCCAAAGACTGTGGAGCCGGGAACGCCGCTGTTGCCGGTGGGCTCGGAAACTGCCATGGATGCATCTGATGATGTTATCGTATCCAGCGATAGTCATGCGCGCGCTAACATGATTGGCGCTGATGGCAAAGCGTTTGATGAAGGGGATGACGCATCTGGTACTGAGACTGATATCCCAGACGAAACTGCGGCGAAGTCTGCGAACGACGAAGAGATTGACAGAGATGAAAATGGCGCTGCAAATGACCGAGACGCTGGAATTATCGAAGCAGAGTCTGGCGAAGAAGCCGAAGAAGTCGAAGAAGACGCTGAAACCGGTGAGGAAGCTGATGAGGAGGATGAAGAGGAGGACGATGAGCTGGAGGACGAGTGGGCTGAACTGGAAAGTGTCGCGTCCCGGGGATATCTGAAAAAAATCCTGATTGGACTATCGGCGGTTCTATTGCTGGGCGGCGCAGCCGCGGTCGTCTTTGGAACGGATTGGGTGTTGAAGCCTCCGCAGAAATCAGATGCGGTGGTGGCTGTAAAGGATAAAACGATTAATAAATCGAACAAGACCGAACAGTCGAAGCGTGATGTGCAGAAGCGTCCCGATGAACAGCTGCAGAAGTCAGGGTTTAAGGCTGTGGCGCCCACTGATTCCGAAGGAAAGCAGGCGAAAGTGGATTCCGCAGCCGTGCCAGAAAAAAGCGGCGACACCGACACGTCAGCCGTTGCGAAGGATACTGGTGGGGCGTCTGTTGAGGTGGCGCCGTTGTCCGGAAACGGCAATCTTGTCGCACCTGACGCGGCACAGCTTGCAGAATATAAGAAGCTGCTTAAAAAAGCGGAAAAATTAGGACTTGCGAAGCAGCTGGCTACTCTGGAGTCGGCTATAGCTATTCACCCTAACGGGATTGAAGCGCTGACACAATACGCCATCGCGGGGATGGAACGCCGCAAATATCAGGACAGGGCCCTCGCATATGCGACTCGGGTAACCCGTCTCGATCCCGGCAATGCCCGTGCCTGGCTGGCTATCGGTTACATTTATCAGTTGCAGAATAAAATTGACGATTCGAAAGATGCATACCGAAAATGTGCAGAATGTCCCGGGCCAGCTGAATATGTTCGAAACTGCAAACTGCTGGCGCGGTGATCTCTCCCCATTATTTGGCAAATTAATTTTCTTTTTTGATGGTTAATTGGCTGTAGTTGAAAGCCAAACGCGGGTGGAGAATGTCAGCAAGCCGCTGAGACT
>JAFGWT010000518.1 GCA_016937015.1 Deltaproteobacteria bacterium | reverse complement strand
TTCGGCGTTGGCGGAAAAAACGTCCGGAACTCTTCACCGAGGGCGTTTATAATCAGGCGGGACTTGACGCACAGCGTTTTTCACCACCGCGTTGGCAGGTGATAGAATCCGAAAACAAACGCTGTTCGTTTACCTGTCGAGCAACCTTCCCAACCAGCACCACTACTTGGAGCCGTGAACGATTGAGAAAACGCAATTGAAAATCGCTCGAGCCCTTCCAAAACCATCCTGTTGAAGGATAGACTCCATTGCTTTGTTGAACCCAATAGATAGGCGTCCCCGCTTTCCTCGCAGGAATACACATGACACTCGATGTTTATTTATCTGTCTTTACGCTGATATTGATTTCTCTCGGAATTAATATCCTTGCGTTGAAAACCCGCCTGCCCTACACGGTACTTCTGGTTGTTGCCGGATCGCTGCTGGTTCCGCTTTCGAAAGTCGATGCCTTCTCCTTCGTCACCAGTTTTCAACTCACTCCGGAATTGCTGTTTTTTGTATTTCTACCGATTCTAATATTCGAATCGGCATACAACATGAAACTTCGAAATATAAAGGACAACAAGCTGACTATCAGTGTCCTGGCGATTGTTGGGCTGTTGATTTCGACATTTTGCATCGGTTTTGTCGGTCATTGGGGACTCCAGTTGCTGGGACTGCACATACCCTTATTGGTTACCTTGCTGTTCGGTGCCATTATCTCTTCAACGGACCCGGTTGCAGTCCTGGCACTGTTCAAGGAATGCGGCGTTCCACACCGCCTGACTCTGCTCTTCGAAGGAGAAAGCTTATTCAATGATGGAACGGCCTTTGCCGTCTTTCTCGTCTTCTTGGACATCATAATCCACGGCTACGACGGATTCCCCACCGTGTTGGAGGGTGTTTTCGCATTCTGCACCATGATCCTCGGCGGCATTGTCTTCGGTCTGTGTATGGGTTTCCTCTTTTCCAAACTGATAGAATGGGTAAAAGGTCACGATCATCTTGAAATCACTTTAACGTTGTTGGTTGCGCATTTTACCTTCCTGTTAGCCGAACTCATTTCCCAGACCTGGGTGGTCGACGGTCACAAAATTCACATTTCCGCAATCATAGCCACGCTGTTTTCATCTTTGGTTATGGGCAATTTTGGACGTTATAAAATGTCCTTCGATGTTGAGCGATATATGGATAAATTCTGGAGTTACTTCGCCTTTTTGGCCAACTCCCTGGTTTTTATTTTAATGGGCTTATTGTTTACCAGTCTGTTCTTTTCATCGAATATCCCCATCCTGCCCATTTCGACCATTATATTGGTCGTGGTAGCATCCAGAGCAGTATCCATTTATTTCTCCATCGGAATTGTCAATCTATTGAAATACGAAGAACATATTCCTTCAACTTGGCAACATTTGTTGTCATGGGGAAGTTTACGCGGGTCCCTGGCTCTGATTATGGTATTGCTTATTCCCGATGATATCAGCCTGCCCGACTGGCCGTATGAAGTTTCCATAAAGGAATTTCTTATCGCCATCACCATCGGTAGTATTTATTTTACCTTGCTGATCAAGGCGCCGACCATCGGAAAACTGGTTCAGTGGCTAAAAATAGATCAACTTCTACCGCATGAGAACCTGAGTTACTACAAAAGCAAAGCACTGATCTACCGCGATCTTAGCAATCATATCGAGGCGCTTTTCAGCCACGGGGAGATCAGCGAACGACAGTATGAGAAGTTAAAATCCGACTATCAGAGGCTGTATCAGAAGATTCGCGAGCAATACCGCAACATGCCATTGGATTCCAGCCATGTGGTGGAAAATGTGTTGCGCATTTACACTCTAGGGCTGCAAAAAAACACCTTGAAAAAAATGTTTCAATCCAATGAAATTACGGAGCGTATATATAAAAGAAACCTTGAGATTCTCGAAACTCAAACGGAAAAGGTTGAACAAGATCAACCGAAGTTGAAATCGATCAATGAATATTTGATTACCTGGGTAGGCGCGCTCAGAAATCTTCTTCGCCGCGTGCTGTGCTTGCGGGCTAACAAGGAGGAAGCGGAGGAGCTTTATCTTTATTACCGGACGCAAACAAAGCTAATTGACAATGTACTTCATGAATTGTCCGAGTTGGAAAAATCCCCGCTCATGGAGATTTTCGATGATCAGCGGGCGCTGCAAAATGTCATATCGATTTACAAATACCTGAAAGCGAAAGCAGTCGAGCAAATGCAGCATGAGCTCAGCACCAACCAGGCATTACTGGACGACTTGAACGAGCGATCGGCGAAAGCGTTGCTACAGGCGGCCCAGAACGAGCGATTGAGAGAGTTGCACGAAA
Source organism: Deltaproteobacteria bacterium (assembly GCA_016937015.1). Taxonomy (GTDB): domain Bacteria; phylum Myxococcota_A; class Polyangia; order JAAYKL01; family JAAYKL01; genus JAFGXQ01. Next base: position 312 of record JAFGWT010000518.1, on the reverse strand, counting down.
ATGAAATCATTAGCAGCAAATTATACGTCCTGCTCATGAACGAACTGAACAAGTAAGCTCCGAGAAGGTGCTGAAAGAGCGGGGCGCGCCAGGAAGCTCAGGGAGTCTTTTTCAAACAGTCAGGAGATTCGCAGCAGGTCCTCTCCACCGCAGTAAACCTCTTCGACGTGCAGGACGACCGCTCCGAGCCCGGCCTGCTTCGGATCGAGCCACCGCTTCATGTCGTCGAAAATCGGTCCCTCGGTATGGTAACTGAGTGGTCCCTTGATCTGATAAGACACCTTGTCATTGGTAATGAACAGAAACGAGCCG
>JAFGWT010000517.1 GCA_016937015.1 Deltaproteobacteria bacterium | reverse complement strand
GTCGTGCCTGGCAACAATTTCGGCAGCGCGGACAGCCTCAACCCCGGCTATTTTGCACCGGCATGGTACAGAATATTCGATGATTTTGATGAATGGGACGACCACAACTGGCAGGGGGTCATTGATCAGTGCTACACCTCCATCGAAGCCAATCCCGGCTACGACAAAGGCCTGCTGCCCGACTGGATGAATGCCTGGGGGGATTTACTGGCTGACGGTCCGGGCTACAATGCGTACGACAACGGTCAGTCCATGTTCAAGGACGGCATCCGTGTTTACTGGCGCATGGCCGCCGACGCGGTCTGGTTTGGTGAACCCAGGGCAAAGGCATTTTTGAAAAACGCCATGAATTTCCTCAAAGACAAGGCCGCGGATGAAGGGACGGACGATCACGAAAACAGTCCGGCCCATTTGGCCAACTTCTACAAAATGGACGGCAGCCAGGTACCCAAATCAGACATCTGGGAAGATCTGAACGGCGGTACCATCAGCCGTTCCCGCAATGAACACAGTCACCTGACCATCGGCATGTGGGCCGCGGCGGCCATTGGCGCCGGTGACATGGACGCCGCTGAAGCCTTCAGCAGACAACTGGCCACTTTTTACGAGGGTGGCGATTACTGGGGACTGGAAACTGACCCCAGTGGCAACAATGAAGACATCGAACACAACGAAATGTACTTTGATCAGTTTCTCGCCTGGTTCGGCGCTGCCTTCCTCAACGGCAACTTCTGCAACCTGCTTGAGTGTGTGAATTAGCACAGGTCTTAAAAGTCAAGAAACGCATGGGACGCATGAGACGCATGGGACGCATGGGAGTGACCAGGTTTTTCTGATGCAGGGATTTGCGGTGAGCGGCAGACTTATTCTTCTTTAATGGCTGAAAGAATAACGGCCTGGATGGCGGCGCCAAGGGGGGCGGTGATGAATGTACCGATAATCACAATGCTGCCCAGACCACTGATAACGCCTGCCAGCAGGAAGGCGATGAGCAGCTGAATATAGGCGGAGCTGTTGGCCTGGGCGAAGGCCTTGATGTCGGCAATCTTCATGCTGGCCCATTTAACATCTTTTTCAACACACAGGTACATGACCGCGGGCGCAATGGCGAAAAATCCAAGGCTCAACGCCAGATTCACCAGCGGGCTAAGGAACCACAAAAACGGCAGAATAAAGGTGATGATACCCAGCACGATGCTGACGGCAACGTACGCGCCAACGGCCGGTAGCCACGCCAGTAAAATTTTAACCCCGTCGCCAATATACGACAGGTTGCCTTCCGGCAGCTCTTCAATGCCCTCTTTGCGGCGCTTGTAAATGGCAATCAGCCAGCCCATCATATTCAGCGCACCGGCAATGGGAATCAGGGTGATGAGACCAATAATCAGGCATTTCATAATCCACCCCTTGTCCTGCATCGGCGCCTGAATAAGCGGACCAAAGTCCATACTGTAAGACCATGCACCACCAACCGACGTCGACGCGCCAGTGCCCTGGCTGCCCGCGCCCGGCATCCCACTTCCGGCCACGATTGCCGCAGATGCCGGTGGGGCATCATTGGCGGCAGGCGCAGTCGCGGGCGGTACAGATGCAGGTGGTGCCGCGGCTGGCGGGGCTGATACAGGCGGCGGTGGCGCCGGTTCAGTGGCATAGGGTGGTGGCGCCGGTTCAGTGGCGGCCATCGATGGCGCCGGTGGCTGGCTGACCTGCGGTGCGGGTGCCGGCGTTGACGCCACGGCCATTGATGGCTGTGACGCGGCCGGGGGCACCGACGCCGGCGGGGGTATCATCGCCGGCTGTCCAAGTACGGTTCTGGTCGATGAAAATGCGGGTTTGACCGATGGCTGCATCACTGTCTTTGAGGTCAGCACGTGAATGGCCTTTAAAATGATTTTACACTCCCCAAGGCGCAGCCCGGTGCCTGCAGTCATTTGCAGCGGTCCGGTCAGCCGCGAGCCATCAAGGGTAAACGTGCCGTTGGTGGACCCCTGATCGGTATAGACAACCTGAGAGCCGCTTATTTTCAACTCACCATGGCGCCCCGACACCAGGGTGCTTTTCAGGACGATATCCCCGGTATCCCGGCCGATAATATAGGTCCCATCCTCAAGCTGCTTCATCTCAGAATGCTGGTCCGCATACTGTACTTCCAATGTCACTCGTTTCATTCCGGAATTCCTCATCACAAGCCTCTTTTCAAAAGAAGTCAAACTGGATATTTGGTATAGTATATCCAACATCTATCGGGGTTTTCCCCGAATGGCAACAGGTGATTTTAATTTTTAAAACCGATTCACCGGGAGAAGCCCCAGGCAATGCCAAGCAGCATACGGCCGTCCAGCGAATGCCCAGCCTGATACGCGTATAATGTTTCCCGGTTTCGGATTTCGATTTTCACCCGTTTGCCATATTCCTCTGGCCATGACAGGGCATGGCTGAATCTCAAGTCGAGTGTGATCTCCATTGGGCTGGCGTCAAACCCCAAAGACACACCCCACGTCAGTCCCACATCGTTCCGCTTGCGAATCGACATGGTCGACCGAATGGCAGAAAGTTCTTCACCGGTCACCAGTTCCTCGTTTTCAGTGACCTCCACATCGGTGCGGGCCCAAAGCCCAAACCGAAACTCCGGTCCGATACAGAATCCAAATCGGGTAGCACCTGTTTTCAGATTCACCTTGAGCAACAGTGGCAGACGAATAAATGCATATTTAAGGATGTAATTCATCTGGACCGAATCAGGCGCAACCACCTCATACCAGGTTTTATTGGCATCAAACAACACATCCATTTCCAGCCCCAGATGTTGCCTTAAAATACGCACTTCACCAAAAACACCCCCACCACCGCCTGTTCCACCGCCGCCATCCATAAACGGCAGCAGCACATCACCAGCAGGCTCGGTCCCCAAATCGGGTACGTAAATGTCTTTGTCTTCCGCTTCGGTTATTCTGTTTCCGCCAATGGCGCCCTTGATACCGGCACTGACCCAGACTTTAGGCTCGGCCCTGGCCGTATCCGCCAGCGCCACCGTGCCCCCAAACACGATACTCAGAACCATGCACACCAGTACACACCGGATCATCGTTGGCTGAATGGCCATCGCAGGGTTCCCTTTCATTACAGTCAACCAGTTCAGTCAACCAGTACAGTCAACCAGTTCAGTCTCAAGTCGACCTGGTCAGCACGCTTTGTTTAATCGAGCCTAATGGCATTCAAGGCCATACGTCGTATCAACAAAGTTTTGTTTTTCCCGAGACACCGACTTTTGCTTGTGTCGTCCTGCATTAAAAAATGAGTAGATAGACTCTAGTCAATAATTCCTGTCACAACAACAGTAAACTGACTCAGTCGGTTCAGGAAATATCGACTTTGACAACGCTGCCCACGGGAGTGCCCAGAAATCGAGTGGCCACCTCGGCAAAGCTGCCTGGCAAATCCGTCACAAAACACTGCAGTTTGCCCGGGGCGGCAGCAGTGCGATTGAGCTCATGGCGATTAAGCGCCTCAATCACATCAATGGTCATTGCCTCTGCGGAATTCACCACCTGGGCGCAGCTCCCCAGTGCCGCGAGTTCCGCGGTTATCAGCGATTCCAACACGGGATAATGGGTACAGCCCAGTAAAAGCACATCAATCCGCGCATCCACAAGAGGACGCAAATATTTTTGCACTGCCAGTCTGGGAACCTCTCCTTCAATCCACCCTTCCTCCACCAGAGGGACCAGCAGCGGCGCCGGATTCTGAAATACTGACACCTCGCTGGAAAGTGCCTGAATCTCTCTGGGATATGCGCCTGTGCCAACCGTTCCTGCGGTTCCAATCACCCCAATGCGACGGTGGGCAGGGTCGCACAGCGCCGCCCGCGCCCCGGCGTGAATCACGCCCAGCACCGGAATGTCGAGTCGTTGCTGAAGCGATGGCACCGCCACTGCAGAGGCGGTATTGCACGCCACCACCAGCATTTTCAAGCCCCGCTGCACCAGAAAATCCGCGCAGTTCCATGCGTACCGCTCAACCGTCTGAGGCGACCGCGTACCATACGGCACCCGGGCATTGTCCCCCAGGTACAGAATATCCTCGTCAGGAAGCACCGCCTGCATGGCGTGCACCACGGTCAGCCCCCCAAGCCCCGAATCAAACACCCCTATTGGTAGATTTTTATTATCGGTCAACTGTTGCCTCCACCGCCTGCCGGTGACTGGTGATACGCCAACACCGCTGCAGACATCACATCCTTGAGCGGCACATTTGCCTCCAGGGACAGTTGCCTGCACTCTTCAAACTCGGGAGAAACGGTTTTAATTCCGTTTTCGTCCGACGACACTTTGACATGCACCTGGCCATAATGGGTAACAACAGAAATCCGTTGTCTCGAAAGCACCATGCGCGACACCTCGTAATAACGGACACCAATGGTGGTGGTTTCCCGCATCAGAATCCGTCCCAGATGTTCACGGGCGGCATTCTGACACAACACCGATATTTTCAGCGCCGGGCGCCCTTTCTTCATCTGAATCGGTTCCATCCAGGCATCAAGCGCTCCTGCGGTTAAAAGACGGTCCACCGCATGGGCCGCCAGTTCACCGGTCATGTCGTCGATATTGGCTTCAAGCACCGTCAGTGTCCCTTGGGCGTCTCCACTCCGTCGCCCCAAAACAGCGCGCAGCACACCTGGCCGTTCAGGCAGATTTCGGCTGCCGGCCCCAAAGCCGGTATTCTCCGGTATCATATGGGGCATTGGTCCAAACGATGTGGCCAGTGCCCGAACAATGGCCGCACCGGTTGGCGTTGTCAGCTCCGAGGTAATCTCCGTCCCCTCCAGCGGAACGCCGGCAAGGATATTCAGCGTAGCCGGCGCCGGCAATGGTAGCCGCCCGTGCTGTGTATCGACAAATCCCGTGCCCACCGGCACCGTTCGACACACAATGTCCACGTTCAGGTAATCGATTCCGGCTGCAGCGCCCACAATGTCGATAATGGAATCCACAGCGCCCACCTCATGAAAATGCACCTTCTCAACGGTGGTGCCGTGGACTTTGGCTTCCGCTTTGGCAAGCACCTCAAAAATGGCAATGCTCTTCTGTTTTACACTGTCGGAGAGTCCGGCCCCATTTATCATATCGCGAATATGCGAAAAATGGCGATGGGGCTGCTTCCCCTCATCCACATCCACAAAAAAGCGACTGACCGAAAGACTGTTGCGCATCTCCTTTTCGTGCCGAATGGCGAAACCCGACAGGGGGAGCGCCAAAGCAGCATTCTCAATTACCGAAAACGGCACCCCCACATCAATCAGCGCCGAAACAATCATATCCCCCGACAAACCGCTGAAGCAGTCCAGGTACAGCACCCGTCGGGGGTTATTTTCAATCGTTGTCATATGTTTTCCTTCAATCCAACCCGATTTATCAGCGCGGCCGCGTATCCCGCACCAAATCCGTTGTCAATATTCACCACCGTGATGCCCGAGGCACAGCTGCTCAGCATCCCCAGCAATGCTGTCACACCGCCAAAAGCCACACCGTAACCCACCGATGTGGGGACCGCAATCACCGGAACAGAGACCAGCCCCCCCACAACAGAAGGCAATGCGCCTTCCATCCCGGCCACCACAATTACCACACTGGCATGACGCAAATCATCCAGTCGGTGCAGTAACCGATGAACGCCGGCCACACCCACATAGTGAATCAGACCC
>JAFGWT010000516.1 GCA_016937015.1 Deltaproteobacteria bacterium | reverse complement strand
TTTGTTTTCAAAAAACTCATCACGAAATCATTACCTTTTTCGCCAATTTCAGCCTTTTTTTGAACACCAAGTGTCAAAGTCGGGAGTTGCTATACACGACCTGTGTACCTTTTTCACCGCGTCTGACGCAGCCACCCAGGGAAGCTACCTGTTTGAAGGTCGCCCAATACTCACAGCGATAATCACGCATTCCAAGTAAAAGTCTGTTGACGCCCTTATACTCCTTTCCTGAAATGAAGTTTTTTGCTGCAGGCACAAACCATGGCTTTCGCCACGGAATGGTACCTTTTTCGAGTTCAGCAATAATTTGTTGGGTGATTTTTTCGTATACGTTCATGGTTCGCATCCTTTCGTTTTGGATTGTTAGAAAGATTTGCGAACCCAATTCCCCCGGGAGCCTGATGTTCGGGCTCCCAGGTAACAGGGCAATTTAGCATTAATCAGCAATTGCCATTTCAATGGCTTCTTCGAATGTCACATTGTGCCGAGTGGAAAGCTTGCGCGCCCACGCGCGTATATCAATAGCATGCACCAGTTCATTATCGCCGAGACCCATATCTGCATATTGTCGTTCACTGGGATCGAACAATACTTCGCGGGGTTCTGGTAGCGCAGCGTTGGTAAGCCTTGACCCAAGAGCGTATTTCCGCCACATGGCTGCCATTTGATTGCGTCCTCTCTGGTATTTGGGCTGGCCAGTGAGTGAGTACAATTCCGAGAATATAAGGCCACTGGCTTCCACGAAGTGGCAAAACACCATCTCCTTTCGGTCCCTTTTGGTCTTCACCAGTTTAAGCTGACGTTCGAGTTCGGCTGCACATAACGTTCCCATCAGTCGCCTTAGTCGAACGATAAAGGATTGCCCCCAATTGATAACGCCATGGTAGTGAATGGTATTGTAACCACCGTCGTCAGCGGGCACTTCGTCCGGATCAGGTGCGTCACTGTTTTCAATGGCCACCAGTTTTGAACGTACTGTTTCCAGGTATTGAAGCTGCCTTTTCAGTTCGGCCTTCAGGCGGTCAAGTTCAGCTGCTGTCTGCAGTCCGGTCATTACCGTATCACTGGGCAATGATCCATATTCTCTTTTCAACAACCGCGCTTCTGTACGTAATGAATCCAATTTGTGTTGTGTCATCTGGATGCGTTCCTCCATCTTAGCCAGCCTGTTCTCAGCCTGTTCCAGTAACTGTTCCTGATGGCGCAATGCATCAAATCTTTCAAAGCTGTCTACCAGACTGTCCCATCCACCCGTGATAGAAAGTTCTTCTTCCCATGCGTCAGACACCCCCCAGCCAAGTAGGCGGTCTCTGTCATCCAGCGTTAGGCATCCATAGATAAGGTTGTCTTCATCTCCACTGTTATCCACATCCACTACGATGGATTTGTCGTTCCATTTTTCATGTGATTGCAGTTCAAAGGGATGCCTGTTTTGTTTTCTCGTGCTTTTAATTTTGCTCATGGTTTCACTCCTGGGTGCACCTGTGCCTTCGTCCGAAATCAATCGGGAATGCGGGCCAGCTGCTGTTGTTGGGTTGTGTGTAAAAATCTGAGAGCAATACCGGGGGCACCGAACGGCCACCCCGATTTGCCCTAAATTCACACTAGGGGGTCGAGCAAAATTTTTTGATTTTTTTCATTGGAGAGATTGTTCACTTTTTGATATTTTTTTTTTTAACGATAGGATTATTGTCTGTTCCATTGAGGCAGCAGAAGTCTGTTTAAATTTGTTTACTAATGAAATGATTAAGGAGATACGAGATGGGATGGATAGGAAAAGCCGTTGGGGGCGCAATTGGTTTTGCAGTTGGTGGTCCTGTTGGTGCCGCAATTGGTGTCGGAATTGGCCATGGTGTTGATGCCGTTGCAGGCGAAGGCGGAAACGCAGGAATAGTAGCCTGTCCGTCATGCGGTGTCGAAAATGCATCTAAATTCAATTTTTGCAAATCATGTGGGTGTAAACTTTGGACCGCTGGTGGCGATGTGGTTGCGTGCCCTGCCTGTGGCGTTGCCTGCAATTCAAATTTTAAATTTTGTTTGGCTTGTGGGGCGGACCTTCCCCATTATTCGGTGAAAACTAACGAGCAGAGCGATTTGTCTGAAGTGCAGCTTGAATGCAGTTTGGAATTCAATCCTGACAGTGTGGGCCAGTATTGTATTTTCAAGCTTGAAAAACCAATTCCATACAGCGATGCATTCGGTACGGTTCACATTTTGGACAAAAATGAAAAATTTGTTGGAGGTAAAGATCCTTTCCAGAATTCAGATGGTGCATTTATGGGGATTATGCCGTTGCAGGACGGAACTGCTGACATTTATCTTCCGTTTGGAGCGATAATGAATGATGCGATTGGGACGCATTTTTTGTTGTTTGAAGTTTTCTCTCCACCGGCTGGTGAATCTGATCCTGTTCCTCATGGCCACGTGGTGTTCGAAATTGAGTTACCGCAGAAGGCGTCAAATCGCTGGAAGGTTGATTGGCTTGCTCCTTTAATTGAAGTTTGTATGAAGGTCGTAAGGGCTGATGGTAAAGTAGCGCCGGAAGAAGTCCGGCTTGTAAAAGAATATATGACGCAAATATTTGAACTGGCGAGCGAGGATGTCACTCAACTTAAAATCGCTATGAAGACCAATAAGTCGAATTCCCTTTCGAATATAGTCGCTGAGTTAATGCAGCGGCTCCCAAATATGCACCCCATGGATTTGCTGGAGCTGCTGGCTGATATCGCTAAATCAGATGGCGAAGTTCATCCCAAAGAAGTTGAGGTGATACACGAAGTTGCCCTTGTGGCTGGCATGGAACCTGACATGTGGTCTGAAATTCGGGAAGTGCTTGGTCTTCATCAGGTTGGAAAGCAGCGTGCTGGACATAGCAACACAAGGGCATCTTCTGCCGGGCATCATGATATTCAGCATGCTTATGACGTGCTTGGCATCGCACCTGGGGCAACAAAAGCTGAAATCACGGCAGCGTACAGAAATCTTGTTTCTGATTACCATCCTGACCGAGTGGCAAATTTGCCTAAAGAGTTTAAAGACGTGGCGCATGAGAAAATGACACAAATAAATGCTGCCTACGAAATGCTTAAGGCGGTTTGAATCTAAAAACAGGCGAGGGGAGGAAACGAATGGAGCCTATCGCTTCTAAAGCTGAAATTGAAGCAATTCTCGAAGATTTGACTTCATTATCCGTTGTTGAAAAAATTGATTTTTCCGATTTTGAGTTCGTAAAAATGGGCCATCTTTTACAGGAAGGCCCTGCAAAAAAATTTCTTCCTGCGTCGAATGAGGGAAATTACGCATTACTGCCCCCAAAAAATGACAATGGTGAATATCACTACGATAAAGATGGCGAGCATATTGTTGTACCAATCCAGCTGAATGCTCTGGTTGAATATGCATTTGTCAATTTTTCTTCTGCAGCAATATTACCTGAAAAATCTGCTTTTGAACTGGTTTGGGCTTATGTAGAGCGTTTTATGCGTTGGGTATTTCACATCAAGCAGACGTTGTTGGGACAGTTGAAGGATGTATTGTGTGATTTTGACCCGTGACTTCAAGTTTGAAGTGCAACATTGATTACATTGTTTCATAGCATTCCTCCGGGGTTTTGTAACCGAGTTTTCTTCTGGGCCTATTATTTAATTTCCTTGCTATTCGATTGCAGTCAGTTTGAGTTAGATGCTCCATGGAAGTACCTTTGGGTATGTACTGCCTGATGAGACCATTGGTATTTTCGTTTAGGGCTCTTTCCCACGGGTGGTATGGGTTTGCGAAATAGAATTTTACTTCAGTCATTTTTTCAATTTCCTCATACCCATGAAACTCACATCCATTGTCGGGTGTAAGGGTGTAAGTTTTTCGGGAGCATTTTGATAGCACGAGCATGAGCGCACGGTTGAGCTCCTTCTTAGAACCGTCTTTCATTTTTCCAATCCATACCTTCATGCTCTTTCTGTCTACAGCAGTGAGAATGCAATCCTTGCTCCCTTTTCCCTTCACGGTATCGATTTCAAGATGACCAACGCGACTTGAGTTTTTTGCACCAATGGGCCTGTCCTCGATAGGCCGCTTACCCCGAAGAATACCGCGACTATCAGGGGCATTGCGGCGTTTCCGTCGTTTTTTGCCGGCCTGTCTCAGATGGGTCCAGAGTATACCATTTTGCTTCCTGTCTCGTCGTATCCATTTGTATATAGTCTCGTGACTGATATGAAGGCGGCCTTCATTTCTCAATACATTTGATATTTGATCTGGACTCCATTCATCTCTTATATATTTGAAGACAAGATTACGTGCACGCTTTCCAAATCGACAGTTTCGACGTGAGCGTGACCTCCGTCCTCTTGTTCTCTTTGAAGCCTTAAATGGTCTGTATCCATTGTCACGACATTTGTTCCTGCGAATCTCGCGATAGATTGTACTTCGATGTCGCCCAATCATTCTGGCAATCTCCGGGTTACTTAATCCTTGTTTTCTAAGGATTGAAATTGTATATCTTTCTTCTTGGGTGAGCTGGGTATAGTGCTTCATATAGACCTCTTTCTTCGTGGTTGGATAAAGAGATCTTTGAGCCTATCCCAGCTCGCCTTCTTGCTAAAATTTCTGGTTGCACTTACTATTTGATACCGCGACCAGCAATATCAGGAACTCAGAGACAGAATGAATAATCTGAAAGATGACTTCGGTGGCGACAGTCTTTTTGAGTTGATTATGTTTTTGCCAGATTCAGCCGTTTATATTTTTAGATTATTGGCGGACAATACCGTTAGCAAAGAATACAAAGTTGAATTGGCCCTTTGTCTATTCTATATTTTTTCTCCCATTGATTTTATTCCTGAGCTGCTAATTGAGCATCCTATCGCATTAATGGATGACGCTGCCGTGGCAATAAGGACTATTAAACTTGGCTTTGACGAAAAATATATATCTAGTGACCAGAACAAAAAATATTGGCCAGGCGATATTGATTTGGTTCACAAAATCGATGAGTGGGACAAGGCCATTTCGAAAGTTCTAGGTGATAAATTTATTATTCAGATCTGGGAATACCTGCGTCAAAAGGCGACTGCACCATCATGACTTATTCTTGGATCAAGAGCACATTGACCTGAAACACCCGGGTGTCGTTGTGTCTATTATTCAGGAAGTGGCTGACACATTTCCAGCAATTATCTTTGATGATGTACTCAATTAGCCTGGCACAGCCATGAAGTTTTTTTTCCTGATAAACAAGAACCTGTTCTAATTTTGGTTTCTTCGGCATACATAAATTGCCTCCATTCAGTAAGTGTTAAAATCTATATGATGCTTACAGCTAAAGGCTGATAGGCTTCATCTACTATGTGATTATATCATTTTTCGATGTTCAAACCTAATCGCCGAAGTGGATATAGGCACGCAATTTTTTTTGTTTTGTTTTTATTGATATCGCAGGAAGTGGGGCTGTGTTGCAGCTAATTTCTGGTGATATGTGGGCAATCCAAATCAATAGTTTCGGTAATGTCCTGACCACAGCGATTGCAACGAACTCTTATACGATTTTCCCTGCACCATTGGATGATAGCGGTTTCGCTGCAATCTTCATTGACGACAAAAATACAGTCCTTCCTTATTCCTTCGCCATTTACAGGGTATTCGTAATGAAAATTATATAACGATGTACCGACAGGGCTTGTCAGCTCTCCTTCAATTGTTTCACCATTGGGCAGCCTTGCAATTACTTTTTTAATTTTGGACGGAAAGCAAATGTCATAATGTGGACGTTGGCGGGATAATGCAGCCATCGTGGCGTAGGCTTGACGAAGAATTCTATATACAGCCATGTCAACATCAGACCGTTCCTGAAGTTGCTTAATCGACTTGGCTCGTTTTTCGAATGATTCGGCGTGTTCAACAATCGTTTCCTGAGGTGGTGCAGAATAAATAATATCCAGAATGTCTTTTGCGATTTCACGTACTTCGGAGGGAAGAGATACAGCGGTGCTGACAGCTATATACTCTTTTATCATTAGCTTTATTTCGATTTCGCGTGATGGCATGTCTCCCCAATTGTTGTTCGGACAATATTCAATTTACATCTTTCTTAAAAATTTTCCAAGGGTAAGAACTGCTCCAATAACGATGATAGGCCAAGAAATTGGGACGGCGATCAATATGGCAATACCAATAGCTACCAATATAAGTGCAACAAAAAATGGCATGACCAATCCCCCAACGGAAGTGCGACAATTTTCATTAGTTTTAATGATGTATGACTATGTTGCGAATTTTTTTCCAGTCTGTTCGTTGCTCTGGAAGTCCTGTGCACTGCCCAGGAATTACAACTTTTACCTGCTGTCCGCCGTGGTTTCGAATATCGATTTTGTTCCCTGAAAAACTGTCGAATTTTTTAGAAGGGTTATCTCCATTGTCGAGAGAGAGAATGTTGTAGCTGGTGGACAGTTCAATTGTTGTATATTTTGTATTCGACACAGCGATGACAAAATGGCGGAATTTTTTCCATATGTAGATTGCCGCAATTATCACCATCACGACTCCGACAGGAGGCAGGAGAAAAAGCAGCGCAGCGCCAAGAAAGCCCCACCATGGCGTTGCATATGAATACCCATAGACAATTGGGATATTCTTGGCTTCGTCACCAATCTCAACTTCAAGTCTGTTTCGAATTGTTTGTTCGTTAAAAGGCTTCAACTGCCCCAAAGCACTTTGTGCTGTAGAGCCAAAGGCAGCAGAGGCAATGTCATTAACAACTTTGTCTGCCTTGTCTCCAATTTTATCAGCAATAGCATCAATTTTCGATTCAGAGCTGGTACTTTGTCCCTTGGTTCCCGATTCCAAAGGTTTTCCACACACCTGACAAAACTGCGAATCATCATCAATTTCAGCGCCACATTTCTTGCAGAACATATTTTTATCCTTTCTTTGTTATTGTTCTCGAACACAAATTCCACTTGCTGCTGCAGAGCCAGCGCCATCATCAGCAACTAAAAAATTTAATTGGTTTGAAATGCCCGGTTGGTCTATTAATGTAATCACCCAGCCGCAACTATAGTTGGTGGCCCCATATTGGTCATTGCATATCTCCATTTCTCCTAGCCACGAATATACCATTTTGATATCGCCACTTTCTTCAATTTCCAGAATATACGATAGCGGGCTGAGGTGATATTCTCCACAATAATTGCTGGTGTTTGAATCCAATGCAGTATTTTCACAACCTGGAAGCAGCGCGAATATTTCATTCAAAGTGGGCAACCGATAGTCCTAATGAAATGAGGCACATATTTCCGTGATTTCTTTTAGACCACTGACTCCAACAATAGGCGTTTTGCGCATACACAAATCAGTGCATGGAATTTTCACCTCATCATAACTGCAGTCATTCTTGTAGTTGGATTTACAAGAAGGGAAAAAATCTATCAATTCGTCGAGGATATTATCGTCAGCATCACCATCCGTGTCACTGTCACTGTCAGCATAACTGTCTGAATCAGAATCACTGTCAGTGTAGTTTTCTGTACTGCAATGGCATTGTTCCCAGGTAGAGCCATCCTGACTGCAGGTCTGTACGCCAGATTGTCCAGCGGTGCAAAGACATTCCTGTGTTGCTCCAGGATCACATTCATCTTCACATCCGGTTTGGAGCATTGCTGCTGCAACCAGAAGCAACACTAAAAATTTCACGAATTTCACCGTCTTTTCTCCCTTGGGATTGATGTGATTTAGACACGACGATAATTGAAAAGAAATATGAGTGATTGTCCGCATCAGGCATCCTCTCTGGATTCGCCCAAAAGAAAAGGGCGAATAAGCCTGACCGTAGCGAGAACTTACCCGCCCTCTCCGTTCGAACGCAGGGGACCACCCCACGCAGTACGGCTGCGGATCACTACGGTCATTTGTCTTGGAACCAATCTGTAGCTTCTTCCCTGTCACGGTTGGTGAGGCCGTCAAGCATCATTGATACACAAGAATCCACTACTGAAAGATTCAGAATCAGATATTATATTACGACAAAATATCAGTCAAATTGAACTTTAAAATTTTCTCGTCCACGAGCATTGATGCGAAAAGCCATTACGCATTCAAAGCAGCTGCCCAAAACCGTTTGGCGAACTAGCCGATTTGACGTATTTTTCCGGTAAGAATAGTTGCTTATGCAGCAATCAGAATAGTCTTGTGAACAAACCGGCACACAGGGTTAACCATGCACTGAGAAAAGCTTCTACAGCTGTATTGAAGTGGACACAGCGTTTTCAGCTGGGTTCAAGAGAGTTTTCAAATGTACCATGGATATTTCAAAAACCCCATCGAACCACTGAAATGACCACCCTAAACCAAATAAAATTGGTTTGTTGGATTTTCAAATAAGAGAATATGAGGAATTTTACAGTACTACCCAACTGACAGATATCCGTCGAAGTAGGTTTTG
>JAFGWT010000054.1 GCA_016937015.1 Deltaproteobacteria bacterium | reverse complement strand
TGCGCTGTCATCCCCAACTTGATTGGGGATCCAGTTAAATGCTCACAACTGGATGCCTGCCTTCGCAGGCATGACGGAACAAGGAGCAAGATAACTCGACTGCCCTGATGCGTCTATGTCCGTGTTCTTTGCAGATTATATTCGCTTAGCGAGGATGTGCAACTGAATGTGAATTTCACAACAACTTTAAAGCATTTGTAATTTTGAAATGAAATTGCGTGTTTAATGTTAAAAGACCTTAAAAGATCATTTGATCCCACACCGGCAAATAGGCTAAATTCATCTCTAAAATTTTGTGTGAAGGACATCCTCATTTAAGGAGAATCAGTATGAATGATTGGAACAATGACGATCAGGGCGGAAACGTACCCAGCGCTCCGCAGATCCCCGGACAGCCGGAACAACTGGACACACAACCCGTTCAATACGAACAGCCAGTGCAGCCGCAGCAGCCGGTGGCACCACAGCAGCCTATCCCGGCTGCGCCACCACAAATGGCGCCCAATATGGGCATGCCCATGGAAGACTATTCCGACGTGGATGTGGATGTTAAAATAAGCAGCGGAAACAAAGGACTGGTGATCGCACTGCTTATCGCAATAGCGCTCGGCGGTGTCATTGGGTTTATGTGGTGGAAGGACAACGCCGATTTTCAGAAATGGGACGAAAAACTTCAGACGGCTTTAAAAATTAAGGATGATGCTCAGTTTACCGCGGCCATGCGCGATATTATGCAAAATTGCAAACGGCATGACATTCTCGCACAGGTCGCGTTCGAGCTGGGCGAAGCACGGGACCCACAGGCCGTGGCTGTGCTGACAAAAGCCGTGACACAAGGGGAGGAACTCGGCCAGGAAGCGGCGCTCGCCCTTGCTAAAATCAATACACCTGATGCCAAAACCGCCGCAGATGCCATTTACGACCAGATGATTCAGTCCGAGGAACTCAGGAAAGCCAAATATGCATGGGCCCTGGTGGTTCTGGGCGACGATCGCGGATTTGGTCCTTTGCTCGAAGGCGTCAGCAGGCAGATTGTCAGCGCCAAGACCATTCCGGATTACGACCCGGATGTTATCGCCCGCATGGGAACCACGGATAAACTGATTGAGCTCGCGTCCGCCAATGATCCCATGCTCAAAATGTACGCGGCAATGGAACTCGGATTCCGCAGCGACAAGGATCCGGTTCCGTCTCTGCTGAGCCTTTTGGCTGATCCCAATAAAAAAGTGGCGGAAGCTGCTGCCGTATCTCTCGGCCGCACTGCCGATGATCGCGCCGGCAAAGCGTTGCTCGCAAAAATTCAGGAAGCCCCGGACATGCTTGGACCAATCCTGACCGCAGTGACCCAGTCGGTCGGCGCCCCTGGTCTGCCAGCAATTTACAAAAATACCAATGATCCAAGTATTAAATACAAAATAATTGGTAAATTGAAAACATTGAAGGATCCCCGATCCGCCCAGTTGCTGCTGGCCGTGACTGAGGAACAGTTTCCCGGCTCCGACGACAAATCAAAACTGGAAGCTGACGAAATCCGCAATCAGGCATTGTGGATTCTCGAAGAACTGGGAGACCCTCGCATTGCCGAAAAAATGTATGCCAAAACCCAGTGGGAGCCCATCGATCCTGAGGTTATCCCTGATGAAGCCGTTCGTTACCGTCAGGAAGACATGGCCCGCAAAATCGCCAATGGCGTCGTTACCTGGTTTGGCGAAGCAAAACCGGAAGGCGCCTCCGATTTCATCGAAAAAATTTACAACGACAACGAGCCCTACAGCAACAGTCCGGAATGCGCAAAGCGCGTGAAAGTGGACATTGGACCGCTGATGGACGCAATGGGCAGAATTGGCGACACTCGTTTCTGCAGAATCGTGGAGCCTTTCCTGACCAAAGACGAAGGCTTCTTTTCGCAGGCCGCCGCAATGGCACTGGGCCGTCTCAAATGCCCAGGCATGGCCAAAACGTTCAAAAGCAAAATGGTCATGACAGCCGAAGAGCGTAAGGAAGAAAAGTTCTCCACCCTTATCGAGAGTCGCGACTGGCAGATGGAAGGCCGTCTGCAGGAACGACGCAATACAATCATTGCAAGTCGTTTCATCGGGGACCCCTCATTGGCTGAAACGCTGATGGATATTGTTATGGATCCGGCCGATGATCCCGAGCTTCGCGCTGAAGCATCGAATTCACTGGCCTATGTGGCCGATGAAAAAGCCATGGATATGATTCTCGAAAAAGTCAGCGACGAAAAGCTGGACTCTGTCGCACGGGCTTCCCTGATTAAGGGGCTCTGGCACAATCCATCCAAAAATGCGGTGGAAGCGATGATGTCGTTGCTCGAAGGTCAGGGCAATGACCAGTTCGTTAAAGCGGCCGCTATTGTCGTCGGCGAAGCGGGCCTGCCCGAATATGAGGAGCGTCTGAACAAGCTGCTGGATCACAGTGACGAAAACCGTCGTCGTGGCGCAGTGATGGCCATTCTGCTGGGCGGAAACCTCGATCAACTCGACAGAATGCTTGAACTGTTGAGCGATGAGGAATCCAGACTGGTTATTCGCGAATGGTATCAGACACATCCGGTATATCTGTCTGAAGCCATCTTCAAGTCCAAACGAATTTACAAGCGTCTGCGTCTCGCGGATGCCATCATTGACAAAACCTCAAAAATGGGTGAGCCCATCCTCTGGCCGTGGAAATATCTCATGGATAGACTTGAAAAAGGCTGGGATGAATCCCCTGGCGGTATGACAGCCCTGCAGGTACGTCAGCAGCTCGTTAAAGACGTCAAAGAGGATGCTGAAAATCGGAAGCTGGCTGCAGAAATTCTGCGTGGTCTCAATGAACGCGGTTATCTGCTGGCATTGCAGGCCGGCGAAGGTGAAGCCGCAGAAGTTGCCAGACGGGTCGTGTACTCGATGAACCAGAGCACCAAATAGTCATCTCCTTCTTTTTCTGCAATCCCCTCACAAATACCGATCCGCAAATAGACATTAAATGTAATCCATTGTAGATTTACGTTGTGTAAATTTGTAATGTAAGGATACTTTGGGTACCTTAACAAAGGAGTATAGGCGATGGGTAAAACCATGTTTGGAATACCTGGCGTAAATGAGAAAAGTCAGTCCGGCAACGCAATTGCCCCTAAAGGAACGCCGGCTGGTTCCGATGGAACTGGAAAAGGCGCCTCGGGAGGTATGCCGCAGTCCGGACAGCAGCGACAGCCCAAGCCTCAGGAAAAAGCCCCGATGGCCAAGCCGGCGATGGCTCGGCCAATCCCTGCAGGCGGGGCGAATATAAAACCCAATACCGCCGCCGCTGCCCCACAAAAGAGCGCTGCGAGCAAAACCATGTTTGGCATGCCTGCCATGACTATGCCCACCCAGAGCACCCCTGACGCATCCGCAGCGGCTCAGCCTGCACCGCGCCAGGAGTCGGCGCCCGCAGCATCTGCCCCAAAGGGCGACGCATACGGCGCAACCATGCTGGGTGTACCGGCGGTGACCGATGAAATGGTCCAGGCGGTGGTGGCTAAAAGCGCCGAGAAGGCGGATTCCCCCGCTGCCGCACCGCAGTCGTCCGCTTCGGTCGCGGCAAAAACAATGATTCAGCAACCGGTCACAGAGCCGGCCGCCGGTAAAACGATGATTCAGCAGCCGGCGCCCGTCGCCGATGCACCGGCAGCGGCCCCCGCCGTCGCCGACGCGCCTCACTCCGACAAAGCGTTAACCGATTCATCTTCGGATGTGCGGAATACATCAAGTGAAGAAGAAGCGATGGTCGATGCCCCAGCCGTTAGCGACGCGCCTCAAGGTGCGCGGGTTCTCGCTTCTCCCCCGCCGGTGGACCGGTCCGGAGAACCATCCAAAGGATTGGTGGCCGGTTTAATTGTTGGCTTTTTTATGATGATTGGCGCCATGGCTTTTGTGGCCTGGAAGTTTTTACTCAGTTAAGCGAGGTTTCCGTGACTAATCCAGTTCAAGTTGCAGGCGAAACAGACGTCGGACAGAAACGCAATCACAATGAAGACACCTTTTCCATAAACGAAAGCGAAAGCCTTTTCGTCGTATGCGATGGCATGGGCGGACACGCGTCCGGAGAGGTGGCCAGCCAGATGGCGGTGGAAACCATTAAAACATTTTTCAAGGATACCCGGGACGATCCCGAGGTCACCTGGCCGTACAAGATGGACCGCTCCAGACAATATGAAGAGAACCGTCTGACCACGGCCATTAAGTACGCGAACGTGCGTATTTTCGAATCGGCCAAAAAGGAACCCAGGTACCACGGCATGGGGACGACCATCACCGCGCTGTATTTCATAGAAGGCGGCCTGTATCGCGCACATGTGGGCGACAGTCGAATCTATCGACTCCGGGACGGCGAGTACGAGCAAATCAGCGAGGACCACTCTTTGCTGAATGACTACATTAAAATGAAAAAGCTGACCCCCGAGGAGATCGCCAGTTTCCCGCATAAAAACGTTATTGTGCGCGCGTTGGGCATGAAGGAATCGGTCAAAGTGGACGTGGTTCTGGAAAAACCCAAAAGCGGCGATATTTACCTGATGTGCTCCGATGGCTTAAGTGATGAAGTCGAAGACGCACGGATGGGGGAGATATTAATGGCCCACGGGGCCGATGTCCAGACCGCCTGCCACGAACTCGTTGAGGAAGCAAACAGGAACGGTGGACATGACAATATCACCGTTGTTCTGGTTCGCGTTCCCTGAGGTTAGCGCCGGTGTCTGTCGTTTAAGCGGACCAATAACCAATGAACCAGCCTTCCAACAGAGCGACCATCCGATTTCTCAAAGCATATCTCACTGCCCTGTGGATTCTGATTTCGTATGGCTGGTTTTTTCTGAAAGTCCGGTTTCGGGGGGCGGATTACAGAATTGAGCACATTGGAAAGGTGCACGAACGCGCCGCGGTCCGCATCGAAAAGACCATTCTGGAATTGCAGGGGCTGTTTATTAAAGTGGGTCAGCTCTTCAGTATCATGACCAACTTTTTGCCGTCCACGTTCCGTAAGGGACTTGAAAACCTTCAGGATGCCGTTCCAGCCCGGCCATACGAACAGATTCATCAACAGATTACACTGGAGCTGGGCAAGCCCCCTGAAGAGTTGTTTGCGCAATTCAGCACCACCCCCATCGCCTCCGCTTCCCTTGGCCAGGTGCATGAGGCCACAACCCGGGACGGGCAGCGGGTGGCAGTAAAGGTGCGTCACCTCAACGTGGAAAACGTTGCAAAGGCCGATTTGCGCACCATTTGGCGGATCCTTCAGCTGGTCAAACGATTTGTGCGAATTCGCGGTCTGGATAACTACTACTACGAAATCAAGGCAATGGTGCTGGAAGAGCTCGATTTTGGCACGGAGAGCAGAAATCTCGCGGCCATCGCCAGCAATTTTGCAGACAATGACACAGTTGTTTTCCCCACCGTCTACGAAGAACTGTCCGGCACCCGGGTGCTGACGCTCAGTTATCTGGAGGGGTACAAAATCTCAGATGTCGACAATCTCTCTGCCGCCGGGCACGACCTGAAAAAAATTGCCCGCAATCTTTTGACCGCCTATTGCCAGATGATATTTGTGGACGGCATTTACCATGCAGACCCACACCCCGGCAATGTTCTGGTACAGGCGGACGGACGCATTGTACTGCTGGATTTTGGTGCCGTTGGCGTACTGAGTGCCGAAATGCGTTCGGGGCTGAGCCAGCTGATGGAATCAATTATCAAGGGAGACGAAGAACAACTGCTTAGGTCTCTTAAACTGATGGGATTTTTACGTATTGGAACAAACCAGACGGATGCGGCGGCAAAGGTTATCGAGCATTTCCATCGTAAATTTCAGGATGAAATACGGGTGACGGATTTGTCTTTTTCGTCCATTCATGTGGATACGGGAAGAGGACTCGAACACCTTGCGGACCTGAAGGAAATGAACATCGGTATCCGGGAGCTCACCAGCGCGTTCCATATCCCAAGGGAATGGGTGCTGCTCGAAAGAACAGCGCTTCAGCTGACGGGCATCTGCAGTCATGTGGATCCCGATTTGGCGCCCACCTCCATTATTCGGCCGTATCTGGAAGAATTTGTCCTTGGCAAGGATACGGACTGGTCGCAGATGCTGTTTGATGTAACCAAGGAAAAGGTGCTGTCATTTCTGTCACTTCCCAGATTGCTGGACAAATTTATCCACCAGCTGCTGCAGGGCCGGCTCTCGCTGCGGGTTGAAAACCTGAGGCAGCCCGGCATTCTGGTATATCTTGGATTGCAGCAACTCTCTTTCGCAATGCTGGCATCAACCGCATTCATGACCAGCCTGTACTATGATTTTCGCCACATGCCACTGCATGCCAAATACAGCCTTTGGGGCTGTGGGGCATTTCTCTTTCTGATGCTGGTGTCCATGTTCCGCTCCAGACGTTTTAAAAAATAGCAAATACAGCCACTGGGTGCCGGTTTCGGACCTGACCGATTTTGAACTGTCTGTTTCAGACTGCCTCAGGCGCCATGGATTGGCCCATGGATTGGCAATAAAGTTTCTCTGACGGGTGAAACACGTCCAAACAGGCAAAGAAGTTGACGGGATACGGCGATATTTCTTATCGTTGGAAAACGAATAAAATCAGACGATGACTATGCCTTAGTTCAGTAAAAAAGAGAATGTTCAGTAGAGCCGTTTTCACTTTTTTTAAATATACTTACTAACAACAATAGCAGACTCGTTTTTTTATGTCAGTATTGCATCTCTGTTGGATTTTTTAGACCAATATTGAATTCCAAAGGGATACCCAACGCAAAAAGAAGGACATTATGACAAAGGACATCAATCGGGAAAACCTGGATAAGTCATTTGAAGCTGCGCAAAGAGCCCTTGCAGACGCCTGGGACAGTCAAGATGCATGGGATCACCTGGAGGAGTTCGCTGAAACACAGGGATTCGACGTGCAGGTGGCGGCAGTGTACACTCGCGCCCTTGAATCCGGTCTGGCACCACACATATTTGAAACCATTGCACAGCGGGCAGTCAACTTCCACGATGAGTGGTTTGGAGACTCCCCGGCGAAAATGCAGACGCTGCTCAGCCGCATCATAGAACTGGAACCCCACGCATCATGGGCATTCAACCGCCTGACGGAGCTGTTGTCGTCGATGGCGGCATGGGATGACCTGTTTGCCGTGTATAACCGGGCCCTGGACAGTGTGACCAATGCCGATCGCAAAAAGGAACTGCTGGAGGAGGCCGCAAATATCGCCAGAGACATGGCGGACCAACCCGATCGCGCCCTCAATTATCTGTTGTCGCTGCACCGTCTGGACAGAACCAATACCGGCCGATTGCAGCTCATCGAACGAATGCTCGAAAAACGGGAGCGCTGGGAGGAACTGATAGACCTCTGGCAGCAGCAGCTTGATGTCATGAAAGCGGACGAGGCGGTCATCACCCGGTTGAATATCGCCCGGTGCCACGTTGAACGGTTAAAGCAGTTTGAAACCGCACTGAAGAGTCTCGAAACATTTTTAAAGGAACACCCTGGACATCGGGAAGCATGTGCGCTGGGTGAGGCAATTCTGTCGGACGACAATGTGGCATCCGATGTTCGCATGCGCGCGCTGGATATGGTCCTGCAGAATTATCAGACAGCGGACCAGCCCCAATCGGTTGTACGCGTGATTGAAATCGCACTGACCTTTGCGGAGAGGGACCAGAAAATATTTCTCTTTAGAAAGGCCGGCGCGACACTGAGTATTCTGGGAAAAGACGAAGACGCCATGGCCAATTACGGCGCGCTGCTTTCACTTGATCCCGCGGATGGCGATGCCGGCAAGCAATTGCGCCTGCTGGCGGTTCGGTCAAAGCGGTTTGATCTGCGCGTTGAAGCCTTGATCACGGCAGCGGCGACCTGTGATGATGAAGTACTGAAGGTGCAGCATCTGACGGACGCGGCCGAACTGTATGTGCGTCACCTGAACGACCCGGCCCGCTCCATCGAAATTTATTCCAAACTGCTTGAGATGGAAAACCTTGAAGCGACGACTGCGCTAAAAATCGCACACAACCTCAACGAGTTGCTGGCGGCTCAGCAGCGGGACAATGAGCGACTGTCGGTACTTGAAAGAATCGCGGAGCTCGAGTCGACATCCATGGTTCGCCGTATGGTTTATCAGGAAGCCGCAAAACTGGCCGAGCAGCTGACCATGCCGGAACGCGCCCTCGAATTCTGGAATGCGGTACTGCGTGAGAATGAAAACGACATGGAGGCACTGGGGGCATCGATTCGGCTGATGCATCAGACCGAGCAGTGGGAAGACGTTGTTTCGTATCTGCAAAAACGCGCCAATGCACCGGTACTTAAAGAACAGCGCCGGGCGGATATGGTCGAAATGGCGGTGGTTCAGCTCAATCATCTGGAGGACGTCGACGCGGCCATCGATACCTGGCGCGGAATCTTCACCGAATTCGGGCCAAGAGAAGATGCAATCGGCCAGCTGGATGCGTTGCTGAGCCAGGAGGGCCGTTTCGAGGAGTTGGCGCAACTGCTTTCAGTTGCATCCGAACAAAACGTGGACAACATCCTGAGCGTGCTGCTGCGACTGGGTGAAATATCCAGCATTCAGCTTGAAAAGCCCGCCGAAGCCCTGGAATACTATCAGGCTGCGCTGGCGCTGGATGGCCGCAACAGAACGGCCATTGAGGCGGTTCAAACCCTGACTGAGGCTACCGAAAGTCAGGCGCCGGCGGTGGCGCTTCTGGAGCGGGTGTATCGGGAAACGGAATCCTTCGATGCCCTTATCGCACTGACCGAAATTCGGTTGTCCCTGGCGGGAAAAGGACCCGCCCGCATAGCCATTATGGAAGAGGCGGCGGCCATCTATGAGAGGGACCTCAAAGATCCGACCAACGCTTTCCGTATGCTGTGTCGTCTGTTGCCTGACAATCCGGAAAATGCGCTTGCGGCTGAAAATCTGGTGCGACTGGCCGAGGTCACTGAACTGTGGACCGACGCCATCCAGGCACTGACAGAAGCCGCACAGAAGACGCCGGCGGGTTCTGCTCAGCATCTGCGACTGCTGGCCCATGTGGCGCGCATTTACGAGACGGATTTGCAGGACGCCCCCAATGCCCTGGCCACATGCATTGAAATCGCAGGCGTGAATCCTGGCGATTTGGATATTTACGCACGCATCATTCGCCTCGCCGCTCAAACCCATGCCTATGATTCGGGCATAGACGCGTTTGAGCAGTTGGTGCTGAGAACCGGTAGAGTCCCAGGGGAGCTGCTGCAGATACTTGAAAACAGTGCAACCAGCCAGACACTCTGGACCCAGCTCACCCGAACGCTTGAGGAACACACGGTCGGAAACACGCACTATTCGCCGCTGATTCAACGGGAGCTCAATCTCATTCTGGCGGACTGGTACGTGGATAATTGTGAGGACAACGCCCGTGGCAAGGACTGTGTAAAGCGCGCGGTGGATGCCACGCCGGAGTTTTTGCCGGCCCGCAGACGGCTGGCGGAGTTTCAGCGCAAAGCCCCCTCCAAATCCCTGCTTGAAAATCTCAAACAGATTTTTAAACTGTGCGACGACGATTTGGATCCCCTGATGGAAGTCGCCACGGTGGCGGTGGGCATTCTCGAAGAATATGAGGAAGCGCGGACCCATGTGGTCAATCTGTACGACCACGCCGCCAGACTGTGGCGCATGGGTGTCATTGCCAAGGGAAAACATACCCCTGAGGAATGTGTGCTCCATGCGGTCACTCAGATAGCGCAGCTCGATTTGGAAAACGGGCTCAAGGAACGGGCGGCACTCTTTTTGCTGGAAGGCGCGAAAATGCCGTTTGATGAAATCCGGTCCAGATTCCTGCGCAAAAAGGCGGCCGGCATTTTTGCTGAAATCAATATGAACGCGATGGCCATCGAGGTTTACAACCAGGTGCTCGCGCGCAATTCAAATGATTTGGAAACCCTGCTCGAACTCGATGCGCTGCTCGAAAAGGAACAGCGCGTTCTCGAATTGCTGGCGGTCAGACAGAAACGTCTGGAGATGACCAGCGACCCCGATACCATACTGCAGCTCAGGCTCGATATTTCATCCCTTGGCGGGCTGCTGGAGGGCAGCGACTCCCGACTGGCGCTGTTAAAGGAAAACCTGACTCAGTCTCCAGGAGAGGAGCGCACTATCGACGCCATCCGGAGCCTGCTTGAAAAGCACGGTAAGTACCGGGAATTGGTCGAACTGTTCGGTGAGCAGGCGGAGTATCTGCTGCAGGCCGGGCACCGGGACAGGGCCGCACAGCTGCTTGAAACAGTGGCCAAAGTGGCGCAGCATCAGTTGGGTGATGTGGAGCTGGCAGTGCGGGCGCACCGACAGGTGGTGTCCCTGAAAAGCAATCCCCAGTCCCTTGACGCACTGGCCAAGCTTTACACCCAAAAAGGCGATCTGACGGAGGCGGCGGACTGGCTCAAAAAACGTC
>JAFGWT010000515.1 GCA_016937015.1 Deltaproteobacteria bacterium | reverse complement strand
CAGAATTTGCGCCACGGAATATCTTTGATTGTAAACAGCGCGTGAAGTGCTTTGGCCGCAATGCCAAGCATCCAGATGGCTGGGAAATAGCGCAACAGGGCCGCCAGCGCAAAGAAGCCACCGGAGTATGCATATTTTTTCTTTTTGAGCATGGCGAGGCCCACAACGATGCTCATGCTCCAGTCATATCGCAGCATCGCCCATCCCACTGTTGGCCATCGAGCAGCGTAACAGACTGTTAAAAACAGCCATGCAAAAGCCGCCACGCGCGGGCCAAATGCCCATCCGACCGCAAAGAGTGCAAAAATGATCCAGGCCACATCAAGCATGGTGATGACTCGCATGTATTCAACAGGAATGATTTTTGTGATAGGTCTGGCGATAAGAACCCACACCGGCGTGCCATTGAAACCGTGGTCAAGCAGCAACTGACGCCAGAGTTTGCAGTTCATTGGTTGGACCACCCGTTGCAAATACAGTACGTCATGCTTGAATTCCTCCCACCGCATGGAGGTGAACCGACTTTTAATCCGCGATCGCATTTCGAGCGCGTGCGTAATGGGTTTTTGCGAGTAATCGAGCTGGTCCTGGAACAGATACTTTTTGGTGCTGCGGCCGCAGTGGCGGTGACCGGTTTCAGCGTCTGCGATGATCAGGGCGGGCAACAGATTGAAATACCCCAATTCATCGAAATACTTGGGAACAACATAGTAATGCATCAGGTCGTATTCATCAATGCCGGTGCCTCCGGTGAGATGACTGAACGTGGCATAATTGAACGTGCCCACAACCGCCAGCAACATGAATGCGCCGGTCATGCTTTGATAGACATTAAAGGTGTACTTGCCAAATCGGAATATTGGCGTGTCTCTTAGCCACTCTTTGGCCGACTGGTTTTCCTCTGATTTTTTTTTGAGTACCGCGAGAATGTAACTGATCACTGCTGCCGCCATCCCCGCGACAATCAGGCCGATTTTCACTTTTTCAATAAATTCTCTGGTGACCATATCTGTCCCTTTTTTCTCGCTGCGGCATTACACCGCCCGGACGCCCCGGGAAATCCGGAAAACGATTTGATTTAGAATTCAGGCGAAATACTTAACCGCAAAAATGCCTAAAAGAAAAGAATAAATTGCGCTCACTGAATCGTCGTCGGGGAAGGGGGCATCTGGGAGATTCTGCCGTCAACCACTTCGCGGATTTTGTCGCACAGTTGTTGGGCGGTGAACGGCTTGGGCAGAAGTGGATGGCGGGTTTTACGAATGCCATGGGTATCCATGATTTCGTCGTTATGGCCGGACATAAAAATTATCTTCACGCGGCTGGACCGGGCGGCGATTTGGTTCACCATCTCCACCCCGCTCATTCCGGGCATGACCACATCGGTGAGCAGCACATCGATTTCATCTTCAAAAGCATTGAAGATTTCAAGTGCGGATGGCGCATCCACCGCCTGTAGCACCCGGTACCCCGATGATTCCAGCTGTCGTTTGGCCAGTCTGCGCACCAAATGTTCGTCTTCCACCAGCAACACGGTTTCCGAGCCGGCGCGTGCGGACATGCCGGCGGCCATCTCCAGTTCGTCGGCGATGGAAATGCCAGCCTGCGGCAGGGAGATTCGAAACGAGGTGCCCACGTTAACTGTTGATTCAACCTCAATGAATCCGTCATTCTGCTTCACAATACCGTAAACGGTTGCCAGACCCAGACCTGTGCCTTTTCCCACACCTTTTGAGGTGTAAAACGGCTCGAAGATCATTTTCAGCTTATCCGATTCGATGCCGCATCCGGTGTCGCTGATACACAGCTGGATGTAGTGCCCCGGTTTTCGATTGGGGTTTTTCTCACTGTCGGCGGATGTAACGCTGATTTTTTCGGTGCGAATGTGAATGCGACCGCCTTTGGGCATGGCGTCCCGGGCGTTGACGAGCAGGTTGGCGATGATTTGATCGAGTTGGGTCAGGTCCATCACGACTTTGCCGGATTTCAGTGAACTGCTGAATTCAATCTGTATATCTTCACCAATCATGCGGGAGAGCATTTTCACTGAAGAGGCAATGCGTTCATTTATGTCAAGCAGGATGGGGTCGATAATCTGCTTGCGACTGAAGGCCAGCAATTGCCGTGTCAGATTGACCGCGCGGTTTCCCGCTTCGAGAATCTGAGAGACGTCGTTGCGAAAGCTGGGGTGATCATCCATATCGGCTATCAGGGTCTCAGCGTATCCGTTGATGACAAACAGCAGATTGTTGAAATCGTGGGCCACCCCGCCGGCAAGCCGTCCGATGGCTTCCATTTTCTGTGCCTGATACAACTGATCCTGCAAATCCCGCTTTTCAGTTTCGGCCTTCTGGCGTTCGTTGATTTCCTGCTGCAGCTGAACATTGGTGCGGCTGAGCTGATGGGTACGTTCCTCCACCAGCTCTTCAAGTTTTTCGCGGTGTTTGGCGATTTCGTGCGCCGCTCTTTTTTGCTCGGTGATGTCTCTGGCAATCAGCAGGAAACCGCGAAGATTCCCTTCGTCGTCGTGCAGCATGGATCCGGAGAGCGAAACGGGAATGATTTTTCCGTCGGCCGTCTGATATTCGGTTTCAATGTCCCTGCTTCGAAACGTATCGGCTTTGTGAGATTCGGTTTCCTTTATCCAATCAGGAATAAGCGCGTTGGGTGCGAAAAACTGAACCACCGGCATATTCAACAGTTCTTTTTCGGTATATCCCAGCATTTTGCTGGTGGCCTGGTTGGCGGTGATGATTGTGCCATCCAGCCCCACCAGTATCAGAGAATCCCCCATGGTGGCGATAATGCTTTCCGCTGCCTTGGAGGGCGTCAGTGTGAACAGCTCGTATTTCCAGATGGCGTAACCCACCCACAGATTTGCAATGATAAACGCCATTACACTGAGTGGCGGGGCATTGGAGTTGGTCAGCTGTAACACCAGTTCAGCAGGAACGGACGACAAAGTAATTATCCCTGCGAATAGCATAAAACCGCTCTGCGTTTTTTTTCTTTGATTGGTGACCTTACGATAATACTGCAGGTAGAGCAGGGCAGAGATGGATGGGATGATGATCATCCAGATGTACGAAATGGTACTCAGTGCATTTTCACGAATACTGTAAGTCCATCCCCATGCCTTTTCGATAGGCGGGCCGGTAATGTTCTTCCCAAAAATGTCCAGCAATATAAAGGCAGCT
>JAFGWT010000514.1 GCA_016937015.1 Deltaproteobacteria bacterium | reverse complement strand
GGCTGATGCCTCAAACCGCGTTGGTGATGTTTGCCGGTATGGGATTGCTTGGCATACTCAGTGGATGGGTCACCGACCGGGTACTGCTCAAAAAACACGAAAGCAACCAGCGACTGGACTGCGCCTTTGAAACCCATCCCCAGAAGGAGAGCGAAAAATTTCAATGGCGTGCGGTGGTGCAAAACTGGCGACATCCCTCACCGATGCGCGCCATTCTGTCGGTGGTAATACTGCTTTGCGTTGCCATGATGGTGGCATTCAAAGTGGGCCTGTTCATCCCCGCAACCGATACCCATGCAGAGACACAACCCAATACCGTCGACGCCCATGACGCCCATGACGCCCATGACGCCCATGATACTCATCCGGCCGACGACATCCCCACTGCCCGCCACAGTCACGGCACTGGCGGCTGGACCTGGTACATGCTGGTCAGTCTGCTGCTGTTTGGCCTTTTTGTCGTTGCGTCCGTGTCAGAGCATTTTCTCGAAGATCACCTGTGGGGGCACGTATTAAAGGTACATGTCCCAAGAATGTTTTTGTGGACACTGGGCGCACTGACATTCATCGTGCTGCTTGAGCAATATGTAAACGTGGCTCATCTGGTGCAAAAAAATATCTGGCTGGTGCTTGGTGTGGCGGTACTGATTGGCCTGGTGCCCGAGTCTGGTCCCCATCTGGTATTCCTTTCTCTCTATGTCCGGGATGCGGTGCCACTGAGTATTCTTTTGGCCAGCAGCATTGTTCAGGACGGCCATGGCATGGTTCCGATGCTGGCGCATTCACGGAGAGATTTCGTGTTGGTTAAAATCATCAATGCGTGCGTGGGCGCTGCCGTGGGCGCGGGAATGCTCCTGCTCGGGTGGTAGCGATTCAGTTACTGTGCCGCATCCGCCAGGGTGCCTGGAATGATTTCCTCCTGTGAAGTGCCCCAAATGGCTGTATCCGGATCGCAGCCCGCGAACAGAGATGCGTTGACGGCGCTAAAAACAAAGTAAGTGGTGTAATAGTCGAATTCACAGCGGCATTGCGCGCAATCGACGAAGCCCTGGTGCGCTTCGATAATCTGAATGTTCTCATCGACCCAGCCACACACTGTGTAAAATTCGTCGGTGAAGGCGGCCATCCCCTCGAAGTCTGCAGATGTGACAGTCGCATTAAATCCGGCGCAGGGTACATCGTATGCATCGCACATCCGCGTCACATCCAGCGATGAGTCCACCCACACTTCCAGCAGCGTATTTTGGCTGGATTGCGAGACGTCTCTAAAACAGAGCAGATCCTCACGCATGATGGCAACCGGTTCAGTCAGCAGTGTCAGGACGGGTTGGGGCTCGGCGGCAAGTGCCGCGTCGGCGTAGGCATTCTCAAAAATCGGATAAACATGATTGCTCCAGTATCTGGATGCCCCTGCCAATACAAACGGCGTGTATTCATCCTTCGTCCAGCCGTAGTAGATGACATGTTCCGCTGGCGTCAACTGAGAGAGGAATCCGTCAATGTCTTCGATGGCAATCACAGTGCCGTAATGCTCAAAGCCCACGCCGTCGACAGCCACAATCCGGTCGACATCCATGGTGAAGTGTTTATTTCCATCCAGGTCTTCAAATACAACAACGCGGGGTCGCCTTGCTGTGGGTTCCGGCAGGTCATGATAATTGCACGAAAGTGTGTCGATGGGCCGAACATTCCGCAGTGCAAGCGCGGATGGCAGTTCAAAGTGGACCGCAAATGGCTTTTCCATTGTGGCCACGGCGCCGCCGCCGGTGACTTCGTATGCCTCCTTTCCCATCCAGATAACTTCGTATCGAAGCAGCGCCGGTGAGTGCACTGCATTGCTGTTCGACAGCTGATATTGCGCCACCATGCCCGCCGGGATGGCGTCCTCAGGGGTACATCCCGCACAGACCAACAGTCCCAGTATCAGCGCGCCATTGAAATATCTGAGGCAGGACATCACAGGAAAACCTCCAGTTCGAATCCGTAGAGCGGTTCAGTGACAAAGCGAATGGACATGGGCGTCACGGCCTGAGTATCGCTGGCCACCCATTTGTTGGACACAAATACGGCAATTCGGTGAGGCAGGGATGCAAACAGCCGATATCTGAATCCCACGTCGTAGAACAGCTCCTGCCAGTGTCCAGGGGCTCGCTTTTCAGGCGCAAAAAACAACACCCGGTTGTCATTCCTGCCGTTGAACGCCCAGCGAAACCAGCACTCCAGCTCGTAATATAGCTGAAACTGTCGGGTGAGGTTGAGTTGAACCTCCGACATGACCGTGTGAGAGACTTGATGAAACCACGGCGAGTATGGCAGATATTCAAAGCTGTTGGTGACATACGTGTCTTCTCTGGCGGGAATCTGGGGGGCCGTTGTGGCGGCGGACAGATTTGCAAGCGGTGCGAATTGCTTCCCGTAATAGCGGAACTGGTAGCCCAGGTGGATGCGTGCGGCGTCCGCTGTGTCCTTTTTATAATCTGCCCTAAACAATGCGGCAGATGACCATTGATTGTCTTTGACGCGCGCCAGGTACTCGCCGGAGATGCGAAAGGCGTCGTGCCAGTCATAATGCCCGGATACACCAAAATATGGAAAAAAATTCTGCACATTGTTGGACGTACGCACCACGTTTTGAACATCCGGGACGCTGTTGTCAGCGGGGGTTGTAAAATACCAGATGGCGGTCAGCAGCGAAATGCGTCCATCGAAGAATGCCAGCGGTATCATCAGCAAGTCGTCGTAATGCCAGAAGACGCGCGCGGCTATCTGTGCGGACAGGGACATATCCCGCCACTGAAACGCAAAGCTGAAGCCTTCGAGGGGCAGCTGTTCAATAAGCAGGCCTTCGCCAAATGTGATTGTGTCCAAATCCATGACGAGCGCATGAAATATCAATGGCGAGTCAATGAGATTAAAAAGGGCTCTATGAAAATGAATGGACATGCCGCCCAGCAACTGAAAGCTTTTTCGGTAACCGTCGCAGAAGCTGGGATTGAGAAAGTTTAAATTCAGATTGATGTCCAGTGAATCGAACAGGCGTACCGAACCGTAACTGTCGAAAATGAAAAAGCCGTGGTAGCGGGTCTGGTCGAAGCGCGTGCCCGGCAGGGACTGCTGACCGCCGCTGGAGGCATCCACCATAAATGCAAACCGCGAATCCGGGCGTTGCCAGAGTCGAAATTGCTGGTCGGCAGACTTGAGTTGCTCATGAAGCTGACGGTTCAGCGGTGATTTGTCCATCAGCGACCAGTGGTCCCTCCCATCATGGAGCAGCTCGCCTGCGCTGATTTGACGAATGGGTGCGGCAATGACGAGGCATACTGGAAAAAAGAGAATGATGGCAATCTGTTTCAAAAACACTCCATTTTTATCTCCGGATGCAGAGTTTACAGGGTATTTTTTACCCCAGGCACGCAGTTAACCACATAAGTGTTTGATGTCGTACATTTATTTTGCCGCACAAACCTGCCCAGGACAAATCGGAAACGACTGATTCTTTGCGATTACACTCTCCGGTCAGCCCTTGAAAAAGCCACAGTTCCAGTGGCGTGGCGGGAAAAAGACCCCAAACAGCGTTGAGAGCCCTGATATTGGCCGCATATTCCAAACATTCGCTGGCAAAAACAGGGGTTCTGTATTAAAGGGCTGTACAAATTGTCGGGGCGATGCTCCTGAAACCGGTATGCGCGGTTCGAATTGAAATTTGAGGAAAATATGCTTTTACCCATTCATCCTGAAAATCCCCAGCCAAGAAAAATCATGCAGGCAGTGGAGGTGCTTCGACAGGGTGGCGTGATTGCCTATCCCACAGGCACCGTGTTTGGCTTTGGTGCCGACGTGCACAATAGGAAGGCGGTCGAAAAAGTATACCGAATCAAAAACACCTCTCCCAAAAAACACAAACCGTTTTCATTTTTGTGCGCCGATCTGTCAGAGATCAGCCGTTACGCCATTGTGCCGAATTCTGCGTATCGTCTCATGAAACGACTGGTGCCTGGTCCCTATACATTTATTCTGGAAGCGTCCAGAGATGTGCCCAAAATGAGTATCAGTAACCGAAAAACGGTCGGCATTCGCGTTCCCGAGCATCCCGTGGCCCGGGCGCTGCTGGAAGCGTTGGGAAGTCCCATTATTTCAACTTCCGCTCAGCGCGAAGACGATGAGTGGATTCTCAACGATCCGGTGGATATTGCCGAGGCGTTTCCGCAGGTGGATTTGGTGCTGGATGCGGGATTGGGGGGCATATCGCCATCCACGGTGCTTGCATTTAACGAATTTGGGGAAATTGAGGTGATTCGCGAAGGCGCCGGTCCCGTCGATATTTTTTAGGTCGACGTTCCGCGGCCCCACCACCATGGGGCAGGTAGCCGATTTTCATCCCAAAGAAGTGTCTGATTTATTTATTCAGCCGCGTTCAGCAGTTTGACCAGCTGTTCCTCAGTGAGCCGACCTTTAAACGCCTGTCCATTGACCACGAAAGTGGGGGTGGCTGAGACATAATCCGCAATACCCTGGTTGATGTTCTTCAGAATGATTTTCTGAATGGATTCATCTTTCAGGCACTGATTGAATTCACTGCGATCAAGCCCCAGCTGAATGGCGAATTTCTCGACATCAATGGTTTCGGCTTTCTGAGTTTCCTGGCTGGAGAAAATGGCATCATTCATTTCCCAAAATTTATCGCCTCTGGCCGCGCATTCCACTGCCGTGGAAAAATGACAGGCAAATTGATGGAATTTCTGTTTGATTTTGGGATTGCACGCCTGATCCAGCGGAAAATGTCTGTGAACGACTCTCACCTTCCCGGCGTATTTGGAGAGCAGCTCCCGCAGTTGTTTGTGCGCCTTGCGACAGTAAGGACACTCGTAATCAGTGTACTCGATGATTGTCACCGAAGGTGTTGCTGCGCCAATCCAGTGATTGCCGTCTTCGTCGATTCCCGTACTGAATGACGGCATGTCATCGAAACCGGCAGTATGCCAGTAAGGGGTAATGCGTGCGTAAGCGATGGCCATGGGGCCAATACCCATAATTACAATAAATCCCAGCAGCAGCGGTTTACGGGTAAGAAAAATGAGGTCGTCGCGCACTGCTGTAAACGGGTTTTTCGGCCCTTTGACAAGCATGATGATGCTGAGGATGAGAAGGATGGAATTGACCGCATACGTGCCCATGCAAAACAGACACATTGAATCAATCTTTGCAAATGAGATGGTCGCCAGTAGAAGCGACGATAAAAACGCGATTGTCGAGAATCCTGAAATGGCGCCAATGAGTGGGCGACCCCTGTCGTTCAGTTTCAGGGACACCGCGGCAAAGACGAAAATCAGCAGATATCCCATTATGCCCCATATGCTTACGGGTAAATTTAAAAATACGGAGTAGGGTGAAAGGGCCACCGTTTCGCAATTGAGGCCTTCACTGATGGCGCACATGGAGTGAAATTCGGGGTTCTGGTGTGTATTGTAGTGAATACCGGTCAGTTCTGCGGCGAGCCAGAGACCGACAAGTGAGAGCACACCAATTGCAGAGAGCAGGATATAACTGACTTTCCCGGTGGCGTGATGTGTGTCGTTGGGCATGGTGAAATCCTGCAATAGATAGCACATATCCAGTTAACAGTTCCGTTGAACCGGCAGGCTCTATTGGGTACTGATTAAAGCGTGGATTGTAGATAATTTTTGAATTCGGGCAATGAAAAAGTGAATGGCAATCGCCAATTGCGTGAGACCCTGGCACTGGTCAGAACATTCAGTCTCAGTCAGTTCGCAACGTCCCGTTGAATCATCAGTGGGGTGGATTTGCTGTCAGGTTTGCCTTCAGGTCTATCTTGAGGCTTACCTTTAGGTTTACCTTGAAGTTTAAATGACTTCATCAACGCGATAACGCGATATTGGATTTACCTGGGTCCTGCCGCTGCTTCGCCTGCGGCTTTTGCGGCTTCATAGCGCTGCTTTTCGGCCTTTGCCCGGTCTTTCATTTCTCTGGGAATGGTTTTTTCAAGACTGATTTTCCAGATGTTGTCCACGAGTTCAAAGTAAATGGTGGCGCTGCCTGCGCTGACTTCGGCGGTGGTCTTTCTTCGGGTTTCCTGCAGTTTGGACTGATTGGCCGCCAATGCACCCAGTATCACGCCGGTAAACAGCTCGCCGGTGAATTGGTCGTACTTGTCCAAATCAACGAAAAACGATGCCAGTTCATCGCGATCAACCAGCGTGTTTTTGTCCTTTTCGGTTCGCTCCTTTGGCGTCTTCCCCAACAACCCATGCAGTGCCAGAAGCCGCAATGCGGTCTCTGCCGGGGTCATTGGTGGCTTTTGATTGCAAGCGGTCAGTCCGATGACGATGCAAAAGACGAGAGCAATTGCAGCAATGGCGGGGTGTTGTTCTTTGGTCGTCAATTAACAGCGCTCCTCACGAATCACAGTGCGGTTTCCATCGACAGTGACCAGCCCTTTGGCAATCATGGCGACGGCCTTTGGATAAATGCGCCTTTCAGCCGCCTGAATTCTTTGGGCCAGAGTGTCCGGCGTGTCGTCCTCTTCAACTGGCACGGCTTCCTGGCAAATGATTGGTCCGCGATCGTACTGAGAGTTGGCAAAATGAACCGTTGCACCTGAAATTTTAACCCCGGCCGCAAGTACGGCTTCATGCACATGGTGGCCGTAATAGCCTTTGCCGCCAAACGACGGCAACAGCGCAGGATGGACATTAATCGTTTGAAATCGACTAAGGAACGGTTCCGCCAGTTGGGTCATGAAGCCCGCCATTACGACCAGATCCGGCTGGTAGGGCGCCACCGTCTCCACCAGCGCCGCTGCGTACGCTCTGGCGTCAAATATTTTATTTTGCGTGAATTTTTTTCGACCAAGGATATGGACAGGCAGCCCCAGCTCCTGTGCCCGGATCACACCGGCAACATCCCGGCGACTCGAAACCACCTGAACAATCTGAGCCGGCACCAGCCCCTTTGCGATATGCTGCTGCAAATTGACCATGGTGGTCCCTGAACCGGATAACAACACAGTGATTTTAAAGGAGGATGCGGCGGCAGGGGGGGTCATTGGAAAATCACCACTGCCTGATAGGACTGTCCGGGCAGAACCTGAAATTCTTCTGAATCAACGGTAGACAGGTGATCAGCTGAATACAGAATATTTCCGCTGGCATCGTATGCATCCGCACTAATGGTGTGAATAATATCTGTGGGAACATCTTCGAGCAGCAGCTGACCCTGCCCGCATGGCACAACAATCGGGTTGCCGTTGTTCAGGCGGACGGCGACGTTGGCAACCTCCCCGGCCATTTCCACGCCACAGACTTTTCCGCCGGCAAACGTCCAGAATACCAGAATCTCCCCATTGCCAACCGTCAGCGGGATATTTATCGCATCGTCAGTTGCGGGAATGGTGACTTCGGATGCCCCCTGGAAAAACGGCATCTGTTCTCCCATGTAGGTGGCAAAGGCTTCGACGGTGACGTAGTAGGTATCTCTGGGAAGGCGCGAAATTTTGCTTTCCATGTTCGCACAGGGAACAACCACGGGTGCCTGAACGGCCTTGGTCGCGGTTTCATCTTCGTAAATATTAACGACAACCTTACCAAATTGCAGTTCGTCCTGTGCGTACTGATCTGTGGGCAGGGAGATATTGCAGGTTCTCATACCGCCAATATTCCAGCGGACGGTCAAATCGTAGGTGCTGGCATCTTCCGAATCACAGCCTCCCATGCTCAGTGACAATGAAGCGACAATCATTGCTCCAATGAGCAGCCTGACGATTGTTTTTGAATATTCATGGATTGATATTTTTGTCTGTGTCATTTGAATTTCTCCGATTAATTTTAGTGATTTCCATTCGTATATACGAAATGGGGCTGTTCCCCATTCATTCCCGCGGCGAATGTTGTATCAAATCGTTGCGATGTTAGCATTTTTTAACATTTGACTGTAAAAATACAACAGTTTAGCGACTGCGCAGCAATTGATGCTGCACTTTTTGAAATACCTTAAGAATTTTTGGAGAGACAGTAATGGGCGACAACTCCATGGACGGCTGCAGATCCAGCGCTTTTCTGAAAGCCGCCTCCGCCATTGGTGTTTCACCAAACGCGACGTATGCGAACGCAAGATACTGATACACACCGATTTTCTGCGGATTGGTGAGACGCCGGTTGCTCAAAAGCATCTGTCCCGTGATGACTATTTCCAGGTATTTTCCTTTTGCATATGAATCACGCAACTTTGAAATTTGCGCCACAGCTTTGATTTGCGCGTCCTTGTCTTCCTCGGAAAATTTTTGGGTTTGTCGCGCTTCAATATCCTTTTTGGCCGCATCTGTGTATTCAACGTTTATCAGGGGAATGAGCAGTGCGTCACCGCGGCCGTACTTTTTCCGCTTTTTCAGATTATATGCCTGCAGCCATCTGGGGGAGCGCTGGTTGCCAAGAAACAGTTTGGTCACGCTTTTAATGGTTTCATCTGGCGCGAAGATGTAGAGCAGCTGGTATGGGATTTTGACAATCTGCCCCCCTGCAATGGGGGTCTCTGCCTTTCGATTGTTTAGCTCCGCGAGAAATTTCGCACGGCTTGAAGAACCCAGGTAGCGATTGGCCAGGGAGTACCAGTCCTCAGTATCTGTTGCCTGATGGTAGGTGACGCCCGGAATCTCGATACGCTCCCCCTGGAGCACGGAGCCGTCGTCGGGATGCATGAAGCCATTCGCGGCACGGATGATGATGGCTTTGTTTGGCGTGCCATAATAGAAATTTGACAACTGCTCAAGGGTTTCGCCGTCCCGGGCCACATGAATCCAGGCCTGGGCGGAACCCGTGAAGAACCACGAGAACAAAACGATTGTCAGTATTGTAACGTAACGCAGTTGTTTCATTTTTTTGCTCTGGCCGAATTTTGGGAACCAGCCCCGGTTTCAAGGGCCAGCTCTTCCATTATTTCGTAAGTCTGTCCTGGCTGAATTTCTATTTCGAGCCGTTTGGGCTTAAAGTACGGATTGACCAGCTCAACAAAATGCTTGCCCGCTGGCAGTGATATCGGTGCGGCAATGGGGGTTAGCGCCACCTCCCGGTTGTCTACAATCACGCGGGCCCATGGTACCGCAACCACTTTCATCTGTCCCATTTCCGCTGGGCTGGTGGCCACAGCGGTTTTTTCGCTCGCAAATGAGGGCTCCCCCGCAGCCAGCTGAATAATGATGCCTGCAAAAAGAAAGATCGCCAGCACCGTCGCCTGGACAACCCCAATGGCACGCAGCGCCCGGCGATCTTCGCGCACAATTTTGGCGCCTTCGCGAACTGCGCCGGCGGTCAGGATACCACTGGCTTCGTCGCTGGACAGGACGTCTGTCTCCTGCAGGTACTTTACCATCCAGGCGTTGTAATTCACCACCACGCGAGAGGCGAGAAAATCCTCCAAATCGTGAATCAGCGCCTGCATCGAGGGATATCTGTCGGCCGGCTGTTTCTCCATGCATCGGCCGAGAATGCGTTCAAGGGTCCGAGGCACCTTGGAATTCAGCTTGCGAACCGGCACGTATCTGTCAAGGCGAATTTTTTGCAGCACCGACCGTTTCGCATCTTCGATAAACGGCTTTTTCCCGCACAGCATCTGATAGAAAACGACTCCAAGTGACCAAATATCAGTGCGCTGGTCGAGTTTGTCGCCCAGTATCTGCTCCGGCGACATGTACGACGGGGTTCCGAGGCCTGTGCCGGTTTCGGTCAAATCCGAGAGGGTTTCGTCCCGGGCGATACCAAAGTCCATCAGTTTCACATCGCCCCGTTTGGAAATCATGACGTTGGCTGGCTTTATGTCCCGATGGATGATTCCGCGAAAATGGGCATGGTTGAGGGCGCGTGCCACCTGGAGCGCAATGATGGTGGCCGCTTCGACCGGTATTTTTTTGTATTTATCGAGCAGGTCGTATAAATCAATGCCTTCAACATATTCCATAACGATGAACATCGTGCCGCCGTATTTGATGAAGTCGTAAACATTGATGATGTTTTCCTGCTGCAGGGACGCCATAAACCTGGCCTCCCGTTCGAATCGCTCTGCAAACTGGGTTTCGACAGCAATGGAAGATTTCAGTGCTTTGATACCGACAACTCGGCCAAGCGGCTCCTGAATGGCCTTGTACACAACGGCCATTCCGCCTGCACCAACTTCTTCAATGATTCTGCAATTGCCAATTCGTTCAATCATACTGATCCTTAAGCATTCAATATTATTACAGCTTCCATAATATGCAACAATTTGTGATTCCCATTTGCAGTTTGTTCAAAATGCAGTCTACCCCAGGCATTTGGGGTTGTCACATTTCTTGAATTAGGGACAATTAACGTTATGTCTTTTCAAAAGGGTGATAAATGGTTTTAAAAGTAAAGTCTATTGCCGTTTTAGTGAGCATTGTATTGGCGATCGTTGGACAGGGATGTGCTGATGACAAAGTTAAAAGCGATTCCCTGGATGCGGATGGAACGGCGAGTGGGACAACCGGGGCAGAGGACAGTGATTTCGAAGACTCGCTGACCGGCGGGACAGATCGCCACGATGACGATACGAACATTGCTGCAGTCGACACTCAGTCTGCTCGCGATTCTGATACTGACGCCGGCGGGGACAGTGAGACGACGTCATCCCATTCAGATGGGCCGTCTCGGTCATGTAAGCGCGGCGTGGCCTATGGGCATCACGCGCCGGCTGATATGGCGGCGCTTTCGCCGGGGGTCAGCTGGTGGTACAACTGGTACTATGCGCCCGACAGTGAGCTGGGTGACGACTGGCAAAAGCACGGTGTGACCTTTGTTCCCATGTGGTGGGGGGACAAAATACCGTTCATTGATGTTGAAAATGGTGTGCCATCGAAAACGGGCGCCATTTTGGGATTTAACGAGCCAAACTTTTTTTCGCAGGCCAATCTGTCTGCCGGCGATGCCGCCGCATTGTGGCCGCAGCTGCAGGCGTTTGCCGACGAAAATGATTTGGCGATTGGCGCCCCGGCGGTCAATTTCTGTGGCGGCGGATGTCACAGCACCGGACCGGTGGCGTGGTTAAACGAGTTTTTCGATGCATGTACCGACTGTCGGGTTGATTTTATTGCGGTGCACATTTACGTGGAGTGCAACGCAGACAGTCCGGGGCTTAGTGAAAACAGGGCGCAGTGGCTCATTAATCACATGGAGATGTACATCGATGCGTTCGACAGACCCATTTGGCTCACTGAGTTCGCATGTTCGGGCAATCCGTCGCTGGATGAACAGAAGGCGTTTCTCGTGGATGCTGTGGACTGGCTCGAAAATGAGCCGAGGGTGGCGCGCTATGCTTGGTTCGCCGGTCGTGCGGACAACATGGCCAATGTGGATTTATTGGGCGTGGAAGGTCAGCTGACGGCGTTGGGTGAATCGTACGTGAATGCGCCGCATACCCAGGAATGTCGTTAGCTTTGGCAAATTAATCGGGTACCTGTAATTCTTCCGGGGAAAAGACGGCGCACCCTGTCCCAATGCGCTCGCCACACAGCAGCGATTCGTTCAATGCATGGCTGATTGGCGACGGTGTTCGGATTCGGCACAGTGTTCCCGAAGTTCCTGTGTTGTCTGGCGAAACCGTTTGACAATGACCGGCAACATGGCCGCGGCAATGGACGGTTTGCTTTTGAGCAGACCCTGCATGGCCCATTGGGTCAATACCAGTGTTTTCACCGCCCCCCTGGCGCGCACGGAGGCAACGCGCTGGGCGCCATCTATAATTGACAGTTCACCCACAAAAGCGCCCTGTCCCAATGTCGCGACCAGCACTTCCCTTTCGCTGGTGTCATCATCAGCAAGCTTTTCAATTATTTCGATTTGACCGGATACCACCAGAAACGCGGCAATGCCTCTCTCACCCTGTTGGCACAGATACTCGCCATCCTCAAATTCCGATTCACTGCACGATTTGGCGATGGCTTTTAACTCCCTATTTCCCAGGTCTCCAAAAATTTCCACTCGACCAAGGAATTCCCGTCTCACTTTCCAGTGCATATGTGCCCCCTTCAGTTCAGGCCGATGTCTTCAGCAACTCTCTCGCTGCGGCCAGCATTTTGCTGTTGTCGGCGTCGCCGCCCAGCATCCTCGATATTTCAATGACGCGCCTATCTGCCGCCAGCTGAACCAGTTCGGTGCGGGTGCGATTGCCCTTCTGTGTCTTCGAGATGTGAAAATGGGCATCAGCCATTGCCGCAATCTGAGGCAAGTGTGAAATGCAGATGAGCTGATGATGGGAGGCCACCAGCGCGAGTTTTTTGCCCACTGCAACCGCGACCGCACCGCCAATTCCCGCATCCACCTCATCAAAAACATAGGTGCCTACCGGTCCCACACCCGCCAGGGCACGTTTAACTGCCAGCATAATCCGTGACAGTTCCCCCCCTGATGCGACCTGCCGCAGGGGCCATGCCCCTTCTCCCGGATTGAGCGCCACTGTGAACTCCGCCCGGTCCATTCCCGCTTCGCTCAGGTTTGATTCGTCGCCTGTGATGACAACGGAGAACTCCGCTTTGGCAAATGACAAATCCGCCAACTCGGCAGAAACGGTTGCGCCCAGCTTTTTTGCCGCCCGTATGCGGCTCTCAGACAATGCGCGCGCGGCAACCAACGCTTTTTTTCGGGCCATGTCGCAGTCAGTTGCCAGCTTTTGCTCGCTGTGTTCAAACCCCTCCAGGGTTTCGAGTTCGCCGGCAAGTTTTTCCCGCAGCTGAGGCAATTCATCTTCGGTCACGCCGTGTTTGCGTGCCAGCCGAAAGAGCGCTTCCAAACGCGCCTGCACGTCATCCAGTCGGCCTGGATCCGTATCCAGTCGCTGGCTGTAGGCACTCAGACTTCGGGCGGTCTCTTCAACAATGATTGTCGCTTCCTGTAACTGTCTGGCGTCCGTCTCCAGGGTGCTGTCAAAGCGGGCGACGCTGGTGAGTGCACTCGTAATCTGACCGAGTCGTTCAAAAACCGAGTCGTCGGATTCGTACAGCGATTCAGCGCAGCGACTGGTGGTTTCGAGCAGAGTGGTCTGATGTTTGAGTACGCCAAGTTCTGCTTCGAGTGCCGCCCCCTCGCCGGCTTTGGGGGCGACGTCGTCCAGTTCCGACAGTTGGTATCGCAGATAATCGATGCGCCCGGTTCGGTCTTTTTCCTTGCCGTGCAGAGCGTCAAGCGCCCGCTTCGCATCCACGTATCCGGCATGGGCCGCGGCCATTTCCT
Source organism: Deltaproteobacteria bacterium (assembly GCA_016937015.1). Classification (GTDB taxonomy): domain Bacteria; phylum Myxococcota_A; class Polyangia; order JAAYKL01; family JAAYKL01; genus JAFGXQ01. The sequence goes on along the minus strand of JAFGWT010000514.1, from coordinate 39,405 downwards.
GTCGCAGCCTGTCATGACCCGCAAATCCGTCCACCAGATACAGCTGGTGACGATTGTCGAAGAGATCCTGCTGCTCGTGCTGGCTCATGACGCTGGCGAGTCCAGCGGTCAGCTCAGCCAGTACAGAGAGAGACGACAACTTGCCGTTTACAAAAACGCGGTGCCGACCATCGGCCGGAATAATGCGTCGGATAAGCAGCTCATCATCATCCGGGATGCCGGCATCTGCCAGTCTGGCTTTTACCTCCGGTTCGTCGGCAATGTCGAAAATCCCCTCAACTTCGGCCTCCTGAGCGCCTTTGCGAACCAGATTGCTGGAGGCGCGTTTGCCGAGAAGCAGGTCGAGTGAGGTGGCGATGAGGGATTTACCGGCGCCGGTTTCACCGGTCAGCACGTTGAAGCCGGACGAAAATGTCAATGACATCTCCTCTATGAGCACAAGGTTTTTTATTTGCAGATGTGACAACATGTTGATGTTTCAGGACGCGAGCAGCGCTTTGGAAACGGTCGACGCAGTTGCGCCGCCGCATAATCTCTCCACCAGTGCAAGGGCAAACGCCATGGCAGTGGCCGGACCGCGACTTGTTACAATGTTTTCTGATATGACAACATCCTGCTCGACGTAGCTGCCAGGCGGCAGATCATCCACACAACCGGGGTAAATCGTCGCTTTGCGGGTGTCGAGCAGTCCCGCCTGACTCAGGGCGGCCGGCGCGGCACAAATGGCGGCCACTGTTTTTTGGGCGCTGTCCATACGCTGCAGCAGGTTAATCACGCGGGAATCCCGGGCCAGCGTGCCCGCGTTGGGCTGGCCCCCCGGAAGAACGACCGCATCGTAGTCCATCGTTTTTAACGCGTCATCAATGCTGCAGTCAGGTTGTATCTGTATTGCGGAACGGCCTTCGATGAGTCCGGGCGTGAGTCCGGCAAGCGTCACATTCAGTCCGGCGCGCCGAAGCACATCCACAATCGTGGCGGTTTCAATTTCTTCGAAACCCGTTGAAATCGGAATCAATACTTTCAGTGCCATGCAGTCCTCCCGCGTTGCAGTCGAGCGGATTTTAAGGATGCTTGCGCAACTTTTCAAGCTATCCAAATCACTATTTTCGCAATTATTCTGTTTGGAAATTTAACCATTGCGTTTAACAGTAGTATTATCAGCAAGTTCATCAGTGCGCATTGCGAAAGTGCATGTATATTGTATCCGGGTCCAATGAAAACGTCGGAACGTTGTACAGGCAAAAAATAACCGTTTGGAAGGATGTACAGGAATGAAACGCGGGTTACCTGAGATTTTGGTATCGATAGCAACAATTGGAATTTTTCTAACGGGAATGTTCATTTCGCAGTCCCGCGACATGCAGGTGGGAATCGCGGTGCTGTCATCATTGGGAGTTTTGTATTTGCTTGCTTCCAGACTGGTGATTCAGCGGGATATTGGCGCCCTTAAGGAGTGGGTGGGGCAGGCGCAGATTCAATCGGGGACCGCATTGCCCGAAACCGGGGGGGCAGTCAACGGTCTGGCTGCCAGACTGGTGGAACTGATGAAACTGGTTCAGAGCGACAGTCAGCGGTCGGGGCGCAAAATAGCCGAATTGAAAACAACCGTGGACGAACTGTCAGCGGCGCTCGAAAACTACGACGCCGAACTGAAATACCAGCAGGCAGATGTCATGGCGGCGGAAAAAACGGTTAAGGAGATGGCGCTGGCATTTGCTGAAATCGCCTCTCATGTGGAAACCCTGGCGTCAGCGGCGGAACAGGGGGCATCATCTATTTTACAAATGACGACCACGAATGAGGAAGTGGCCGACAATATGACCGCCATGGGCGTTTCCGTCCGGGAGACAGTTCATTCCATAGGTGAGATGGCGATTTCCGTGAAAGAGGTTGCCAGCAATGTGGATGAACTGTCGACTACCGCGGAAGAAACGTCGTCGGCAATGAATGAGATGGATGTGTCCATCAATCAGGTGCAGACCAACGCCAACGAGACAGCAATTATTTCTGAGGGGGTGGCCCGGGATGCGGAGCGCTCAGCCGATGCTGTGGCGAAAACCATTGCTGTGATTAAGGAAGCCAAAGGGTCGTCGCAGGAAGCGATGGATGTGATTTTAAATCTCGGAAAGAAAATTGAGGCGATTGGGCAGATTCTCAGTGTAATTGACGACGTGGCGGAACAGACTAACCTGCTGGCGCTGAATGCTGCCATCATCGCGGCACAGGCGGGTGAGCACGGCAAGGGGTTTGCGGTGGTTGCTGACGAAATCAAGGACCTGGCCGAGCGTTCCGGGGTGTCCACCAAAGAGATTGCCAGTCTTATCAAGACCATTCAATCTGAAACCCTGAATGCGATTTCGGCGGTGGAACGGGGAAATCAGAATGTGGATAAGGGCGTTCAGGTGTCTGACGATGCGGAGCGTGCGCTGCGCAAGATTCTCGAGAGTTCTCAAAAGTCCACCAATATGATGCGGTCAATCGCCCGGGCCACAGTGGAACAGTCCAAAGGGTCAAAACAGGTTACCGATACAATCAGTCGCATTGCCGAGTCGGTTCAGCAGATTGCACTGGCCACGTCGGAGCAGGCACGGGGGTCTGAAATAATTATCAACGGTGCGGAGAAAATGCGCTCCATCACGCAGCATGTGGAGCGCTCTACCATCGAGCAGGCCAAAGGCGGCCGTCAGATCACCGAGGCCATAGAATCGATTTCAAAGATGGTCAGCCAGTTAAACATGTATCACCACCAGTACCATAAAAGCACCGGTGATGTACTGGACCGGGTTGAGAAGCTCACTGCCACTATGGAAAAAAATGACGCAATACTGCAGTCGGTCAGACAGCTGCAATCCCGGATGAAGCAAATCTCACAGAATGAGTAACAATTCATTCTTCCCCAAAAAGGATATTGGCCTGTGTCTGGGATTGGTTGGACCGAATTATTTATTATCGGATTGATTCTGCTCATTTTTGTTGGGCCTAAAAGGTTGCCGGAATTATTCGGAAAACTGGCATGGGTGATTGCGCAGATTCGGTCTGCCAGTCGCGATTTGCGAAATCAGATTGATTCCGAACTGACCGAAATCAAGCAGGTGAAAACCGATATTACCCGTGAGATGATTGCCCAGACCGATAAGCTCTATGCTGAAGCGCAACAACTGGATGATGAATTCAAATCCCTTCAGGACGATGTCGGTGACATAAAAACTGAGCTGAAAGAGGATTTGAATGACGTTGGCAACGTGATGACAGCCGTGGATTCGTCGTCTGAAAAAGGCGAGGACGGTGCATCCAGCGTCCAAAAAAACAGGGAACTGAAAGGATGAGAGTGGACGACCACCAGGAAGAGTCTCAGGAGACAATGACCTTCATGGAACATCTGGAGGAGTTGCGCCAGCGACTCATTCGATGTCTCCTTGCAGTGGTTGCCGGCTTCTTTGTCTGCTGGTTTTTCAGAGAAGAACTGCGTCAGTTTCTGGAGGCGCCTTTGTACACCGCCTGGCAGAGTGTGCCAGGTCTGCCCGCGCCATCGCCGCTGAGCTTTACCAGTCTGATGGAACCATTTGTGGCATACCTGAAGATTGCGGGAATCGGTGGGGTCTTTTTTGCATCGCCCATAATATTTTATCATCTGTGGCGTTTTGTCTCGCCGGGCCTGTATAAAAAGGAAAAAAGAATGGCGTTGCCGTTTGTTTTTATTTCTTCGCTGCTGTTCGTGGTGGGGTCTGCGGGGGCATATGCCTATGTCTTTCCAATGGGATTTTCCTTCTTCCTGCAGTTTTCCTCGGGGGGGACGGTTGACGTGTACAACAGTGGCAGGGTCACATTGGCAGAGACCGCACCGTCCAATAGGGCGCCTGCACCGGCTTCGGCACGACGCTCGGTATCAGAAAACAAAAAATCATCGCAGTCAAAAACGGGCTCAAAAACAGGCTCAAAAGCAGGCGCAAAGACTGGCTCAAAGAAGGCGGTTCCGAAGAAATCGCGGTCAACCCAACAGCGTGCCAGCCAGCAAAGCAAATGGGAAAAGGCGCGTCGCCTGTATGCCTGGGCAGAAAAAAAACTGACAGGGGAAAGCTGCGGACAGTTTGGCGCCCGGGAAACCAGTGAGGGGGTTTTACTTCGTTTCAGATTTGCGAAAAGTCGCTGTGGAAAGCCACCGGTATCCATGACTCTCAGCCGCCTTGGTGAGCCTCTGCCGTTGCTGATGAAACTGACTTCCGAATCACAAAGTGGACTGGTTTATGAGGCACTGGATACAGAAAACCGCCATCAGACGGTTTCATATCAACTCACTGCAGTGCGGGAGGCTGCCCAGAAACTGTTGCCTGTACTGATGGTTAAGGATTATCTGGATTTTGCCATCAAGCTGATGCTGGCGTTTGGTCTGGTATTTGAATTGCCCATCCTCATCTTTTTTCTGGGGTATGCGGGCATTGTCGACTACATGCAGCTCATCCGGTTTGGCCGCTGGTTTATCGTTCTCTCACTCGTGGTGGCGGCCATTCTGACGCCGCCCGATGTGGTAACGCAAATCCTTTTGGCAACGCCCCTCGTGGTGTTGTATTATCTTTCCATTGGCGTCGTATTTTTTCTAGGGCGCAAACGGAGATGACGCGAACGAAAAGAGACGCAATGGCCCTGTTGAGAGACAGTTCGAGACATATCAGGATAGCGGTGCCAGGGATAATAACATTGCTGCTGCTGGTGCCGGTGGCGCTCGTATGGGCACAGGAACAGCCCGACGCACCTTTGGCAATCGCCGATAGCGGCGGATCGCTTCTGGTCAGTCAGCGTCGCGTGGCAATTAAAAAAGGGCCGTCCCGAAAATACAAATTAAGGGGAATGGCCGTAAAAGGGACGCGGTTGCCGGTGCTGGCGTCAATCAGGGGAAATGACTGCAATGCCGGTGTTTGGTACCGTGTCCATGACGATGCATGGGTCTGCGGCGATGACGTGACTCTGGTGCGGGATACCCCGGCTGCCGTTCCTCAGCCGCCGATGGACAATAGCACAGTGACGCCATGGCCGTATGCGTTCATCAGGGATACCGCAATAGAGTATGAGTGGTCGCGTAACGGCTGGCTGGAGGAGATTCGCGAGATTTACAAAGGGTTTGGATTTGGCGTCGAGAAGCGTGTTACAGTCGATGGGGCGCGTTACTATCGCACACCGGAAGGCAAGTACATAGCCACTTCAGACGCGGTGATTTCCGGGCGTATCTCAACATTTAGGGGGGTATCATTAAGTCGTGCTGATCACTGGCCAGTTGGGTGGGTGAATTCACGGGAAGCATGGGTGTATTCATCGCCGTCTGTAAGCGCACAGAACCGCGTTCGCCAATTGGTAAGGTATGACTTTTTTAGCGTGCTGGAAGAAGTGACCCAGGGGCGAAAGCGGTTTTACCGGATTGGGGAGGACGCATGGGTTTTGGGCCAGCATGTCCGGGTCGCCACCACCGCGCCCAGACCCAGGGGGGTTCTCGACGATGAACGGTGGGTCGATGTCGATGTGAACCAGCAGATTGCCACGGCGTATGTGGGCGATGTGCCGGTCTATGCAACGCTGGTTTCCACTGGTCGATATGGCGGCTCCAAAACGGTCACCGGTGCCTTTCGAATCTGGGTAAAGGTCGCCGCAATTGCGATGGACAATACGGATGAAGAAGAAGAACTGGATACGGATACGGGCGCGACCAGCACAGATACGGCTCCTGCGAGGGAGCGAAAGCTCTATTCTCTCCAGGATGTGCCATGGACCCAGTTTTTTCACGAAAGCTATGCCATTCACGCTGTGTATTGGCACGATAGGTTTGGTAACAGAAAAAGCCATGGATGCGTCAATATGGCCCCGGCGGATGCCAGGTGGTTTTACGAATGGACCGCGCCGCACGTACCGGAGGGGTGGTGGTCCGTTTATTCAACAGAGTCGGACAGGGGCACCATGATTCGTGTGCGATGATTCGTGTGCGGTGATTCGTGCGCGGTGATTCGTGCGCGGAGATTCAAGTGAAATGCGACAGTGAGATAATATGATGATGAACGCAAACCTGACCAGATTGATTTTCTTTGCAGCGGTTCTGGTTGTGCTGACTGGCTGTGATGAAGACGCGACCATGCCCGCAAGACCCCTGATCCATGACACAGTGCCCGACCTGTCTGCCGCAAAGACTGTGGACCCCTCGCGGGTACTCGCCACGGTGGATGGCAAGCCGATAAACGTGGCGGATATTGAAGAATATCTAAAAAATGGGTTGAAAGCGTCGTCCGCCGAAGATGCGTTGCAGAAAGTGATAGAGACGTATCTCCTCGCTGATGAGGCGGGGCGTCGGGGGTATGGCGAAAAGCGGGATGTTTCGGTCGAGTACAAAAAGGCGCTGGCGCGGGCGCAGCTCGTGCGGACAGGTGAAAATTTTACCATATCAAAGATTCCCACAAATGTGCTTGAGCAGGAATATGAAAGGCAGAAGGACAGGTTTGTACACGGTGTGATTCGAAATGTGGTCCATTCGCTGGTTGTTGTTCCCGAGGGCAAAGAACCGACCGATGCGGATTGGCGCATTGCCCAGGAAATTCAGGGTGCGGTAGCCTCTGCCCAAACCGCAGACGACTTCCGCAAGGCTGTGGCGGCAGTCCAGGAACAACATGCACAGGCACCCATAAAAGTGGAGGATATTTTTCCCTTCGACGCACAGAGTAAGCGACTGGTAAAGCCGTTTGTTACCGGTGCTTTCGCTGTTAATTATCCTTCGGAGCGCATTTCAAAAATTGTTCAGACCCAATTTGGACTTCATATTATATTTATTATCACGGAAAAAGAAGCGGAGAATCGCTCATTCGAAGAAGTGAAAACGTCGCTGGCAAAGGCGATTCTTCCTGATCAGAGGCGTCAGCATGTGGCAGACTACCTGGATAAGCTGGTGGCTGAGGGTCACGTGTTTGTTTACGACGAAATTCTTGCTGAAATGGGGAGCGTCAAAGGCAACTAAATATGGATGACGCCATGGAGCAGCACAGAGATATGGAGCGCTCTGCATTCGCAGAGATTTTATCCCATATCGACGGGGTATGCCCGGGATTTCTGGCAGCGATTTTTTATGATGGCGAAGGGGAAACAATTGACTATCATTCGTATCTTGATCCCTATGACACCCGTCTTGCGGCCGCGCATATCGGAGTTGTCGTCGCCTCGGCCTCAAGGCGCTTTGATGCGCTCGCAATGGGCAAAGTGGAACAGATTGAGATTCATGCCACCAGCCTTGACAGTATAACGGTTTCGATGGGGGAAGGTCTCTTTTTGTCTGTCATCGTGACTGCCGGCCATCTCAATCAGCTTATCTACCGAAGACTCATCGAAGTGATTCGCGATATTCGGACGGAGATAAACGGCTGACGCCTTTACGGGCACGTATCTATAATCGGCGGGGACCAGTGTGGCGGCGCGATTTTTTTCTTTTGCGGTGAGGCATTGGGACTGGCGTATCAGTAAACGTCTGCTCGAACAGCAGTATCTTTCGTTGCGGTGGCAGGGAAATCAGTACGGAAGGATTCCGGGGAACCAGCTGCGGATGCTCAGTGGTGAGCAGGGTGAGATGAATCTGTTCGTCCTGGCGGCCGGAAATGACAGTCTGTGCGATTCCGTCTTTGTTGGTTCGTGCGATGGTCCTGCCATTCAATTGCACAGGCAGGTCCGCTTTTCCATTGCTCTTGACAATCAGAATGTGATCCTTCTGCCGAGGTATGCAACGAAACCGTACGACAATTGTTGGGTCTGCACTGTTTGAATCAGATAATACTTTTTTGAGAACAAGTCGGTTGCCGTCCGCAGAGGTGGTCAGCCAATTGGGTGGGCAGCGCACATCGGTGTAAACACTGTCTCCTTCCCGTCCCCAAATTTTCTTTTTCGCAAGCCCGCTTTTATCAGTGGTGGTTTTGGATTTGTCAACTCGAACGGTCGCGCCAGGGACCGGGAGACTCTCGTCATCCGTCACAACCACCTGCACCTGCCATCTGTCCAAGGGGTCTTTTTTTTTGCAGCCAGTCGTGGATATTGCAATCAGCAGCAATACGATTATCATTGATAGGCCTCCTCTGTATCGAGTATGCGCAACGCAATGGCATAGGCGCGGTTGTCCGGGTTCTGTCTGGACAAAAAGCGATATCCGGCCCGTGCGTTTTTGTAGTCGCCGTTGATAAGCCATGTGACGGCTTCAGTCAGGGTACAGCGGCGAATCTCAGTGTGCAGCAAAGTGTTGGGCGTCCGGGCCGTTTTCAAAACATTCGGTTGCACGGTCTGTGCGGCCGGTTGATGTTCGTCCGTATGGGCAAGTCGCGATACAAACAGCACCACAGCGGCAATCGACATTGTCAAACTGAATATGACAAAACGGATTCTATATTGCCTCATCCATTTTCGCAGTCGATAAACGCTGTGCGCCCCCGCGTTCCAAATAATCGTGCCATCGTCGTTCGCTCTTGCATGCATCTGTGGCAGATGTTCGGTTCTGATTTGTTTCCCGTTTTGGGGCGCCAGTGGCTGAATGATGGTGCGGTCGTCATCACTATTGCAACGGGTCGTCTGTATATCTGCCTCGGGCACTTCCGTCCCTGTTTCGGGATGAACCACCGCAATTGCTGTAATTCCGCTTTCATCTGTCAGATGACAGTCCGATGGATAATTCGGCTTTGCAATCCGTGTCACCGCAGTTTGGGACTCGTGATTTGATCGAGACGCGGGATGCTGGTGTTGCACCCTGGTGATTGCGGTATCAAAAGATGATGGGCGACTCATGCGTCACTGTCCTTTCCTGATTAATGGGCCATCGAATTCGCGCTCAAACAGGGGTGTTACGGCATACACCCCTGGACTTTGCGTGGAGGCGACCTCAGAGATGTCGCACACTACACGGCGACCGGTATGGCCGCGTTTTATCTGCACCACAATATCAATGGCAGAGGCGATTTGTGCGGATATTGCATGATGGGGGATAGTGGATTGGGTGCTCAGAATCATTGTCTCAAATCGGCGCAGCGCATCGAGCGGCGTGTTGGCATGAACTGTTGTCATGGAGCCCGCGTGACCGCTGGTCATCGCCTGTATCAGGTCCAGCGCCTCTTCGCCCCTGACTTCTCCAATGAGAATGCGGTCCGGCCTCAACCGCAGGGTTGCCCGCAACAAATCCCGAATGCGTATTTCGCCATTTCCGGTTTCATCGGAGGACCGGCTTTCCAGATAGACAACATGCCGCTGCTGCAAATCCAACTCATGGGTATCCTCAATGACAACAATGCGTTCCCGCTTCAAAAAAAATGCGGATAGGGCGCACAGCAGTGACGTTTTTCCGCTGCCGGTGCCGCCTGATACCACCACGTTTTTCTTTTGGGCAATTGCTTTGGCCAGAAACACAGCCGCTTCTTCGCTGATGGTGTTGGTCTCAATCAAGTCGGTGATTGTCAGTTTTGATTTGAAGAAGCGCCGTATCGAGACCGTGGGACCGTTTTTGGCGATGGGCGCCATGACGGCCTCCAGTCTGGAACCATCGGGTAAATGGGTTTCGAGGATGGGATGATAGTGATCCCATGGACGGCCACAATACTGCGAGATGTTGTTGAGGGCCGCATCCAGCGACTGATGTGACGGAAATTTCAGGTTGGTTGCATGCAGTACACCCCGCTTCTCCACCCAGATTTCTGCTGGACCATTTATCATAATTTCACTGACACTGTCGTCTTTGAGCAGTGACTCAATTGGATGGAGAAACTGTGTGATTGACTGTTTAAATATGCCGGATGGAATCATGGCAAAACCTCCATAAATGGTTTAGGGGTTGTTTTATTGATTTGGATAGCCAAAGCCAGCGTGCCCAGGCTCGGATCATCTGCATTCAGTTGCTGGAGTCGCTCGAGGCCACTTTGTGCCGCGAGCAGTCTTCCGGCGCGAATCTGCGATTCAACCAGTAGCCTGAGAATTTTTTGTTCCTCCTGCGGGTGCTGAGCGAGCGCAGCCTCAAACCAGTAGCTTGCGTAGAGGTGGTTGCCGGCATCGCGAATTTCAAGACCTGTTTTGAGGCAGTCGATTTCCATTGTCGCCACTCGGGGCGGGGGGGTGGTGCTGCAGCAGCAAAATGCCAGACATAACAGCAGCATGGACATCCCAGGTCTATTCGGTGATTTCGTGTTTTGGGTCGCTTTGCGGTTATTATATGTTGTCATTGTCAATCTCCATATCGTTCCAGCTGTTGCAGCCATTTGATGAGGTTTTTTGGGGAGTCATCAAGGTATGGATTAAGTCGCGCCGCCGCATTGCGGATTCCCTGACTGTCATCAGTGTCAAGTGCGTTGAACAGGGAAATGATTTCGAGTCGGTAATTCTTATTCAATTCAGCATGCCATGCCTTTCTCATGGCACGCGCCTGCCTGTGCGACTCGGAATTGGGCGCACTGCGTTTTTCAACCTGCCACATCAGTTCAACCGCATGCTTCCTTTTTTGAATACTGTCAGATTGGCGCGTATATTCGCTGATTGCCAGCTGCGCCATCAGGTTCAAAGGCATGCTGGACTGATCCCGCGTATCTGGATTCTGGATGGGGACAGTCGCTGGAAAATCCTGTCTGTGCCGGTGATGACGAACCGATGAGGATGTGATGTCAGGCAGCAGGAAAATCAGCGCAATGACCCCCAGTGCAATCGCGCCAAGGAAGACTGGTGGGCCCAAGGCCTTTCCGGTGGGAGGCGCAGGCCTGGCCGGATTTCGGATAGCCAGCGTTACAGGGCCGATCGTCAGTCTCAGTTCGGTTTTACAGATACCGCCAAAGACCACTTTGCCGCTTTCGAAGAGTGGATTGGTCAGGTTTGGACGCGCTTCCAGATGAATGCCGCCATTGGGGGCCACCCAGACACGGCATAACTTTCGCGCAATCGCTTCGTGGCGAATTGAAAGGTGACAGTCGCTGGAACGGCCAATTTCAATGGGAAACTCCGTGAAACGGTAAATTGAATCCGCCTGGTCACCGATTTTGATTTTAATTTCGATTTCGGGCACTTTTTACCTCCGTTCATTCGCGTGCCCACCCCCATCGTCCGGTTGCGGGATTTGTTGCAAAATAAAATAAAAAAATGACAAATTGTCTGAATCAGGCCCATTTTTGCTGTGGCGCAGTCGGACAGTCAAATGGGGACAACATGACTTCAAATTGGTAAACGGTGGTGAGTATGGTATTCTCCACTGACTTTGGAGCGCAGCCGATACCAGCAGAGCGGTGTCGTTTGAACAGGGGAAGATGCAGATACAGGGCAATGGACAGGTGTCCGGGAAAATGCGGAAACCGGTGACGTTCATTTGCAGAACTGGTACCAGGGCAAGGTGGCCGATAACCTGCCTCCCTGCAATTTTTCATGTATAACTGTGCGCCTGCAATGCCCGGGGGTGGGACAGTACGCACTGGCATCGGCATACCGTGCTGTTGCAGCAATGAGTGGATTTGAAAACGCAAAACAAAAATAAAACCGGATTAATGTCCCGGTTCAGCGGCTTTTTACAAAAGTCGAAAGTCACCGTCTGGTCGCCTTTTGGTAGGGATACTTTCGCAGATGCGGGGGAGGGCTCCCGAATCGGAAAGCCCAAAGGCGCGCTCGAGACCCTGTTTCGGTCCGTGGGGCAAAGCGCCATACTTCTTTGGCGAACCGGCAGACTGCTTTTTACCGCGCGGTGTGACCCCGGCGAATCGTGGCGGGTGGCATATCGGTTTGCCAACGGATCCTTTTGGTTTGTCGTTATCGCAATGGCGTTTGTTGGAATGATTATGGTGTATCAGTCGACGGCCCAGCTGGAGCGGGCGGTTGGGGACACCACGCTGGTCGGGGCGTCTTTTTTTAAGCTGCTTGTTCGGGTTTTGGGGCCCACTGTCATCGGAATGCTCATTGCCTGCCGGGTGGGCGCAGGGATAGCCGCCGAAATTGGTGCCATGAGTGTTACCAGTCAGCTTGATGCCATGCGGATGTGCGCCGCAGAACCTATAGAAACACTGATGGTGCCGAGGTTGCGTGGCGGTATTGTGGCCGCACTCAGCCTTACGGCGATTGGCTGTGCCTCCTCTTTGTATGCCGGCCTGCTAACCGGATTCGCATGGTTTTCCATGGCGCCATCCACGTACATGAATTTTTCTTTGGTGTCGTCCTCTGACATTCTTCAGGGAGTCGTCAAGTCCCTGTGTTACGGTATCTCAGTCCCCATTGTGTCAGGCGCCTGCGGTCTTTCTGCCCATGGCGGTGCGCGCGGCGTGGGGCAGGCGACGACGGATGCCGTTGTCGGGTCATCGTTTGTTATTGTCGTTCTGGATTCGCTGATATCCATGATTTCACATTTGCTGGCAGGGCAATGATCGAATTTGAACACATATCCATCACCCTCGGGGGACGCAAAATACTGAATGATGTGTCTCTGAAAATAGAGGAAGGCGACATCTTCTGCATTGTGGGCCGATCCGGTGTGGGAAAGAGTGTGATGATTAAACAGCTGGTTGGGCTGCTGACGCCCGACGAAGGTGCGATACGGTTTAACGGTACAGACGTGCTGGGGCTTGATGAGCAAGGCCTGCAGGTCATGCGCAAGGAGTGTGGCATGGTGTTTCAGCATGCGACGCTCTTTGATTCAATGACCTGCATCGAGAACGTGATGCTGCCCATTCGCAAGCATTCCAGTTTGAAATTGCATAAGGCGCGGGAGCGGGCACTCATGTATATGGCGGAGGTCGGCATCGAACACCTGGCAGAGAAAGATCCCGCAACCCTTGGTCCGGGACTGCGAAAACTGGTGGCCATTGCCCGCACGCTGACACTGGAACCGACGGCAATTCTGTTCGATGAACCCACCACAGGACTGGATCCCCTGGCGGCGCGAAAATTTGATCAGCTGGTGACAGGGACCCTCGCGGGATCAAATATGACTCAGGTGGTGGTCTCTCACGACGTTCGATCTATATTTGATATTGCCAATAAAATTGCCATGCTGCATGAGGGCAGGTTAAGATTTCTGGGCACACCGCACGAATTGGAGACAAGTGACGACGCTGTGGTGCGAAATTTCATATTGGGCCACCCCGTTGAGGAGTAAATATGGCGGCAGGTAACAGAGACGAACGACGATTGGAACTTAAGGTTGGCGCGATGATTCTGGCGGCGCTGGTTATTCTGGTGGCTTTTGTGCTGGTGGTCAGCGACATCTCATTTGCGAAAATGGAAACGGTTGACATTTATTTTCAGAATCCCGGCGGGCTGTCGCCCGGGGTGGCGGTGAAAGTGGCGGGACGGAAAGTGGGGAAAGTCACAGAGATGACTTATATGGGTCAGAATGGGCCGGTTAATCCAGTTACCGGAAGAGCGTCACTGGTTCGCGTCCATATCGAAATCGAAAAAATAGTTTTTGAAACCCTTAGGAATGATGCGCATTTTTACATCACCACCAAAGGTGTTTTGGGGGACCCGTTCCTTGAAATTGATCCCGGTATCTCCAACAAACCTGTCAGCCGCAACCGAAAGCTGTTTGGCACAGATCCCCCCAGACTGGATTTGTTCCTTGCTGACGCCGCAGAGCTGGTGCGTTCTTTAAACCGTTTGCTGGTGACCAATGCCGAGAGTCTTGATCAGATGATTCAGGGTACCGCCAGCCTGGTTGCAATGGCCGATGAATTTATGAAGGCGGCAGATGCCGAAAATGGCGGTAAGGCGCGATTTGACCGAATTTTGGGAAATGTTGAGCAAATCACAGTAGATACAGGAATTCTGATACAAAAAGTCAGTGAGAAGTATGTGGACAATCCGGATGTGGTCAAAACCATTCAGAATCTGAAGTCCGTTTCGGGCAAACTCGACAGGGAACTGGAACCACTTATGCAGGATGTTCGGGATACGCTGGCGATGCTCAATCGGGTGGGAGATACGCTGGGGCCAGAGGAGCAGAAAGCGATTCGCCAGTCGTTAATGCGGCTGGATAATGTGACGCGCCGGGCAGATGATGCGCTGCAACGGGTGGATTCGATGATTGGTCGTCTTCAGCAGGGGAAGGGGACAGTGGGCCAACTGCTGCAGGATGAGGAAATATACGATGACCTCAAGGAGCTGCTCAGAGACATAAAACATCACCCATGGAAATTGATTTGGGAGGATTAAAATTTGTTGAAGTACCCGGAAATAAAAAGAAATTGCATTGCAGGAAAGTGGGAATCACGATCAATTCGTGTTGACCGCCCCTTTATAAGTATAATATCTTTATAAACCTAATCGTTTACGATTCCTGGAGGATAGATGGCATCAGATAACAGACTTGGAGAACTGCTGGTCAGGGAAAAAATGATTTCACTGGTGGAGCTCCGCAAAGCGCAGGAACTGCAGAAGCAAAGCGGCGACAACCTGGGAAAAAGTCTGGCCAAACTCGGCTTTATTTCTGATGATGAGGTAACCGAGTTTATTGCCAGTCAGTACAATGTGCCGTCCATTAATCTTGATGAGTACGAAATTGAGCAGGAAATTCTGGATCTTATCCCCAAGGAAGTGGCGGAACGGCACAAGATTCTGCCTGTTTCCCGCGCCGGGACATCCCTGGTGGTGGCCATGGCCGATCCGACCAACCTGCATGCCATCGATGATGTTAAGTTTTTAACCGGTTACAACGTGGAGCCGGTTGTGGCATCCGAGTCATCCATCGAGTCAGCAATGGAACGGCATTATACGGCGCCGCTGGCCTCTTACGACGAAGTAATGGATGGGTTCAACGCCGAAGAATTCGATTTCGACGCGGATGAAGATGGCGGAGAGAACGTACTTGAACTCGAAAAGTTGAGCGAAGATGCGCCAGTTATTCGACTGGTGAATCTGATTCTTGTCAATGCCATCAAGAAAAACGCATCCGATATTCATATTGAACCGTATGAGAAGGCATTTCGAGTCCGTTACCGGGTCGATGGCGTACTCCATGAGGAAATGCGTCCGCCGTTAAAATTGAAGAATGCCCTGACCAGTCGTCTGAAAATCATGAGTAAACTCGATATCGCCGAGCGCCGGTTGCCTCAGGACGGCCGTATTAAGCTGAAGCTGGGCAAAGGCCGGGAGATGGACTTTCGCGTTTCAGTGCTCCCCACCCTGTTTGGTGAAAAAGTGGTGCTGCGATTGCTCGACAAGTCCAACCTGCAGTTGGATATGACAAAACTCGGTTTCGATCCCGCGCCCCTGAAGCACTTCAAGGAAGCGATTCATAATCCCTACGGGATGGTATTGGTGACAGGGCCTACGGGATCCGGTAAAACGACCACGCTGTATTCCGCCATGTCAGAGCTGAATCAGACCGACGTGAATATTTCAACAGCCGAAGATCCGGTGGAGTTCAATCTGTATGGCATTAATCAGGTGCAGATGCACGAGGATATTGGTCTGAACTTTGCTGCGAGCCTTCGCTCTTTCCTTCGTCAGGATCCGGACATTATCATGGTGGGGGAGATTCGAGACTTTGAAACTGCGGAAATTGCCGTGAAAGCGGCGCTTACCGGACATATGGTGCTCTCCACGTTGCATACCAACGATGCGCCCTCCACCATCAGCAGGCTTTTGAATATGGGGGTTGAGCCATTTCTCGTGACAGCCTCAGTGAATCTTGTTCTGGCGCAGCGTCTTGGTCGCAAACTGTGCACTGAGTGCAAAATTCCCGACCCGAGTGTAACGCCCGAGTCCCTGGCAGATGCCGGTGTGACGCCTGATCAGATCAAGTCCGGGTACCAGGCGTTGATAGGAAAGGGATGCGCCAAATGCGGAGATACCGGCTACAAGGGACGGGTCGCGCTGTATGAAGTGATGGTGTTCGACGAAGTCCTCAAGGATTTGGTGCTGCAGGGATGTTCCACTGCTGAACTGAAGTCTGAGGCCATTCGTCGCGGTATGCAGTCTCTGCGCATGGCTGGTCTGAAGAAAGTGGGTGAAGGAATCACGTCCATGGCAGAGGTGCTGCGCGTGACTGCTCATGACTGAGGACCCCCATCGTTGCGTGCAACTGATGGCGTGTATGGGGTCGAATTTATTTTCAACTGACGACAGGTCAGCGAATATACCAAGGAGTCAAATGTGGCGAATTTACATCAGCTGCTGAAAGCGATGATTGAAAAAGGGGCATCCGACCTGCATATTACCACCGGCTCACCACCACAGTTACGGATTGACGGTTCGCTGGTGCCGCTGAAAACGGAGCCACTTGCCCCTCAGGATACCAAGCGTCTGTGTTATTCGATTTTGACAGAGGAGCAGAAAGTTAAATTCGAAAAGGACAACGAACTCGATTTGTCTTTTGGCGTTAAAAATCTGGCGAGATTCAGAGCCAATGTGTTTATTCAGCGCGGTGCCGTGGCCGGTGCTTTTCGTTCCATTCCGTTTAAGATTTTGAGTCTGGAAGAACTTGGCCTGCCGCCGGTGGCCGTGGAACTGGCCCATCGACCCAAAGGGTTGGTTTGCATTACCGGACCAACCGGTGCAGGCAAATCCACCACATTGGCGGCTATCATTGATTATCTGAATTCCACAAAGCGATACCATATCATCACAATCGAGGATCCGATTGAATATCTTCATCCTCACAAGCGAAGTCTGGTGAATCAGCGGGAAGTCGGCGCCGACACGGTTGGGTTTAAGGACGCTTTAAAATATGTGCTGCGACAGGATCCGGATGTGGTGCTGGTTGGCGAGATGCGCGACAGAGAGACGGTGGAGGCGGCGCTAACGATTTCTGAGACCGGCCACCTGGTTTTCACGACGCTTCATACCAACAGCGCAGTTCAAACGGTAAACCGAATTATCGATCTGTTCCCCCCCCATCAGCAGGGACAGATTCGCGCACAGCTATCCTTCGTGCTTCAGGGCATTTTGACTCAGCAGCTTCTACCCCGGGCCGGTGGTCCAGGAAGGGTGCTGGCGGCGGAAGTGATGATTCCCACTGCCGCCATGCGGAATCTGATTCGAGAAGACAAGGTGCATCAGATGTATGCGCAAATGCAGGTGGGACAGGGACAGCACGGTATGATGACGTTTAATCAATCCTTGCTTAATCTGCTGCAGCGACGATTGATTACCCTGGATGAAGCGCTCGGGCGTAGTCAGGACGTCGATGAGCTAAAGGGGATGATCGCCGATGCAACCAAAAAAGCGAACCGCTGAGATTCGGCTTTTTTGACCTGAAGGCGGATTTAGGGATAATATTTAAAAAAAAATTTGCGAACAGGACTGGCGAATCATAAATGGCACATTTTTTATACGAAGCACGGGATAAGTCGGGAAGGCAGATTAGCGGAGAAATTGAAGCGAATACAGCGTCGGATGCGGAGACCCGGCTCAGATCAAATGGATTATCGCCGATAAGTGTTCGTAAAAAACCAATCGAAATTCATATCAAACTGCCGTTTGGCAACAGCGTCAAAGCCAAGGATCTGAAGACATTCACTCAGCAGTTTTCGACCATGGTCGACGCGGGGTTGCCACTGGTGCAGTGTCTCGACATTCTTGGCAGTCAGTCGGAAAACAAATATTTTGGCAATGTCCTGCTTGAGATTAAGGGGTTCGTGGAAGGTGGTTCCACTTTTTCGGATGCACTCGCCAAATACCCCCAAATATTTGACACATTGTTTGTGAATCTCGTTGCCGCAGGGGAGCTGGGTGGCATTCTCGATACGATTATGAAACGACTGGCGGAGTATATCGAAAAAAAAGAACGTCTCCAGCGTCGGGTCAAAGGCGCGATGGTGTATCCCACCGCCATTCTCATCGTCACATTTGTGATTATTTTTGTTTTACTCAAATGGGTGATTCCCACCTTTGAAAAAATGTTCGCTGATTTTGGCAAGGAGGGTGAACTTCCCGCCCCTACTCAGTTTGTCATTGGGTTGAGTCAGGTATTTCAGGATTGGTGGCTGATATTCATTGGCGTCGGTGTGGGCCTGGCAGTGGGGTACAAGCTGTTTACGCGAACAGAATTCGGTCGGCATTTCATGGACCGTATGTTCCTTAATTTGCCGATTGTGGGCCCCGTCGTTCAAAAAATTGCTGTCGCCCGGTTTACCCGAACATTGGGCACATTGCTGTCATCCGGTGTACCAATTATCGACGCACTGAATACCGTCGCCAAAGCGGCAGGCAACGCAGTGGTCGAAAAAGCAGTGGTGTTTGCGAGGGACCGAATCTCCGAAGGACGCAACATGTCCGAACCTCTGGCGGAAGCGAAAATCTTTCCAGGAATGGTGGTGCAGATGATTGCTGTGGGCGAGCAGACCGGTGCGCTGGATATTATGTGTAATAAAATCGCCGATTTTTATGACGAGGAAGTCGATGTGGCTGTCGCAGCGCTGACAAGTATGCTCGAACCTCTGATGATGATGGTTATCGGTCCGCTTGTGGGCGGGATGGTCATTGCCATGTATCTGCCCATTTTTTCTATCGCAGGTACTGTCGAATAGTTGCCGCCATGGCATTGCTGAACGCCGCTTCCCACTCAGATACGCTCGATAGAGACTATTCCCGGCTTTCCTGGGTGATGGTGCTTAGGGTTGCGATTATCTCCACCCTGCTTGGGGCGACCGTTATCATGAACCAGGACATCCACGAAATGATTGGCGCCTCAACGCGCTTTTTGTTGTCAATCATTGTTGTGACGTATGTCCAGACCATCGCGTATGCCATCTGGTTTCGAACCGGTAAACGCCTTGCGGTACTGGGGAATCTCCAGTTTATGGGCGATGCGCTGCTTTTTACCGCGTTGTCCTATGCCACCGGTGGCGTCACATCCGGCTTCACGTTTCTCTATCACCTGTGGGTAATTGTCGCCATTGTGTCCATGGGAAAGCGGGCCGGTTTTATTCAGGCAACGGTATCGTCGTTATTTATAGTACTGACTGGCGCCGCCATGGGCTGGGAGGTGATTGATCCGCTGGATGACATAGCATCCGGGGCAATGAGTGTTGGAACGACGGCGTACGCACTTCTGGTGAATATTGTATCCCTTTATGTGGTGGCATTTCTGGTGAACATTCTTGCATCACGGATAGAGGATGCGGGTGAAGGGCTCAAAAAGGAAAGAGCACAGAAAGAAGAGCTGGCGAAGAAACTCGAGCAGGCCAGGCATCTGGCTGCGCTTGGCGAATTGGCGGCGACCCTTGCTCATGAAATCCGTAATCCATTAAGTGCCGTTTCGGGATCATTTCAGATGCTCAAAACTCAGATGCTCAAATCCGGCGCCGAAACTGGTGACGATGAGCGGATGCTGTCGTCGATAATCGAACGGGAGCTAGACCGAATGGGAAGACTCATTGACGACATTCTGCAGTACGCCCGGCCACGGGCGCCTCAGCTGTATCCCGTCGATTTGTCAAAGCTGTGCCAGGAAACCATACATTCATTCTTTACCGGTGTCTGTCATCGCGGTGTAGCCGTGGAATCGCATTTGCCGGATGGCTGTTTTTGCATGGGGGATGCCAATCAGCTCCGACAGGTACTTTGGAATCTACTTGTAAACGCATCCCAGGTTGTGTCAGACGATACGGGGCGAATAGATGTCACACTGTCAAAAAATGATACTGCGGTTCGGCTCGAAATCAGTGACAACGGGCCGGGGGTGCCAATGGAAATACGGGATAAGATTTTTGATGCATTTTTCAGTACTAAAGAAAGAGGAATGGGGCTTGGGCTGGCGCTGTGTCAGCGTATTATCACCGGCCACGGGGGGGCGATACAAATCGAGGAGGCCAGCGAAACAGGCGCTCGATTCAGTGTGGTATTGCCCGCCACCGAATATGAACAGCGCGATTCAGACAGCGGCAGAACTCAGCGGCAGAACTCAATGAGAGGATGATGCAATGAAAAAGCGATGGCTCATGGCAATCCTGTGCGTTCCTTTCCTTTCCGGATGCCCGACTGAAGTGGCGAAACCCATTGCGTCGCCCGTCGTCCAGCAGTCGGATTCTCCGGAAGCTGAAAGTCTGTTCAAAGAAGCCGTCGCGCTCTTTGATGTTAAGGATTTCGAGCAGGCCGATGAAAAGTTTGCTCTGTTTGAAAGCGAATTCCCAACAGACCCCTTGCGAGACCAGGTGTCCATTTACAGAGGGCGGATATTCCTTGAACGTGGCCAATTGGCAGATGCGACAACGCGTTTTCTTCACGTATACAATAAGAGCGACGACACACCGATGCATCCATATGCGTCGATGTATCTGGGAGTAACCGCGTATCAATCGGGACAGTTCGAATCCGTGGTCACCTATTTGCACCCCATCGCCGGCCGGTTTGAGGATTCTGCAGACAACATCACCGTTTTAAATACACTTTGGCGCGCCTACGCCGAGCTGAATAATCTGGAACAACAGATTCTGTGCATCGAATCGCTCATTGCAGCGCAACCGGATGCTGATTTGGCACAGGAGGCGCTTGATGCGGTTCGACATGGGGTTTCCGGTCAGACTGAAGCGGTGTTAAAGAAAATGCGGGCAAAACTGGAGAGTAAAGGGACGGTTTGGACTCTCGTGAGTGCACGGATTGCCGAAATTCAACTTCAGAATGAGCAATACGATGCGGCAACTGAGACCACAACTGATATTCAGGAGTCCGGACAGAGCAATGCGGCGATGGTCACTGCGCTTATCGAGGCTGTCGAAAGCAGGAATCGCGCGGATATGCGCACCATCGGATGCCTGCTGCCCCTGACTGGCAAAATGCGGCTGGTGGGACAGGAGGTGTCTCGCGGGGTGTCGCTTGCGGCGGGACGAAGTCCCATCAATGACGGCCTGGCGCCAATGAACATTGTGATGCGCGATACTGCCGCATGGAAAAAAACACCCGAAGAACTTGTGGAAGAGCTTGTGACCACGCATCACGTGTCAGCGATTATTGGCCCAATGGATGCGCATCTTTCTGCTTCAGTGGCAAAAAAAGCGCAGCAGATGGGGGTTCCCATCATTTCACTGTCCGCGGATGATGCAGTGAGCAAAACCGGATCTTATGTGTTTCGACGGTTTGTATCCAATCGCAGGGAAGTTGAAGCGCTGGTTGACAAAGCGCGCAGAACGGCTGAGTTGAGTGGAAAATCGCTTTTGGGGCTTAGGTGTGCCTCTCTCTATCCAGCCAACGGATACGGTGAGCTGATGAACCGCATTTTAAAACAGACGCTGCAGGCTGAAGGCGTGGATATGGTGTCTGTTTCTTTTCAGCCGGATATCACGGATTTTGTGAAAGTGGCGTCCAATCTGGCCAGGGAGGACTTTTCGCTGCTGTTTTTACCCATGACGTCGTCGCAGCTGGCATTGGCAGCCCCCGCACTCGCTTCAGCCGGCATATGGTCTGTGGCATCCGATGACAGAGCAGACGCCAAAGTGGCCCAGTATCTTATTCCCTCGGCAGGGTATTCTGAGTCCCTTCTGCCCCGTGCCGGCCGATACCTGCAAAGGGCTGCGTTTGTTGTCCGTTTCGATGCGGATGCATCCACAGAATCCAGGGCCTTTTCGCAAAACTTTTATAATGCTTACAAAGTGATGCCATCCGCGTTCGCTGCCTATGGCTACGACGCAGTACTGCTGCTATCGCAGGCGGTGGATGCCGGCGTTGTGGGCAGAAGTGAATTGCGGTCCTGGCTTGACGAGGTGGTGGAAGCGCCTCAGTTGGTGCTGCCCTTCGAAGGTTTCGATGAACAGGGAGAGGCCGATGCGTTGCCCGCAGTGGTGGTGCTGTCCGGAACTGAGCTGATACGGGAGTAGTTATGGGCTGGCAGACATTGGAGAATATGCTGATTGAGCGGCGGATGATTGTCTGCGTGGGGCCAGGCGGTGTCGGTAAAACGACGTTCGCCGCCTCGGTGGCGCTGCGGGCCGCCCAATTGGGGAAACGTGTGGCATGTCTGACCATCGACCCCGCACGGCGGCTGGGAGACTTGCTGGGATTTGGTAATGGTCCCTCTGAAGAGAGCGGCGTCCGACGTTTGAATGACTGTGTGGATGAACTGCAGGATGCGTCTGTTCTGCTGACTGAATTCGGGAGCGAGGGCACCTTGCATGTGGGAATGCTCGATGCCCAGCGAACATTTGATTCGGTGGTGCGCAAAAAGGCGAGTTCTGCAGATAAGGCCGAAAAAATTTTAAAAAACAGACTGTACAGATACGTTTCCGGTTCCCTGAGCGGAATGCAGGAATATATGGCGCTTGAACGTCTGTGTCAGCTGCAGGAAGATGACGCATATGATTTCATTGTTCTGGATACGCCGCCTTCAGACAATGTACTTGATTTTTTTTCTGCGCCGTCTCGAATGCGCAATGCGCTCGACGGACCGCTGGTCCGCATGATGCGCAAGGTGTACGGCGGAATGAGTCATCCAGGAACAGACATCCTTGGACGATGGGCGTTTGGCGTGTTCAATGTGCTGTCGCGAATCACCGGCGCCAGGCTTTTGGATGAGATGATAGAGTTTGTCGATGCCCTCTCTGATTTGTTTGGCAATTTCTCTGAACGGGCTGCTCAGATTGAACATATGCTGCAGGGAAATGACGTGGCAGTGATGATGATCACTCGCCCGGATACCGCGTCTGCGCAGGAAACGCTTGGGCTGCAAAGTGTGCTGGAAAGAAGCGGGTTTCACGTGGATGGATTGATATTCAATCAGTGCACCTATCCCCGAATGTCCACTGATTTGCCCGAATCACTGTGCGAACCGTGTCGTTCTGAAATGCGCGAGATTAACATCGAATGGAATGTGGTATTTGAACGTGAACAGCAGGTCATCTCTCAATCCCTCAAAAAAAATACTGCAATCGTGCGTGTGGGTCTGATTCCCCTGTTTCCTTTTTCGTCCCAACGGCTGGATATGATTCAGCGCATTTGGTCATCGCTTGTGCCAGTGTATGATGACGGGGCTGAAATCAATCATAACGTCTGATTCGAACGGCCGGCTTTTTATCTATCTCAACCGTAAACTGAAACAGAAATTTAACCAGACCGTCCTTACTGCTGATGAGCCCGCTGGGGACATTGGGAAAGGGACCGGCAATGCGCACCGCTTTAATGGCTTCGTCGTCCAGAAATCCGGCGCCGCTGGGGGTTTTGGCATAGAGATGATGAATTCGTCCATCGGCCTGCAGCACCACCAGCAGTGTGGTGACACGGTCTTTGGTGCCAATTATCCTGGCTTCCGGGTCGTTTTTTTGCATCGCAATATCCGGACGCCAGAACTGTTCCACCATGCGCTGCACCCGCGTAAAAAAAGACGCGTGTCTGAACGCCGCGGAGTTGAGAGATGTCTGGTCGCCTTCTTCCAGGTCCCCCAAATCCGCAAGGCCGCTGCCCGTGATTGCGGTTGACAGTGTGGTATCATCAGGACGCAGTTTGAGTGGCTGTGGCAGAGGTGGCGGTAACCTGTTCGTCTGGATGACAGTATCGTGGGCGCCTATGGACGGTGTTGGGGCATCTGCGTGCGCCGGGGTGGGCGGTGGTTCGTTGGCTGGGGAGATGAGCTGCGCGGGATCACGTTTGCCGGCATTGGGCAATCGACGTTTGCCCGCCAGCCGATTTTTGGTCTGTTTTTCAGATGAGGAACCGTGTTGTGAGAGAAATCTGCTTTGGGTTGAAGACGCTGACGATTTATTGTCTGGCATATCCACGACGATGGCGTCATCGTCCATTGCATTTTGGCGGGATTTATTGTCGGATGTGTTTGCCGTCGACCAGAGATCCACATCAAATGCATCCAGCGGCGATGACGAGTTGGAATCTCTTACAAGGATGGCGACCATCGGCAGAATCAGCAGGATGTGAATGAGGATGGCAATGCCAAGAAACGGCGGCAGGCCTCCCCAACGCAAGACAAAGCGACGAGGGGGGCGTTTTTTCTGAGCATGTGCTGCTTTGGGATTGGCGTTGCGCATCTCGAAATCCCCCTACCCCCTTTAAAGAGGGGGAGTTTGCCTGTCTTCCCCTTTCCGGGAAGGGGATAAGGGGGATTTTTTACATGATGTTGGCAGCACCCTCAAAGGAAATAAGGCGGAATTCGACACGGTGGCCTACTGATTCTGTGTATCCTGATTTTCTGTTTTTGGCGCATTGTCCTCAATGGTGACGGTGGCCGGCACAATGCCGTTTTTATCTGACAGATCGCAGCCGCGTCTGGCGCCGGTGGGAATACCCGCAGTGACCAGCACCTTGAATTCCACTCGCCGGTTTTTCTCGTTGATGGCGTCTGTGTTGCCTTCTTCCACCGGACAGTACTCGCCGTAGCCCTGGGAAATAACACTCTTTTCCTTAACGCCCTTGCTCAACAGGTAACGCTTCACACTGGCGGCCCTGTCCTCGGTCAGTTTGAGGTTGTATTTGTCGCTGCCGTTCTGGTCCGCATGGCCCCCAATCTCAACCAGTTCAATCTGCGGGTTGTTCTTGATGGTTTCGGCCACGGCATTGAGAATATCGTACGATACCTTTTTAATGTTCGCCGAGTCGTACTCAAAATACACTTTCTTCAGGATGCGAATACTGTCACCCTGCAGAATAACGTCGCCCTGGTCCGGACAACCGTCCGTATCTTCCTTGCCGTTGTAAACTTCGGGATTGTCGGGACAGGCGTCATCAATGTCGAGAATGCGGTCCTTGTCATTGTCCGGGTCGGGACAGCCGTTTTTGTCTTCAAATCCATCCATATCCTCGGGATCGTTGGGACACTCGTCGCGTATATCGAGGATGCCGTCCCTGTCATTGTCCACATCGGGACAGCCGTCCTTGTCCTCAAAATCGTCGTGGTCTTCGGGATTGTCCGGACACTTGTCTTTTTCGTCGAAAATGCCGTCGCCATCCCGGTCCCGTTCGTTGCGTTCCGGACAGCCATCATTATCTTCCACACCGTCCGCGTCCTCAGGAATGAGTGGACACGCGTCGTCGGGATCGAGAATGCCGTCCATATCATTATCCGGCTCCGGGCAGCCGTCAGAATCCAGAAACTCATCGAAGTCTTCAGGGTCAAGGGGGCACTGGTCGATGTCGTCCTTAATGCCGTCCCTGTCCTTGTCACCAATGGATGGTTCGTAGGCAAAGCCCAGAAAAACGCGCTGTTCCATAGCCTGATAACCGTAACCTGGATTTTTAGAGCGTTTACCCGAAAAAGGCAGACCGTGGGCATATCCTGCCAGCAGGTACGAGCTTTCCTCAATGTACATCTTCACACCGCCGCTGGCTTCCGCGGAGAAATATTCCGGCGTGCCGATTTCGGAAAAAAGCTGTGTGCCGTAGACCTCAAGCACAAAATCCATCACGTCGGGCCAGAAGGCAAAACTGTTGCCAATCCCAAAGTTGGCCTGGGGGCCATTTTTAAAAAGGACCCGGCCGGTGGTGTTGTCGAGGGCAAAGTTGTTCGGGTCTGCATAGTTGTTGACGGTTTTCAGTGCGCCCAGGGGCAGATGCACGCCAACGTTCAGTGCGCCCCGGTATCGTTCGCGCTGGCTCATCACATCGAGGATCAGTTTTGCGCGGAAAACGCCGCCTTTGGGGGAACCCGCGATATACTCGCCGGCGCCTGTGGGGATACTGTACTGAAAAATTGTGGAAAGCCCAATGGGATGCCTGTCTGCGCGAATCCAGCGCAATTTGGTGTGAAGGCTGATGTCGCCGATGCGGCCGGAGGTGGACCATGCCTCCCGAGTGGGTTCGCCGCGGGAATTGAATCCGTTAAACACATAACCGGAGGGCAGCGCGATTGGAATGCCCAGACCGACTACAACCATGTCTTTAATACCCCAGTTGGCAATCAGGATGGAGTGAAGATAAACGTTTGTGGTTGTGTTTTTGTATGCCCGCGTGGTTTTGAGTTCGGGTGCGAACCACTGATTAAAGCCAAAGTTCATGGTCAGAGACAGCGACAGGGCGTGGTGAGGCAACACTTCGCTGCCGTCCACCGTAAAATGGCCCTTGGTGTCAATGGCGGAGCGGAAAAGTCGCAGATCGGCACCGTATTTGTCGGTTTTGGCAAGGAGAGTGCGGTCTGCATGGGCAGACATTCCGGCAAACAGAATGGCGCAGAAAACGCCGATAAAAACAGTTAGAAGACTCCCCTGTTTTGAACCCATTTTTTCAACCCCTTTTGTTCTGCGTGGTTCCCACAACGGAACGGTTGCACATCGATTCCAGTTTAAAAGACGCGATGTCGAATATTTTTGAATATAACAAGTGCCATCGCTGTCTAACAGCCATTTAAATTTCGTACTTTTGCAGCATTATTATGTTTCTTTTTTTTAATCACATTATTATAGAAAAAGATATTCGTTTGGCCAAAAAAATGGCGCTGGAGGCGGTAGGGTTATCTCGGTCTGCAATTTTGCACAAAATTTTATTCCCAGACAGAAATATGTTTAATTGTTCGGAAAATCGCCCCATGGCGCACTCTAAATGCTACAAATGTAACCCCAGGAGAATCGGATTGAGGTCGCAGTGAGAGTGCATGTGTGGAATGAGAATACAGGTAGTTATTTTTACATTCTTACAACAAAAAGCAGAACTATACTTGAACAGTTCAAGTATCGGAGTTAAAACTCAGAACACTATTGAAAAGGTAACTGCAAGCATAGCCAATGATGTGCAAGGGTGCCGTTGGCTCATCAAATTTCCTTAAGGAGGAAGTATTTATGAAACAGCAGAAAAGAATTCAAAAGACGTTGGTAATCGTACTGACCGTCATCCTGGCAGGCTTCCTGTCCGGTGGTGCATGTGACGATGGTGGACCTCTGGATAATATCGCAGAGCAGTGCGGATTGAGCTGCCCAGGCGCCAGCGAAGGCCTCGTAGCCGGTAATGCATCCATCACTGGTGTGGCATCCATCGACGGTTTCTTTGGTTCGGTTGTAAATTTCAACACCAAAGCCACCAAAGTTTCCGCTGATATCGACGCGGCACTGAAAGCCATTTACGGCTCAGTTGGTTTGGATGTGGCCGGTAAAGCCGGTGCGGATCTTGATATGTCCGCTCAGTTCCAGGCTGCCCTTGCTGCCAAATTTTATTTGGATGCATCTGCCGGTGCCGCCATTAAAGTTGAATATCAGAAACCCAAATGTGAGGTTTCCGCCAGCGCCAGCATCGAAGCCACTGCAAAATGCGACGTAGAAGTACAGCCCGGTTCTGTTGAAGCATCCTGCTCCGGCAAATGCGAAGTGGATCCCGGCGAAGTGAATCTCGAAGCTGCCTGTGAAGGTTCTGTAGAAGCTGAACTCACCTGTACCGGTACCGCTCCCAGCCTGAGCTGCGAGGGTTCCTGCACCGGTGGATGCGAGCTCGAAGTGGCTGCTACCTGTGAAGGTACCTGCAACGGTTCCTGTACTGGCACATGCTCCGTGGAAAACACCGACGGTTCCTGCGCCGGTGAGTGCGATGGCGAATGTGAGGGTACCTGCGAGATGGAAGCCGGCGGAAGCTGCTCCGGTAAATGCACTGGTTCCTGCGAATATACTCCTGCCAGCGGCTCCTGCGAAGGTGGCGCCAAAGCTGAGGTTTCCTGTAAAGCCGAAGCCAATGCCGAGCCTCCTCAGGTTAACTGCTCCGGCAGCTGCTCCGGTGAAGTAACTCCGCCCAGCGCATCTGCAGAGTGTGAAGCCAGCGCTAAAGCTGAAGCCGAGCTGAGCGCCGAGTGTACACCGCCTTCAATTGGCGTATCTTACAGCTTTGACGCCTCTCTGGTTGCCGCTGCCGAAGCCGATGGTTCCATCGAGTCTGAAGCTGCTCTCAAAGCCGAGTTCAAAGCGTGGCTCACCCTTTTCAAAACCGAAGTGGGTAACCTGGTTGCCGCTATGGCCCAGGCTGACATCGTACTTAAAGCTGGCGAAGGCATGATCTCCGCCGCTGGCAATGTGATTGGCAAAGCTGGTGCTGAGCTGGCCGCAGACGCTGATTTTTCAGTTGCTTTCAAACTGGGCTGTCTGCCTGCAGAGCTGAAGAAAGTTCCCGGTATTATCGGTGACGCTTCCGATAAGCTGTCTGGCAGCGTTGACGCCAGTGTGTCTCTGGTCGGCATCATTAAAAAATAACAGAATTCTTTGAGGATAATCCGTTATCCTCTCTGTAAAATTTTTGCCGCCGGTTGGGCTTTCCAATCGGCGGTTTTTTATTGTTGTTGATTATCCATTTTCGGCTTAGTTTTTCGCTTACAGCAAAAGACAAATGATTATAGTGCTCAAGCCGCCAACATATGCCTCGACCGGTGCCTGTGTCATTCTGATGCGACACTTTTTGTGGGGAAAAATGAAAATCAGAGCAAATTACAAAATTAGTTGGATAGACATCCTTTCAGTCCTCCTCGCTGGTTTGATCTGGGGAGGCGGGTGCGATAAAGGGGAGGACGAGGCGACTGACGATTCAACAGGGCCCTGCGATATAGGGTGTCCCTCTGCAGGAAATGGTCTATTGGCGGGTAACTACTCCATTTCAGGTGTCGCGGCAATTGACGGGTTTCTGCAGTCGGTTGTTGGCTTTGGCACCAAAGCGGACAATGTGTCGGCAGATATTGATACCGCCCTGAAATCGATTTATGGAACAGTGGGTTTGGATGTTGCTTTTAAAACCGGTGCGGATTTGGATTTGGCTGACAGGTTTCAGAGCTCGCTCGCCGCCAGTTTTTATCTGGATATGTCGTCCGGTTCGGCAATTACTGTTGAATATCATAAACCTGATTGTGAGGTGTCTGCATCCGCCAGCATTGAAGCCACTGCAAAGTGTGATGTCGACGTAGACCCCGTAAAGGTCAATGCGATATGCGCCGGGGAGTGTGAAGTGGACGCCCAACAGATTGACCTCTATGACAAATGCGCAGATGGTTCAGACGCACAGCTCAGGTGCACCGGCATTGCCCCAGGACTCATATGTGCCGGGAGTTGTACCGGGGACTGTGTGCTCCACGTTGCCGCCGCTTGCGACGGCGTGTGTTATGGCAGCTGCAATGGCGTTTGTGCGCTAGAAAACGCTGACGGCGTGTGCGCCGGGCAGTGTGATGGTACCTGCCTTGGCACCTGCAAAATGGAATCAGGAGATGTCTGTGACGGTCAATGCGTAGGCACCTGCAAATATACCCCGGCTGATGGCGTATGTACGGGTGGCGCCATAGCAGAAATTTTTTGTGAATCCAGCGATGCCGCAGAAATGCTGGGGGTTGAGTGTAACACAACCTGCAGAGGAAAACTGACCCCACCACACACGACTGCGGTATGTGAGGCCAGTGCACGAGCCGAGAACGACCTTGAAGCTGAGTGCGCACCGCCCGTCATTGATGTGTTTTACCAATTTGATCAGCAGGCAATTGATGCGGCGATAGCACGGGGTGAAATTGCTTCTGAAGCTGACGCAAAAGCGCAGTTTAGAGCCTGGCTCTTTTTGTTTAAAGTGCATATGGGTGCGCTTCTTGCCGCAACCGCCCAGGCTGACATCGTTGTGAAAGCCGGAGAAAACATGATCTCCGCTGCTGGCAACGTGGTTGCCAAAGCCGGTACAGAACTGGCTGCGAGCGGTGATTTGGATCTGGCCACAACATACAAACTGACTACTTGTCTGCCCCCGGAATTGAAAAAAGTGCCCGGCATTATCGGTGACGCTTCCGACAGGCTGACCGCCAGCGTTGACGCCAGCGTGTCTTTACTGGATGCGGTCACCAAATAGGTATTCAGCCTCTTTTGCTCCCCCAAATATGTCAACGAGTCTTCCCGGGCGTCAGATTGCCTTCCCGAACATATGATGTTGTCTCTCTGGGCGCCACAACACGCATTGTGGCGTTTTTGTGAACGTTTGGGGTTGCTTATGCTACAGGGGTAATTGCGCTGCTGGAAACGGGCATAACCCTGCAGCCGCGTTCCTTCTTCTATGGATGGGCTTGTCAACAAATAAACGAATCCACTGGGAATTATTGTTCCTGGAATAGACATAATTTGACAAGCAGTCTCCTCGACTGGATGAAGTGGAAGGCGATCCGGAATGCATGATTACAAGCTGCGGACCTGCTCGAATTCGGGGAAACTTTCAGGGGGTATGGCGGTTTTGATTCAAGCGGTTTGCGTTTCCTTCCGGTAAAATCATCTCCCAACAACTTCAACTATCGCATCCGCACTGCGGCCATCAATATGGTGGGCGGATTAGCCAATGTGGTCCAGCGCGTATTCGTGGGTCGTTTGCGGGGACATGGCAATTTTGAGGGGTGTGATTCTGGTTTTCTTGCCTGCGTAAACACCGCCGACTCTGCTTGCCTCGCCCGTGTCAAATGGGTATAAATCTTCGTGAAACAATAGAATGTTACCAAGGTTGCTGATGCGCACTGCATCTGCGTGACCGCTCTGAAAAAGGGACTCAAATGACTCAGCATAAATATCAAACTGCAACCAAAAACTTATTTGTACTTGCCGCCATCATCGCGCTTTTGGTTATGGGCTGCGACAACGGCAGCTCGTCAGATAATGACACCGCCTCAGACAACAGCGGTGATAGCGATGCGGACACCGATACCGATGCCGATACCGACAGTGATACCGACAGTGATACCAACGGGGGCGGTGATTTTCCAGGCAATTGTGCTTGTGCGGCACGGTTTGATTTTGATGGCGAGCAAGTGGATATTTGTTCGAATGATGTGTCTACTTGTTTGTGTATGATTGAGAGCAGTGGTTCTAAGGTGTCTTGTTACTTTTTTGACGGCAGCAACAGGGTAAATTTTCTCAATTTCGCTGTTGAAGATGTTTTCGCAGGTGCAACTTGCGCGTCGAAAAATGACCGTAACGCTACTATGACATCGACGATATCAGATGTGGGGTATGCAGTACCGACATACGATGTATATTTTGACAAATGGGATGGTATCGGCGGAGTTGCATCGGGAACGTTTGAGGGGGAAGTAACACAGGACCACACTGAATATCTGGTAATTTCCAACGGCCAATTCTACGCCCCCATTTCTGAAGAATAATCCAGTCCGTTTTCGTTGTTTTGCACGCCATTTTTGCTGTTTAATCACAAAGAATAAATTCTAAATTTCGTAGCGTTGCGTTAAAAAAGAACCCGCCGCCAGTTGGGAATGCAGTGACCAAAAGATTGCCGCCATAAAAGAGGCGTTTTGTGTAAAAGAGCAGGAGCAATTTGTAGACTGTCTTGAAAAGGCGACGCAACAGTAGTTACGATAAAGGATTAAGGAGGATTATATGATTAAAAGCGTGATGTTTTTGATGTTGTTGTTGGGAGCAATAATAGTTTTCGCCGCTTGCGATGGCGGCGGCGATGCCAGTGACGCAGATGCGGATTCTGATACGGATACCGATACTGATACCGACACGGATACAGATACAGATAGTGACACAGATAGCGACACCGATGCGGATGGAGATTTTCCAGGCAATTGTGCCTGTGCGGCACGGTTTGATTTTGATGGCGAGCAAGTGGATATTTGTTCGAATGATGTGTCTGGTTGTCTGTGCTCGATTATGAATGATATAATTTATTGTTTTTTTCAGGACGGGAAGAATTCTGTGGCGTTTCTCAATTTCGTTGCTGAAGACGTTTCTGCTGGTGCATCGTATTCATTGAGAAATTACCCGAATAGCAGTTGGTCTTTGGGGGTGCAAGATGTAGGGTATTTCGGAGGAACCTTGGAGGTATATTTTGACAAATGGGATGGCGTGGATGGAATTACATTGGGAACCTTTGAGGGATCGGCAACTATAGACCAGACTGACTACGTTGATATCACCAACGGCCAATTCTACGCGCCAATTTCCGAAGAATAATCCAGTCCGCTTTCGTTGTTTTGCACGCCATTTTTTTTACTGTCACACCAAATCCTGATTGCCGTTTAATCCCAAAGAAAACGGCCGCGCCCGGGGGACCTTTGCCGCCACATGGACGGATGAAGTGGAAGGTGATCCGGAATGCATGATTACAAGCTGCGGACCTGCTCGAATTCGGGGGAACTTTCAGGGGGTATGGCGGTTTTGATTCAAGCGGTTTGCGTTTCCTTCCGGTAAAATCATTCGATTGGACGTGTGAAAATCCCCGTGGCCCCTTTTTGAAAAAGGGGCGAGTGCTTGATGTCGACCTTACAGGAAAGAATAGGAGCAGTCTTTTGGCCGCGTACACAAGGGGCGCGGTTACAGGATGATGGTGCCGGGATGCGCGCCATGACATTGGTGCACTACCCGTGCGGAATTTGGTATCTGCTCTGCAATTGTTTGCAATCTTCTTGTTATGATCGGATATTTCATGTAATTTCCGATTTATGGTCGATAATTACAAAAGACTTTTGCAATTACCCAATGGGGGAGAGGAAACCTTTTTTTTGTGGGGGCCCAGACAGACCGGGAAGAGTACGCTGCTTCGACAAACCTATCCCCATGCGATTTGGGTTGATTTGCTTAAACCCGAAGAATTCAGGCGTTATATCAGTCATCCGGAACATCTCAGGGAAGAACTTCAGGCAGACAGCAAAAACCGCTTCGTTGTGATTGACGAAGTGCAAAAGGTGCCCGGGATTCTGGATGAAGTACAGTATCTGCACGAACTGTATGGCATTCAGTTCGCACTTTGCGGTTCCAGCGCCCGCAAGTTGAAGCACGGTAATGCGAATATGCTTGGCGGCAGAGCGATTCGATACGAATTGAATGGGTTTTCCCTTGCGGAGTTGCCAAAGGATTATGTCCTGAACGATTTTCTGAACCGCGGCTATCTGCCAAGATTCGCAATGTCAAACGCTGCCACGAGATTGCAGCACAGTTACGTCGCCAATTATCTGAAAGAGGAGATTGCCAGCGAGGGGCTGGTTAGAAACCTGCCGTCATTTTCCGAGTTTTTGAATATCGCTGCACTCAGCGACACCGAAACAGTGAACTACACCAATATTGCGCGCGATGTGGGACTCTCGGCGGATACGGTGAAAAACTATTTTGAAATCCTTACCGATACAATGCTGGGTCGATTTGTTCAAAGCTATCGTCGCCGGCCCAAACGGCGAATCTCGGTTGCGCCCAAATTCTATTTTTCAGATGTTGGTGTTGTAAATGTATTAACCAGAAGGGGGCATATCGCCACCGGCACATCCGATTTTGGAAAGGCGTTTGAAAACTGGGTATTTCACGAATTGAACAGTTACAATCTGTATCGCGAGCGATTTGCAGACATACATTACTGGCGTTTGAGCACTGGCGTTGAGGTGGATTTCATTATCAATCACATTGATGTGGCCATTGAGGTCAAATCGTCGGACCGCATTCATTCAGGGCATCTAAAAGGGTTGATACAACTTTTGGAAGACCATCCCGAAACCAAACGTCGTGTTGTGGTTTGCAGTGAACCCAAATATCGGCAGACCAGCGAGGGCATCGATATTATGCCGTTTCGGTATTTTCTCGAGGCCTTATGGAATGGCGACCTCTTCTGACCATATCTCTCCTGTTAAAAAGTGTTGCGATACTGTCTTTTTGCAGCGCTCTTCGCGCGCGATGAATTCGTTTATCCCCCCTTTGATCCTTGACCGGTGTGGTGGGGGCGGGTTCAATTTGTATTTTTATTACAACTTGCAGGCGTAGGCGTCGCCG
Organism: Deltaproteobacteria bacterium; assembly: GCA_016937015.1. Lineage (GTDB taxonomy): Bacteria > Myxococcota_A > Polyangia > JAAYKL01 > JAAYKL01 > JAFGXQ01. The sequence goes on along the minus strand of JAFGWT010000514.1, from coordinate 5,818 downwards.
GGCAGGGCGGTGATGGTTCCTTCGCAGATGACAGGTTTTTGGGGGTGATCATTGTTATGGCACGGCAAAACATTTGAATTTTATAGAAGGCGGATTTGCCGGCTGGGCTGAGCCTGTTGATGACAATCCCGAGAACGGCCGCGCCAAAGGCACTTTTGCCGCCTGGTGGGGAGAAGAGGTTGAAGGAGATGAGCGTTGTGATCGGATTAGCCAGTGTGGTCCCGCGCGTATTCGCGGGTCGTTTGCTGGGACATGGCAATATTGAGGGGTGTGTGATTCTGGTTTTCTTCCTGGGAAGCGCGGAGCTCCAGCTCCGCAAATCTTCTGAATGCGGTTGAGCGGCGCAGGCGCTTCGCGTTTTAGGAATGGTAGAACTTGATTGCCCTGTGTCACCCCCATCCCGGCCTTCCCCCGGGGGTCGTTTGGACTTTGGGGGAAGGGGCTGGGCTATCGAATATCAGTTTTTTCCTGGGACGGGGCACGCCCTCTCCGCAGACTATTTGAATGCGGATGGGCGGCGCAGGAGCTCCGCGATCCCAGGAAAAACAGAATACGACTGCATTGCAAACACCTCGAATAGCTCGGTATAATTATTCGATTGGACGTGTGAAAATCCCCGTGGCCCCTTTTTGAAAAAGGGGCGAGTGCTTGATGTCGACCTTTCAGGAAAGAATAGGGCAGACTTTTGGCCGCGCACACAATGGGCACGGTTTTCATTTTAGGTGCATCATTGCGTCGAGCAGATTCCATGGGAGCATCAGCGTCATGGGGTGGCCGGGCAGTTCCTCAAAGTCATAGCGCTGGTAAAACCGTTTTGCGTTTTTGGTGGCGCAGTCCAGCAGGACGGCAACAAAAGGCATCAGCTTTCCGGTGGTATGACAATCGCGAAGCGCCTGGGCAAGGAGACGCTCGCCCAATCTCTTTTGCTGGTGGCGTTTGTCGATTCCAAGCCACGCCAGGGTGAGGATGGGCAGCAGAGTGGCGGGCAGTTTTTTAATGATATGAAGCGGGAGTTCATCAAAACTCACCTGTCCCATTGCGAGCGTGTAATAACCAACAACGTTTGCATTTGAATCCAGCAACACACGGGTGACCGATAGATGTTTGTCCTGAGCCTGACGGGCGCGTTTTTTAAGCCATTCGTCAACGGTCGCAACACCGCTGCAGAAGCTGTTTCGCTTATGTTCCCGAGTTAATTGTTCAATATGGAATCCCGCAGGCCACTGAATTGGGGTCACATGTCCCCCTGCATGATTTTGCCAAGTTTCTGTTGCGCCGGGCTGGGACTGGCCGACGCCTGAAGGGCATCCCACAGACGCTCCTGTTCGTCGGCTGTCATCTGCAGGATGCGCTTTTCGGATGCTTCGACTTCCCGTTTGGCGGTTTGCACCAGTACCAGTCTGATGTAGTCGGATATGCCCACATGGCGCAGTCGTGCCGCTTCCTCCACAGCCCGTTTGCTGTCTGGATCCAGTCTCGCCTGAAGTGTTGTTGTCGCATTGTCAGTCATTCTTCACCTCTGATGAAAATGTACTGCAGAATGCATGAAGTGTCAATTGAACATTCAGTTGCACTAACCCCCATTTGATCCTTGACCGGTGTGGCGGGGGCGGTTTACGAATGCGGGTTATGAAAGATCAGATATTACAGACATTGTCAGCAGACGAAAAAGACGTTTTTTACATTGTGGACGTTTCTTCGTTTATTTTTAGAGCGTATTTTTCAACCGGGTATCTTTCCACATCGGACGGCACGCCGACCGGCGCGGTATTCGGGGTGGCCAATATGATGGTCTCGCTGTTGAAGGAATACGAACCCGCGCATATTGCCATTGCCATGGACTCCAAAACCCCCACCTTCCGCAAGGAGATATATCCCGAGTACAAAGCCAACCGGCCGCCGCCCCCCGATGATTTAAAAGTGCAGTTTCCGTTTGTTGAAGAACTGGTCAATGCCTTTGGGTTCACGGTGCTGCAACAGGACGGCTTTGAAGCCGATGACATTATCGCCACAGCGGTGAAGGCGGCGGTGGATGCGGGGCTTAAAGCGGTGGTTGTGTCGGGCGATAAGGACTTGCTGCAGCTGGTGTCTGACAACGTGGTGATGCTCGACACCATGAAAAAGAAAATCTGGGACGCGGCAGCGGTTGAGGAAAAATGGCTGGTGCCGCCCAGTCTGGTTGGGGATTTGCTGGCACTTTCGGGAGACAGCTCTGACAATATCCCAGGGGTGCCCAGGGTGGGCCCCAAAACCGCGGCGCCACTGCTGTGCGAGCTGGGTGGTCTGGACGGCATGTACGCCAACCTCGAAAAGATAAAATCCAAAGCCATGCAAAAGCGATTGGCCGAGCACGAGGCCGACGCACGTATTTCCCGCGAACTGGTGGCCTTGAAGTTCGACGTGCCGATTGAATGGCAGCTTTCGGACTGTGCGGACAACACCATTGACCCCGACGTGATGGTGCCGCTGCTCAATCGCTTTGAATTTCATCAGTTGCGCGATCGCCTTTTTAAGGGGCACGAGTCTGCAAACACCGAAACGCCAACTGTGGCGGTGACGTATCATACCGTCGCTTCAATAGGTGACCTTGAGAAAATTGCGGCGCAGATTCGCGAGACGGGCCGGTTCGCAGTGGATTTGGAAACCACGAGCGTGGATGCGGTGGTGGCTGAGATTGTGGGACTGGCGCTCTGCTGTGAACCCTACGTGGGATACTACGTGCCTATCGCCCACAGGAGCGGCGACTGCGTCCCCCTTGACGATGTGCTCAAAATCGTGAAGCCGCTGCTCGAAGCGCCTGAAATTGAAGTCATTGTGCAAAATATTAAGTACGAAGACACGATTTTCAGACGGCACGGCATTGTCATTCAGAATGTCCCCATCGATCCCATGCTGGCGTCCTATCTGCTGAGCGCTCAGGAAAGGTCGCATTCGCTGGATGCGCTGGCAAAGACGCTGCTCAATCGCACGCTGCAGTCGTACAGCGATGTGACCCAGAAAGGTCGCGGCACGCAGCTCCTGTTTAACGAAGTGTCGGTTGAGAATGCCACCCACTACGCGGCCGAGGATGCCGAAGTGGCCTTTGATTTGGCGCGTACCCTTGAAAAGAACGTGGACGCTGCCGGGATGATGCCACTGCTTAGGGATATTGAGATTCCTCTGGCCAGGGTGCTGTGTAAAATGGAGCTGGCCGGGGTTCAGGTGGATGTGGCGCAGCTGCATGTCATGTCGGCGGAATTTGGTGCACGCATCGACGAATTGGAAAAGGAGGCGCACCAACTGGCGGGGCGACAGTTTAACCTGGCCTCGCCAAAGCAGCTGCAGGAAATTCTGTTTGAAGAGTTGAACCTGCCCACTCAGAAAAAAACAAAGACCGGCTACTCCACGGATTCAGAAGTGCTGGAGACCCTGGCGTTTATGCACGATTTGCCCAGAGTGCTTTTGGAACACCGTAATCTGACCAAATTAAAAAGCACCTATCTGGATGCGTTGCCCAAACAGGTGAATCCACATACCGGACGCATTCATACCAGCTTCAATCAGGCCATTGCCGCCACTGGACGGCTGTCGAGCACCAACCCCAATCTGCAGAATATTCCCATTCGTACCGAACGCGGACGGGACATTCGCAAGGCGTTTGTGGCCAAAGACGGCTGCGTGCTGATGAGCGCGGATTATTCTCAGATTGAGCTGCGCATCCTCGCTCACCTGTCCGGTGACGAGGCGCTTAAGGACGCCTACATTCACGATCGCGATATTCACGAGCGCACCGCCCGCGCCGTGTTTGGTCTTGACGACGACATGCCGGTATCCAGGGAACAGCGCAGCATGGCCAAAACCGTGAACTTTGGGGTGATTTACGGCAAGACCAGTTTTTCGCTGGCAAAAGAGCTGGGGATTAGCCGCCCGGGAGCCCAGCGGTTCATTGACACCTATTTTGCATTGTACAAAGGGGTGGCCCGCTACATGGATGACGTGGTGGCCAAAGTGAAGGGGGAAAAAGCCGTGTTCACCCTGCTGGGTCGCAAGCGGGATCTTAGGGAAATTGATTCATCGAATTTTAACGTGCGTCAGCATGCGGAACGCATGGCGCGCAATATGCCAATTCAGGGCACCGCCGCGGATTTACTCAAAGTGGCCATGATCAATGTGGATAAGGCGCTTGAATCCGCCGGGCTCAGAGCGCAGATGCTGCTGACCGTCCACGACGAGCTGGTGCTTGAAGTGCCCGAAAATGAAGTGGATGCCGTTCGTGCGCTGGTTGTCCGCGAAATGGAAAACGCCATGACCCTGGATGTGCCCCTTAAAGTGGAAGCCGGCGTGGGTAAAAACTGGGACGACGCTCATTGACTGTGGTTTTCAGTTCGGACGAATATGATTCGTCGCAGCAGAAAAATCTGATATATTCCCTGTATGTCAACATTCGAAAAAAGAGCTGCCGCGCGGCGCGCACGAATGGTCTTCAGCAGGGCCAAATCCCATGAGCAGGCTGAACAGTGGGATCTGGCATTTTGGCAGTCGTTGAGTCCGGCAGAGCGGCTGTCTGCGCATGTTGCTATTTTGCGGGATGTGGCATTGGTGCAGCAGGCGCATATCAATCATCAGGAGAATACCGATGGAAGCAGTCAGTGATTTTGAGGACATGCTCATGTTGCTGCACAAGCATGAAGTGAAGTATCTGATTATCGGCGGACTTGCATTTATTTTTCACGCGAAGCCAAGATACACAAAGGATATGGATATATGGCTGGCGTATTACAGTGAAAATATTCAACGGGCCAATGCGGCATTAGCCGAATTTGGTTCCCCTGCATCAGTCAGCGACTCTGACCAGTCTGAAGTGCTTCAGCTGGGAATCGCACCAAACCGACTGGATTTCTTTTTGCGTATTGAAGGTATGGATTTCGATTCAGCGTGGGCGTCTCGTGTGACTGAGTCTTACGGTCGTGCGCCGGCGAACTGGATTGGCATTGATGCGTTGCTGCAGATAAAAAGCGGCATTGACAAACCAAAGCATCAGGAAGATGCCAGGGTTCTTTTGGAAGTAAAAAAAATGCAAAAATGATATGTGCATTTTATCCCCACACGATGACACTCACAGATGAGTCGTCTGCACACTCAGGTCCCAATGCCCCCCGAGGCTTTTAACAATTGACAATCACTCCTCTTTGGACAACCATGCGGTAACCAATTGATTTTTACAGAGGTGACTTTTATGACCGGAAAACTGGAAAAAGGGCTTTCCAAAGCAAAAAAAATCGTGGAATCCGTGCTCAGAGACCTGGGGGTCGACGCCGCCGGCAATGAAATGGAATCCGTGGTGGGGGGACATGCCTGGCAGGTGGCGCGCGGCTCGGCGGATATTATGATTTCGCTGGTTCCAGGAAGTGACCACGCGGCCGGTCGCATTCGCGTCGTGTCGCCAATTGTAAAAATGGATAAAGGCATCTCGAAGGAGGCCGCCATCAGGCTGCTCGAACTGAACGGCACCCAGTTGCCAGGGGTGGCCTTTGGGCTGATACAGCGCGACATGGTGGTACTGGTGTCTGAACGCACGGTGCTTGATTTAAACCGGCTGGAAGTTCAGGAAATGCTCAATATGGTCGGGTACTACGCTGATAAATACGATGACATTCTGGTCGAGGAATTTGGCGGCACCCGCGTTTTCGACCTGGAATAGAGCGATACAAAGTAAATTTGATGGTAATCAAAGCCCTGAAAGTCAATTGTTTCGGTTGGACCCAGCGGACCGGCATGGTCAGTTTGCGCTTTCCATGGGCCTGGCGCCTGTTTTCGCTTCGCACTGGGGTTTTATGTT
>JAFGWT010000513.1 GCA_016937015.1 Deltaproteobacteria bacterium | reverse complement strand
GTACAAAGGCAAAATCGGAGAGTTTCCCGCGGATGACTGCACCGATGTGGTGGCCATTAAGCAGGCGTTTGTGCACGGCGAGACCCATACCATGCTGTTTAAAATTGGCAACCATGCCATGAATCACCACTGCGACCCCGACCCCGGCAAATGGGCAGTGCTGAAGCTGGAGTAGGCGCTGCACGGACTGACCATTCATCGCATTTTTTTTACCCTGTCAGCAGATCCGCCGCACGTTGAATATGATTAACAGAAATTATTCAGACAATACCAGCGGCGAGTATACCTACTCAGAATGACTCTGTGAACCGGAATCCTAAAACAGCGTCCGCACCGGCCGGAAGCCGGTGTTGTAGAGGCGACGATATGGTGAGTCAAATAGAGGTCTGGCTGGTCGAATATAGCACCCGGTTTTGTCAAAAGTCCCACCGCGCAATTCAATAGTGGTGCCTGTAGAATTTCCGGTAGGATCCGTTATCGTCGAAACAGAATTACTCTCACTCTGTGACCCCCCCATAGTGTAATAGTCCGTGAATTCATAGACATTACCGAGGGTATCGTACAGTCCCCATGGGTTGGGTTGCTTCTGTTTTACTGGATGGACGTGGTCGTCTGAGTTGTTGCAATACCAGGCTATATCTTCCAGTGCGGGTTCTTCCTCACAATACCCGAGGGGAACATAGTGTACATCGCCGTTGTAGGTATGACCGGTTGTGCCCGCTTTGGCAGCGTATTCCCATTCGGCAGTTGTTGGCAGGCGGTATCCCGGGCAGGCGTAGTAATCTGAATAGTTGTGAATGTTACCCTTGCAGGTGAAGTTTTTTGTCTGGTCGGAGCAACCGCCTTCCCATTTTTCATCCGGCCCGCACCCCGTACCCACAGCGTTTTCACAGGACGACAGGTTGTAACAGGGTTCAAGCCCTTCAAGTCTCGAAAGCTTATTGCACCATGCCAGCGCTTCGTAGAAGTCAACAAATGTTACGGGTTTGTCCTCACCAACATCCTTTGACGGATTGGGAAAGTCCAGCGCCTCCCACTGGGCCTGGGTGACTTCACTTTCAGCCATGACGAATGAGCGCGTCAATCGAACATTAAACTGCATTTCAGCAATCGCACCACGGCAGGGCGTGTCTTCACTTGAGCCGAACACGAATTCTCCGGAAGATATTGTGACCCAATGCATGTCCGGGCTGCTTTCGTTCCCTGTAAGCGCGTCCACACCAGTTGATTCAGTTTCGTTTTGATCGGCGTCTTTTGTATTGGAGTCGGGTTTACATGCTGAAAACAGCATTACAACAAGAACTGTTCTGAGAAAATGAACATGAGAATATAGTTTTGTGCAGGCTACTCGCATTGCTGGATTACCTCTTCTCAATATGTATATACGACTTTGGCGTTAATAGCTGTATCATTAAAAAAGCTTAATTTATCAGGATAATTCGCTTCCACCGTTTCATACAGCGCTTCATAACTTTCACCTCGATTGTGTTTTTTTGCTCTGATGTATTCCGCTGGAACTAAAGTGTAGCCGCCGCCGTTGATCCATTCTGCGGGGACCATGAAGGGAGAAGACCATTCCCAGTATTTATCCTTGCATGTCCAACCCTCCTCATATCCCGCTGCAAGATGTGTGTAAATCCATGTTGTCTCGGTGGTGGTGCGCGGCACGCAATACGCATTTTTGTGCGACGTGTTTTTCCAGACATCGTTGATTTCTTCAATATCAAACCGACTGTCTCCGCCGGTTGTCCACAATCCCCAGAAAAATAGCAGCCAGTCGACCTCACTGCCAAGATGTCTGTATTTTGATGGCGGCCTGCACCAGGTGTTGATGTACCCGGGCCATTCCCCGTTGGAATCCGGGGCGAGCCGCACTTCAGCCATCTTATTGCTTGAGATGTCATACCGTCGCCAGCCATTGGTGGGATACCAGCCATCGGGGGCGCGGTTGTTAAGGTTGGCTGCGGATATAAAATGGGCATACCCTTCCATGGCAGCCGCGCCAATCCATTCTCGCGAATTAAAATGGTGGCTGTCGCCATCGCCGGAATGGCAATGAGAATCATCGTCAGTGTACCGTGCGCCACCGGAGGCATCGCCAGTATAATCTCCCTCGTTTGGACCACTATTCGCGGCGGCGAGCGCATGACCTGTTTCATGTCCCAGTATTATTCTGCTTTTGCATGTTTTAGATGCTTTGTACTCACCATCAGAGGTGCCTTGCATGCATATCTTTTTTAATGAGTGCTTGTCGTTTATAAAATAACTGCCGTCTGTCTTTTTGCAAAGGTTGGAATTGTTTACCGCAAAAGCAACGCGGGTGTTGGGCGGCCATTCCAGCAGACTGGCGCGTTCAATCATGTGGGACACGACCGGCACCACTCTGGAATACTTTGTGGCTTTGATATACATGTCCATTGTTATCATGTTTTTTTGGGTTGTCGGCAAAAACAGTATTTTCTGTTTGTATATCTGCGGTTTTGTGCTCCAGCTTTTGGAATCATCATCCAGTACGTTGAAGGCTCGTCCGCCGTTGTCCTCAACCCCGTACCAGACTCGCAGAGTGTACTTCTTCTCCGAACCGGACTCCGGGACCAGATCATGGGTGGCGCATCCATCGTCGTCAAGTCTACCGGATTTGATTTTGTCGCCATCCTCGTTGTAAATTCTGTATATGGCGTGTGGTACTCTTACCCACGCACTGCCGTCCTTGATGATACTGGCCGATGATTTGTTAAGTAAGTCTTCTCCCTGATTCATATCGTCATACTTCAGCTGCCAGTTGACACAGAATTTAAAGGGCTTCTCCGCATGAGCAACGCTACAGAAAAGTGTTAGCCATATAATGGCTGCTGTATATGTAAACATATGTCTATTCATTTTAAACCTCCTGGCGTTATTCCAAAATTATTGTGGCAGTCTCTGTATCTGCGATGGTATCCGTATCTGGGCCATCCGGGCCGTTCAAATCAACCCCTTCCTGAACTGATTCGATTTCACCCACCACGTCACTGTCTTCGTCAAGTAGTGGCAGTCTGTTGTTCACTGCTGGATCGGACTTGAACCAATAGCCATCGTATGTGTCCTGGAATACCTCTTCGGTAAAATGGGTGATGGTACCGTCCGTATTGTGGTGATAATAGCGCATATCTGCAATGTTGTTGAACGTGGTGATTGTGCCGCTGGAATTCGAAAAACTGGTTGTGACGAGAATGTTTGCCTGAGAAATCATTCCCGCAGTATTGAACGGCAAATCAGAAGCGTTGATGTTAAAAGAAATATCAACCCCTGGCGTGCATATGTAGTCGCCCAGTATCGCGTCTATTCGTTCACCCAGGACCGCCTCGAATTGCGCTGTTACCGTACATGGGGTGGGGGTGTCCTCAAGTACACGAATCGCACCGGACAGGGTGGCGGCGTTTTCAATAATGTCACTGTTATCGCCACTCCATGTTACATCGTAAAAATAAGGGTCCTCATCCGGGGCGACCCAGTCGGGAGGATTCATTGTCGGTAACTGAATATTGCATCCGTCTCTGTCATCGCAGAACTGCAGTTCATCAAGCCAGAATACCGGATTGCAGTTTTGATTGGCAGAGACTTTAATAGCAACGTTTATTTTTTCGTTCATCACCAGGTCGGCGAGTTCCGAAGATAAATCAAACGACAGAGTGTCCATGAAGTCACTGTATTCATCTGATGGATCATACGGCAGGGTGCCAGCTAAAGTGTATGTGGCGGCATCAACGGCTTTAAGATATACACTGACTTCCCCATTACACGTGGTGTACGGCACGGCGTTGGATTTGACGTCCAGTTTTACAGTGACAGCACTGGCGCCCTCCGAGAAGACCGCGTCGATTGCAGTGGCGTTTTCGATGGTGGCGTCATATTCGTTGTTGAGTGTAATCTCAAGAGAGGATTCACCGTCGGATGTGTAGTTGTCCGAAAGTGTGAGGTCAGCCACGCTGTTCGCATCTGCAATGGTCCAGCCATCGCCTTCAAAGCTCAGTGCGTCACGCATTTCCAGGATATCGGTATCATCGAATTCGGTGTTGAATTCGGTGCAGTTCTGTATGGGATGAACCGTTGAATCCGTATCCACCCAAACAGACCTCGCAATCAGGTTGCCATTGATCGTGGTTCTGGAGAATGCATAGATTTGGCCGTATGGGGCGGTGATCACACCGGAGAAGGTGGTGTCGGTGCCGATTTTGATTTGGTCGTACGTGTTGCTGTAAAACTGTACTTGGGTGGGGTCGGTGCCGTCGGTGAGTTCGAACACATTGCGGTCCCCAAAGCGCAGGGTTTGCTGGGTGTTGATTTCGATAAAGTCTTCCTGTGAATCGAAAATGATGGTGGCGTCGCCGGCC
>JAFGWT010000512.1 GCA_016937015.1 Deltaproteobacteria bacterium | reverse complement strand
GGGACGACGGATACTGGGTCCCCGCCTCCGCGGGGACGACGGATTTTGCTTTTCATGTTGCGAAAACAGCTTTTTGCGACAGCCTCCTGCGCGGGGATGACACGGCTTTTCCATTCAGTTGAATATGGAACTCGATTGCCCGTGCGCAGACGCGGGGTTGTACCTAAAGTCCAACGAGGGGGTTACAGAAGGAAAAAAGATAATCGGGTTGTTACATTCTTAAATTGAATTGCATTGCAGTCCCGCATCGGACGCTGCCGAGCAGTTGTCGTCCGGCACCGAGCCGCCGCCGGCGCCTTCCAGGGTAAAGTAAATACCGTATCTGTCCTGGTACCGCAGCCAGTGCGGGGTAAATGTCAATCGGTCGTTGGCGTCCGTGTTTTTCAGTTTGAACTCCAGGGTCCCCTGCGTCCGCACCAGATTTTCTGTAATGTTGCCAATCCATTCATTGATGGTGCCGCCCTGAATGCCAATCGTGTCGTCCACGGCAATCATGGTCGGTTTACCGGATGCCTTGTGTCCTTCCAGCACCATATTCTGTGTGCCAAATCCAGCGCTCAGGACGATGGGGCCATAGGTGAATGCAACCACATTTTGATTGTCCGGCAGTCGGGATACGCCAACTTTCATGGGGAAGGTGATTTCAATGGTATCATCCGCGCGCCAGACCCGTTCCACTTCAATGTATCCGTCTGCCTCGATGGCATCGCAGGCCACGCCGTTGACAGAAACAACGGTGGGTTCGCATGTGTCCACCCAGTACGGTTTTCGGAATTTAATTTTGAGCGTGTTTCGGGGCGCTTTTTCAATGGTCATTTTGACGGTGTCATCGTTGGGCAAATCCGCTTCTGTCGTGAACACCAGATTGCGGTTGGTCCACTCCACGGTTGAACTCATGTAGTTGACTACCCAAAGGTCTTTGGCGTCGTGAAAGTACAAACTGTTGTCAAGTTTCATAAAGTTTTCCATGCCGGTACCGGTGCAGCACCAGAATGAATTGGTCGGGGTTCCAAACATCTTAAATCCACCGGTCGCCATTGGCTTGAAGTAGGTGGTCATACCGTTGTCCGGATTAATGGACGCAAGGATTTCGTTGATGAAATTTTTCTCGTAGTAATTTGCGTATTTTGCGTCGCCCGTCACCAGAAAGAGGTTCCGGGTCAGCTTCAGCATGTTATGGGCATTGCAGGTTTCATTATTGGTGTTGTCCCGCTGCGCATTGAGAAGTCCCGGTTCCCTGAAATGTTCGTCCTGACTGTTTCCCCCCGTGACATACGTGTGGTCTCTAAGCACGATATCAAAAAACTGTTCTGCAGTTGTTCTGTAAAAATCACTGTCTGCTCCCAGCGTCCGGTAACGCTTAATGGCGCCAACAAACTTGGGAATCTGCGTGTTGGCGTGTTTTCCTGGCAATACGTTTCTTCCCTGGGCAATGCTGTCAAAGAGACTGTTGGACCAATCCTCATCAAAGACTTTCGCCGCGGCCAGATGTTCTTCCTTCCCGGTGGCGTGGTACAGCTCATACATCACATCGTTCATCCCGCCGTATTCCGTGCCCAGCACAGAGCGACGCATGTTTTCGTCCCATTTGGAAACGCGGCTGTGAACCCAGTCGCCCAGTTTGCCGGCAACCGCCAGAGCAGTCTCGTTGCCCGCAAACTGGTATGCATCCAAAATCCCCTGAAGCAGTTTGTGCATTGTGTACCAGGGAACAAATGTGGTCACATTGCTTTTTCCTTCAAGTGCATCAAAATGGGTTTCAAAAGATCCGTATATAAAACCGCTGCTGCTCTTGTCCTGGAAGGATTTTAACTGGTCGATTGAATAGTCGAGTACGGCCTTCACCTCAGCGGCGCGGGTTTCATCCTCCCAATGCAATTGCTGGTATGCGCGCGCGATGGCAGACAGCCAGTGCCCCAGGGAGTGGCTGCGCAAATGGAACCCACCGGCAGACGCCTCCCAGCCGCCATAGGTGTTGAGTCTGGTTGTATCGGGATCGACCCCTTCTGAAACCGCTTTTACTGCCGCCATGAGTCGATCCGGCTCCAAATCCATCAGGTAGGCCAGCTCCGCATCGAACAGGCTGTTGATATAATCGTTATGGATAACCACTTTATCCATGGGAAATTCAGCGAGGACGTCTGCGGGTCCCATGGGATCTGTGTCTTCCATGTATTCTTCGTCAGTGTCAATATCACCATCGCTGTCCGAATCGGTGTCGCTGTCCGAATCACTGTCACTGTCGCTGTCTGTGTCCGAATCGGTGTCGCTGTCCGAATCACTGTCCGCATCGCTGTCCGTATCCGAGTCTGTATCCGAATCGGTGTCGCTGTCGGAATCACTGTCCGTATCCGAGTCTGTATCCGAATCGGTGTCACTGTCGGAATCGCTGTCCGTATCAGAGTCTGAGTCAGAATCCGAATCGCCATCACTGTCGGAATCACTGTCCGTATCGTTATCGCTGTCGGTATCGGTATCGGTATCGCTGTCCGCGTCACTCTCACCGGTGTCGTTTCCAGCGCTGCTGTTGTCTGAACACCCCATCGTCATCGCTATCATCAGTATCCACAGTCCAACGGACCCCAAAAGGCATTTCATTTTCATCACTCACCTCGATTTCGAATAAAATTTGTGACCAGGCGATTTTCACCCGGGCGATTTCAATCGCCGTATTGCATTTCCCTTAAAAAGGGAGCCAACGTAACTGCATAGCGGTGTGAAAAGGCGAAGGCAAACGGGTATGAAAAATGGCCAGGCCCCCCAAAAAAAAATTAGCGGACGAAAACCCCAGGAAAGGCGGCAGCTTTAAAATGCGCCGTGAAAACCTTCGGTTTATTTTTCCGGTATGTCTGCCGGGTTCAGCGCGAGACTGGTCCAGTTGGTGGTTGTCCCTTCGGGCAGCCGAATGGCTTTGAATGTGCCATAATCATCACTGAATTTCATATCCCAAACCACGGTCGCACCGGTCAGGGAACCATCCCGCTGCACTTCCATCAGCCTGCCGTGAACCGTTTCTGCGATATAGGGATTGCCCCCCACGCTGGCGTGGGTAATCAGCAGATTACCGTTGGGCAGACGCGATACACCACCGGCGATGGGAGAGTACACGGCGTAGGCATCGAAATCCGCCGCGGCGGGACTGGGCCATTTCCACACGATTTCAGGGGTCAGGGTTCCATCGTCCACGCGCACTTCCATCACACGGCTGTACGGCGCCATATCCGCAGGGCAGGTTTCATCGGGCGGGCAGGGCTCAGCGCTTCCCAGCACCGGGCCTTCCCGGTTGTCGTACATCAGAATTCGCGTGTGGGTGCGGTTACCCGCGGCATCCACATCAAACGTTACCTGAGAATCGTGGGGATGATAGAACAGGCCTTCCCCAAAATCACCCTCATCTCCCATAATCCATACGATGTTTCCGGTGGGATAGTCGATGCGATAGAGGCGATTATGCAGTCGGCAGGCCAGAAAGATATCGCCCTCGAGGGGGGTCCCCGCCGTCCATCCGGTTTTGGGTGCAAAGTCAATGGCGTTGCAATTGCTCCAAAGTTTGGTCACCGACAGATATGTTTCTGAGAAAGGGGCATCGGGGGCGTGCGCCATGAGCGACCAGTCCCACAGGGCCTTTCCCTCGGGCGTCATGACCCGAACATTTTCAAATTGCACACCGGCGCCGTTTAATGGCGCAAACGGTCCTTCGTCGCTCCAGATAGCCAGCAGATTGCCATCTGGCAGAACCAGTGCATCGTGGTCATACATGACATCGTCATATCTGCGCACCGTCGTTGCGGTCACCGGGTCTATCTCCACCAGAATCCGGCCCCCGCCCTCTCCGCGCACCCCCAGAATGTGGCCATTGGGCATAACGTCCACCAGATTGAAATACCCGCCGTCAAAACTGGCATGGGTCCAGGTGGGAACAAGTGTCCCAACGGATTCTGCGCCACTTTGCAGGGGCACAGTGGCCAGAAAGCCAAATTCTGCCCATGCGTCATTTTGAAAAACGTCCTGGCCCCCAATCACACTGAAAAAAGTGTCTCCCGGCGAGGTCCGGGTCAAATCCGCCAGGAGCACAGTGAAAGTGGGGGAGAAGACCGCATTCAGTTCACAGGCGTTACCGGTGCCATCACTGTCGGCGTCAGCCTGGTTGGGATTGGGTATATCCACGCAGTTGTCGTCCCCGTCTGATATGCCGTCTCCGTCCAGATCCGGGACATACGTGTCTTTGGCGTCGCTTTCACTGCTGCAACTCCAATACAGAAAAATGGAGGCAATAAAAATTGAACGTGTGAACCATGCTGCTGCAAATTTCATCAATAAGTCCCTTTCGTGAATGGACAAAGCGACGCTGCCTCTGCCAAACATAAACAGTTTTTTATTAAAGAAAAGCCGGCAATAATGCAATGCGCCTTCTTTCGAGCCGATTCCTGTGCCGATTTACACTTCATGCAAACGCCAATTGGCGATAATGTCCAAAAAAAGTGTTTACAAACGGAAGGAGACACAATGACGCGTTCATGGATTTGTATGTTTGACAGGGGACATCGGCTGATGTCGCGCTGTTTGGGACCATTTATCGCACTGGCACTGGGAATCTCC
>JAFGWT010000511.1 GCA_016937015.1 Deltaproteobacteria bacterium | reverse complement strand
GGGACGACGTCGCTGGGTCCCAGCCTTCGCGGGGACGACGTCGCTGGGTCCCAGCCTTCGCGGGGACGACGTCGCTGGGTCCCCGCGAAGGCGGGGACGACGTGATGATGTCGCCGAATGCACTTGTTTATCGACACCCTCTTTCGCGGTAATGACGGTGTTATGGCTTTTGATTGTGGAACGCATTGGTGCATCTTCAATGCGTTATTGTTTATTTCTGTGACTGGAGGTAACACGCTGCAAGTGTGGCGCTTAGGTGACCGCGGATTTCCTCATAAATAAAAAGCGGTGCGCCTGCCGCGTATTCATATACGGCAAAACCTATGTATCGATTCTCAAAATGATACGGCATAAAGATATAATTGCTGCCGGCGTCATCACACCGCAGCTGTTCCGGCAAGAGTATCTGCGCATCCATTTGGGCATTGGATACGGTTATCAGTCTGTTGTCATCAGTTACGCGATAGCCAAAAAACAACTCTGCAACATTGGGCATCTGCCAGTTTTGCGGCACCACGGGTGCGTCAAATCGCCACAGGGCAAAACTGCGAATCCCCAGCGCCGGAAATCCAGTGGACATCGTGCGGATCAGCTGCTCAAAACTGAAACTGCTTACCAGCCGCTGATTGGTGATTCGGATGCGATGTCTGAACTCGTCTTCCGCCAATTGAGTGCGATTGGAACGTCCATTCAGCTGCTCCCGCACAAATGTGCCCGCCTGCTGAAGCAGATTGCCGGCTTCCCCGATTTGGTCGGCTCTGTCAAACAGTGACGCGGCGTAAACTGTCAGTTCCCGCAGCAATGCGGCCATCAGTGTGTCGGTGTTGCTGAACCGTTCCGCCCGAAACAGCATAATATCCACTTCATTCAGGAAAATATTCCGAATCACCGGTCGATGCACATCCCAAATCAGGCTGTCGACAAGACTGACCACCCGCTCCCGAAGCGCTTCATCTCCCGGATACGCGGGCGCATCTCTATCCACATGTTCAAGCGCTGTCTGCCACAGGGCGCTGACTACCTCCTCCTGACTCAACGCGTCCACCTGTTTGGGAGCCGCTCTGGCACGCAACACTCTCGACGAGAAACAGCCGCAGGAGCGCCGCTGCAAGGGTTCGGTGGGCAGCACCACATCCGCCTGCAACTGCGTATCGCCGAGCTGCGCAAGCAGACTGCCCACGGCTGCTTTACCAAGAAGCGCCAGGGGTTGACGCACTGTTGCCAGAGATGGGGTAACCCGCGACGCCTCCGGCACATCATCGAAACCAGTGACCGCCACATCAGATGGAACGAGCAGATTGGCACTGGACAACGCATGCAACGCCCCGATTGCAGCGTAATCGTTCACCGCCACGATACCGTCAAATTCCACACGTCTTTCGAGCAGACGCTGAACCGCCTGTTCCCCATTTCGGGTAATGAATCCGCCATCCACAACCAATTCAGGCCGATATACCAAACCGTTTTGTTCCACTCCCCGCCGGTAGGCAGCCAATCGTTCGGTAGCTTCCTCATGGTCATCAGGGCCTTTAATAAAAGCAATATTTCTGAGGTTGTGCACCGCAACCAGATGCGCAATGGTCGCTTCGATGCCAGTGGCATTATCCACAAGGACATGGTGGTACCCTGGCACCTTTTCCGATACGCACACAAGGGGCAGTGTACCAAACCGCCTGCAGAGATTTTCCACATAAGCCTTACCGCGGATGTTTGTGATGGGACTGGTCAGGACAATGAGCCCATCGATGTCGCTTCGCAACGCAAAATCCACAACCATATCGTAGTGATACTCAAGGTAATCTTCGAATTCCGAACAGAAAAAAGCAGTGCCATCCTGCGTCGTTCCCACAAAAGTGAGCAAATCCAAATCTCTTTCCCGGGCCTCTGCAACAATTCCCTTCCAAATACCCGCCTGGTACAACTCGTGCACAGCGTCAATCAGTACTCCGATTTTTGTCCGCAATCCGTTCATAGCGCTCAAGTGCTCCCGATCTTCACCTTTTCGCTCACAGGTCGTATCAGCGCCCGCAATTCAGAATTTGTTTTCGAACGCAATCCACTGATTATTAACTATAAGTAACTATAGCTGAAAAAGGAATTCCGTCGATTGGTCAACAGTTTATCGTTATTTTAAAACGGTTATTAAAATATTAAACTAATAGTGCCGAACCAAAAAACGGCATATGCCGCCACTTCCACAGAGAATTTGATACCTGTCGCAAAATTGGTTTGTAAAACATCTTTACTAACGATAATATAACCACCTTGGAAATTTTTGGATAACAAAAAAGGGTCACATCATGAAAAGCAACATAGCGGCATTTATTGTCGTTGGCGCAATATCCGTCTGGCTGGAAAGCTGTGCCGCAGATGCGGAAGAATTCGCGACAACGCATAATCCGGAATTCGAAATCACCTATCTTCTCACGGAATTTGAAGACATCGGAAATCGCAGCGCCGAAAGCATCTGGCGCGCCAGTCAGAATCCTGGTGACCCGAACATGGGATACCACTACATGTTTGATGACGGGATGACCGAAGAAGACTGGGTGGTCCCCCATGCGGGCAGCTCCACCATGTGCAAGGACGAAAACGGGGATGACCTCTTCCCCAAACCCGATGCCTGCGGCGTCACCACCGGATTTATGCCTCTCTCCATGCAGGACAGGCCATTCACGCTTTTTGGCAGCAAAAAGTCGTTTCACTGGTATGGCACAGCAGTTCTCTCCGGCGTGGGATTTGGCACCTATT